>CAYXMJ010000031.1:0-17205 GCA_964465915.1 uncultured Acidimicrobiaceae bacterium
CTACGCGTGGCCTGGGGGGTTCGGGATGCTGGCGAAGGCGGCGTGTCTGCCGTCGACGATCTCGCGGGCAATCTGGTCGAGGCTGTCCATCAACCACAGATAGGCACCTTTGCCGGGGGAATAGTCGGCCTCGGCCATGCCCTGGATGCGACCCTGCTCCTGGAGTCGCTTCACCTGCTTGTAGTTGTTGCGAGGTCTCTGGAGATAGACCCCGAGGGTCTTGCCGCCGCTGCTGTTGAGGATCGAAAACGCCGGAACGTCACTGGGACCGTCGGCGATGTAGAGCATGTGGCGCAGCGGAACGCGGCGTTGCGCTTCAGACATCCTCGCGTTCACGTCGAGCGATGGATTGCGGTTGACGCCCTTGTTGATCTCGAAGAGAGCCCGCGTCTTCGACGTGTTATCGATGGTGTAGGCGAGGTGGCGGATCGGTCCACCCTCAGCCGCCACCGGCAACCGCTCGAGGTACCCGGGCGGCGCCGAGTACTCGACGAAGGCATTCGCCCACACCCCGTCAACATGCGGATAGATGCTGGAGCCTTCGATCATTGGGCGAAGTCCGGTGGACACGACATAGTGCTCGACGGTGATGCCTGCGGCGGCGAACTCAGGGACTTCCCGAGTGAAGCGCCGGGTCTCCTCGAAGAACTCGGGCATCCCCGGACACGGCTCGAGTTTGCCGCCCAACTCGCGGAGCTTGGCGTTGGTGAGTCCAGCAAAGACCCCGTTCTCGACATAGGACAGCAGGTGGAGCAGATAGGCGGTGTCGCGCGAGATCAACTCGCCGTGGGAACGGTGAAAGTCGACCAGACCGTCGACTTCCTGCCAGAACTGGGCGGCGTCGACGCCGTACTCGTCGAAGATCGGCCCCTGCATGTTGTCGGGGATGAGGGTGCGGTCGAAATCCCACAAGAAGGCAACGACCGTTTGGGTGTAGAGCGGAGCGGGCATGCCCGAAGCCTAGAACGATTTTCGCGATCTTGGGCAGGCGTTACGGGGTTTCGAAACCGCCGAAGCAGATCTCGCTGCCTTCACGCCACCACTGCTGGAGCACGCACGGAGCCCCGCGCAACCCGCGATGGGCATCACCGCTGCGGTGGCCTTCGATGAGGATCACCACTTCCCAACCCCCGACGGCCAACTCGGCGACGGCGGCGATCAGTCCTGCGGACACGTCGGCGTCGCCGAGCACGATCTCGACAATGCCGCGGTTGGCAACCACAACGGCGGGAAGGTCGCCGATTCCCGCGGCCGGATCAACGACAACCGCCGCCAGACGGGCTTCGACCACAGGATTGTGACTCGCGACATAGGCCCGGCCGATCGCAGCCAACACTTGCTGCTCTTTCTGCACGCCGGCGTCGATTGTGATCGCCATTGCCCAACCTCACATCCGTGTAGTTACGGCAGTGTAGTTCACCACGACACTCTCGTGCCCAATTCCGCCCAGACAGTGCATTTAGCCCCTCTCCCCCAGGTGCCGTGGTGTCGGTAGGCTCGTATGCATGGCGGTCGAGGCCCAGAGTGGACAAGATCAGCTCGCAGGTCTGACGTCTGCGGAGGTGAGGCAGCGGATCGCTCAGGGCGAGGTCAACACCATCCCGGAGGGACCGAGCCGAACCACCGGTGACATCGTCCGCGCCAATGTGATCACGCGGTTCAACATCCTCCTCTCGATCCTGTTGGTCGTGATCCTGGTTGCCGTGGGGGAACCGGCTGATGCGCTGTTCGGAGTTGTGCTGGTCACCAATGCCGCCATTGGGATCGTCCAGGAACTCCGGGCGAAGAAGACGCTCGACCGCCTCGCGGTACTGACCACGCCGAAGGTCAGTGTGTTGCGCGACGGCACATCGCAGGAGATCCCGGTGCAAACAACCGTGCTCGACGATGTGGTCTTGGTGCGCTCCGGAGATCAAGTCGCCGTCGACGGAGACGTGATGATGGCACGAGGACTCGAAGTCAACGAGTCGCTGCTGACCGGCGAGTCCGACCCTGTGGTGAAGACGCCCGGCGACGAGATGCTGTCCGGGAGCTTTGTCTCCGCCGGGACCGGGAGCTACCGGGCCACCCGAGTCGGCGAAGACGCCTACGCCGCTACCTTGGCGAAGGAAGCCAAGCGATTCACCCTGGTGCGGTCCGAACTGCGCGACGGCGTCAACTGGATCATCGGTGCTGTCAGTTGGGTCGTCGGGCCGGTCATCATCTTGCTGATCTGGAGTTCGCTGCGAGCCCAGGAAGCCGACCAACCGATCGATGCAGATTCGATCCGGGTCGCACTCTCATCGGCGGTGGCCGGTGCCGTCGGCATGATCCCGCAGGGGCTGGTGCTACTCACATCGATCGCACTCGCCGTCGGGGTCATCAGGCTCGGCCGACGCAACGTGCTTGTTCAAGAGCTCCCGGCCATCGAAGGGCTCGCCCGCGTCGACACGGTCTGTTTCGACAAGACCGGCACGCTGACAGAGGGCACGTTGGTGGTCCAAGACCTCCAGCCCCTGACGGACCTCGACCCGGCACCCGCCCTCGGGGCACTCGGTGCCGCCGAGCCGGATCCCAATGCAACGCTCCAGGCGATCATCAAGCGCTTCCCGGCCCCAGCAGCGTGGCACGCCGACACCGCTATCCCATTCTCCTCAGCGCGCAAGTGGAGTGCCGCCACCTTCGGGCATCACGGCACATGGGTCCTCGGTGCACCAGAGATCGTCGCCCCCGGCAACGATGCCGTCATCGCGGCCGCCGAAGATCATGCCGGCCTCGGTCGACGAGTCGTCCTGCTGGCCCACAGTCCGCTTCGGCTCCAGGGGGAAAAGCTACCGCGCCGCCTCGACCCCGAGGCGCTCGTGATCCTCGGCGACAAGATCCGGGCGGACGCCCAACAGACGTTGCGCTACTTCGCCCAACAGGGTGTCCAGGTGAAGGTGATCTCCGGCGACCACCCGCATACCGTGGCGGCCATCGCCCGCGAGGTTGGAATCCCGGGATCGGCGGAGGTCGTCGACGCTCGCGAGCTCCCCGATGACCCCGAGAAGTTCGCCGACGAGGTAGAGGCAGGTACAGTCTTCGGCCGAGTGACGCCCCACCAGAAGCAGCTCATGGTGACCGCACTCCAGTCGCGCGACCACGTGGTCGCGATGACCGGCGACGGTGTCAACGACGTGCTCGCCCTCAAGGACAGTGACATCGGGATTGCCATCGGCTCCGGAAGCCCGGCCTCGCGCGCCGTGGCACAACTCGTCCTCATCGACGGCTCGTTCGCGACGCTGCCTTCTGTCGTAGGCGAGGGACGCCGGGTCATCGGGAACATCGAACGGGTCGCCAACCTCTTTGTCACCAAGACGATCTATGCCATCTTCATTGCCATCGCCATCGGGTTGGTCGGCCGCCAGTTCCCGTTCCTGCCCCGACACCTCACCCTGGTCGGCTCGATCACCATTGGGATCCCAGCCTTCTTCCTGGCCTTGGCTCCCAACGCCGAGCCCTCCCGGCCTGGGTTCCTTCGCCGGGTGCTGCGCTTTGCCATACCCATCGGCCTCGCCGCCGGGTTGGCGACCTTCTTTGCCTACGAACTGTCCCTGGCTGAGGGCGTAGCCCTGCCCGAAGCGAGAACCGTGGCGACCCTGGTGCTGGCCACGATCGGGCTGTTCGCCATCGGCATCGTGGCACGGCCGCTCGTCACGTGGAAGAAGTGGTTGATCGGCAGCATGGCGTTCTTCCTCCTCGTCGTGCTGGCAATGCCGGTCACCCAGGCGTTCTTCGATCTTGCGCCGCCCCGGCCGGCGATCTTGCTTGCAGCGGTCGGCATCGTGGCGATCACCGGCGCCATCATCATCGGTTCTCTGCGAGCCCTGGGATGGATCAGGCATGTGCCCGAGATCCTGCGCGAGCGGCCACCCGACGCGGGCAAATGGTGGCGCCAGGTCAAAGACCAGGCGCAGTCGCTGATCGGCCAGGATCCCCCGCCGCTCGATGATGAAGCCTTTGTCGAGACCCCGGCTCGGGTCGCCCCTGACCCGGCGCCGGATCCCGCACCCGACCCGGTCCCCGGCCCAGAGATCGACTGGTTCGACCCTGACCTCGACCCGGTCGAGGCGATCAACGAACCCCCCGCCCAGAGCTCGCCCTGACTCAGCCGGCCGGAAGACTCAGCCTGTAGTCGCCGGCCTCGTCATCCCAATCCAGGTTGACGATCCCGCGGGCGTGGGCAGCACGCACAAACTGCAGAAATCCGCTGTAGCCGAGCCGTCGCTCGTTGAAGGTGGGCTGTCGTTTGCGCAGCTGGTTCTTGAGACCGGACAACATCGCGGTCCCACCGTTGCGCTCGATTTCGGCCACGACTTCATGGAGCACGTCGAAGGCTTCGGCATCACGCCCCGATTCCGCAAACGACACCACCGGATCACCTTGGGCGCCACCCGGGCTGAGCTGCAGGACATTGCTGTCGGCGAAGTGGCGCAGCAGCTCCCCGAACGCACGGAACCCGTAGTCGCCCTCGCTGAACGTGGGGTCCTTGCGCAGCACCGCCCGCTTCAACATGGAAGAGCGAACCGGCCCGCCGGATGACCGTTGCAGACCGGCAACGGTCTGCGCCAGGAAGACGGCCAAGGCGTCGAGTTCACCGTTGGACCCCGTCAGGGCAGGCTCGTCGGCCGGCTCTCCTGCAGGCTCGTCGGCCGGCTCATCTGCAGGTTCCTCGACCGGACGGGCAGGAGGCTTGGACCGGCGATCGGACTTGGGGCGGCGCTGAGAAGGCTCGACCCCGTCGAGGTTCTCGTAGAAGAGGAACTCGTCACAAGCAGCCGGCAGCAGCTTCGAGGTCGATGCCTTGAGGCCGACGCCTATCACCCGCTTGTTCAGTTCCCGCAGCTTGTGAACGAGCGGGGTGAAGTCCGAGTCACCGGTGCAGATGACGAAGGTCGTCACGTAGTCGCGCTCAAAGGCAAGCTCGATGGCATCGACGGCCATCTTGATGTCGGCGGCGTTCTTGCGCACCAGGCCTTTGCGTTGCGGGATCTCGAGCATCTCGACGTGGTTCTCCGACAGCATCCGCCGGTCTGCCTCGAACGATGTCCAGTCTGCGTAGGCACGGCGCACCACTACCCGGCCTCGTTCAGCCAGGGCGTCGGCCACCGGCCGGAAGTCGAAGGTCATGCCCAGGTCGTCGCGGGCTCCGATGGCGAGGTTCTCGTAGTCGATGAACAGACCAATACGTTCTTCATCCATGGCAGTCAGCGTAGTGGCCGAGCGCTCCGCTACCACAACGGCACCAGACGCGCCCTTCACAAGACCACGAATCGGCGGTACGATCACACGACCCACCGGACGGGACATAGGGGAAGGCATCACAACTGCCTCCGTCGATGGGAGAGAGCATGAGACCGCTAGAAGGCTCTAGCCGCCAGCACGAGTTTACGCTCGCGCTGCTGCGCCCGAGACCATGGGCCCCGGAAGACCAAGTGCTCATCACGGTTGACCTCAATGAGGAACCGTGCGACACCACCGCAGAGCCCGATGACAAGGCCCGCATGCCGGACGCCCTCCACGGGATGTACTACCTGGGCTGACCCAAACCACTAGAGCCCGTTGCGCGACCGGACGCGCCGACTGGATCGCTTCGTCGGGTTTCTGACAGTCCACCTGCGGAATACACCGCAACTGGTTGTCCGCCACGATGGCGAGAACCACCAAGTCACAGCGGCGCGAGCAGAAACGCGCCGAGGCGGAGCGGCAGCGCAAAGAGGCAGCCCGTAAGAAGGCGATTCGTAGCACCACCATCGGTGTCGTAGCCGCGGTTGCGGTAGTCGGGTTGCTGTTTGCAGTGTGGCCTCGCCGGTCCGAAGCGGAGATCGCCGCTGAGGCAGCCAGCGACACAACAGCGACCGCCTGGGACCTCCCCCAACTCGACGGTGATGGCAGGGTGGCCCTTACCGATTTCCGGGGTAAACCTACGGTCGCCGCCTTCTTTGCCTCCTGGTGCGAAGTCTGCGAGTTCGAGATGCCCGAGTTGCTGGCCCTCTCCGAGGAGGTCGGCGACGCCATCAATTTCGTCGGCATCGACATGATGGACAACGGCAACGGACTGAGCGACGCCGAGAAGTGGGGTTTGGTCGGCCGCTGGCCGCTGGCGGTCGACATTGGCAACGGCAACGGCAGCTCACTGTCGGCATTGACTTTTGGGGCGCGCGGCAGTCCGCTCAACGTCCTCTATTCCCCCGACGGCCAGGTCATCCACGTCCAGCTGGGGGCGATCAGCCGCAGCCAAATTCTCCAGGAGTTCTCGCTTTATCTTCAGGGCTGAGTCTCCCCAATCCACACCGTCCACGCCATGAACTCCTGGTCGCGCTCGTGGTCGAGCCGCCACCGCGCCTCCTCCTCGCGAAATGTGGCGGCCTCCGGCCCAGGGTTGGCCTCCTCATAGCTCTCCACCGAATCGAGAATCCGGTTCTGGTAGTCGATCCAGGACTCTGGGGGGGCGTCGAAGGCCAGCAGCGGGGTGACGTTGGTTTCTGCGAGAACCGCTTCCTGCTCGGCTTTGGTGGAGACCCTGCCGTGCTGGGCGAATACGGCGTCCACATCGGCGCCGTCGCGCAGCCGCAGATCGCCGACCGCAATACGGCCACCGGGTGCCGTTCGCGAGACGAGAGATCGCGCCGTACCCGCGAAGCCGTGCCAGATCCATGAGGCTCCCAGACACGTGACGATGTCTCGTGGCGGCACAACGGGGAGGTCGTGTGCGTTCCCCAACCACCACTCCAGGCTGCCAAGCAGGGTGCGTCGGGCGGCCTCGTCATGAGCACGGACGAGAACCCACGGGGAGAGGTCAACGCCGGCACCGCGGATGGCGACCCGCTCTGCCAGCCGGATCAGGAGCTCGCCGTGGCCGCACGCGATGTCCAGGACCTCGTGCCCGGGCTGGGGGTCGAGAACGTCGGCGACGGCGTCGACGTCTGCCGAGGTCATCGGGTTGCAGATGCGCATCCGGTTGTGGAGCGCCTCGAAGATGTGAAAGCGTTCCCACTCGCCTTCCACGTCTGTCCCCGGCATCACAACAACATCGTTAGGGAGCGGCGGATGGACCATCGGTCCAGCGTACCGCCGTCGGGGGGGTCACCTACGCTGGACGCATGACCATCAAGATTCTCCAGGCAACACCCGATCGGTGGGCCGACGTCGAGCAACTGTTCGGACCAACCGGCCAACAGGGTGGCTGCTGGTGCATGTGGAATCGGCAAACGAGCCGCGAGTTCGACGAGCACAAGGGAGACCAGAACAAGGCCGCATTCCAGGCTCTGGTGGCCGGCGACCGGCCCCCTGGCTTACTCGCCTATGCCGACGATGCTCCCGTCGGCTGGGTCGCGGTCGCCCCGCGTGAGGAGTACGGGCGGCTCCAGCGATCCCGGGTCACCAAACCTGTTGACGACCTGGCCGTATGGGCCATCACCTGTTTTGTCATTGCTCGCGGGGCCCGCCGCAGTGGGGTGGCTAGCGCGCTGCTGGATGGCGCCGTCGAGTTCGCCCGATCCAACGGTGCGATTGCCCTCGAGGGCTACCCGGTCGAGCCACGTTCGGATGACATGCCGGGAATCTATGCCTGGATGGGACTCGCCTCGATGTTCGAAAACGCCGGCTTCGAGGAGATCGCCCGCCGCAGCGAGACCCGGCCGCTGATGCGAAAGGTGCTGTAGGAGCGTCCCGGCCGAACTCGAAGCCCGGGCAACCGGACAACACGATGGGGCCGGAATGCCCTAGGTGGAATCGGCCACGATTGGTCCAATACGTTCCAGCTGGGCAGGGAGGCTTCCGGGGGAGTCGACTCCATTGGCTCTAGCGCGTGCATGCCAGAGGAGAGAGGACTAATGCAGAAGTACATAATCGGCGCCGGTGTAATCATCATCGGGGTAGCCCTGATCGTGATCGTGTTTGCGAACGATCTATTCAATGTCGCTCCGGCGTTCGAGGAACTCACCGATGACTTCAGTGCGACGGTGATGCAGGCGGACGTTATCGAAACGGCTGAGGGCGACGTTGCGCTCCTCAAGGCCGTCAGCGTTGAGTTCGGCGAGGTCATCGTCCCAACGCTGTCGGGTGCAATGGGGATGGATGCCGCCAGCTTCACCGCGTTCGTTGGTGAGAACTACACCGCCGTCGCCACCGGCGTAGCCGCGCTCCCCCAGGTGACCGAGCAATTCACCGGCGTCATGGAACTCATGAACAGTCAGCTCGACAACTTCGAGCAGGCCGACGCTATTCCGACCAGCTCCCTGCCGGCAACAACGCTGCCCTGGATCATCCTGCTGATCGGCATTGCGGCGGTCATCATCGGCATCGTTCTGTTCTTCAGCTTCCGACTTGGGGCCATCCTGGCGATCGTGCTCGGCGTGGTGGTCGTTGCGTCGTCGGTGGTCTTGAATCTGGTCGACAAGGCAGGTGCCGCCGACGACATGAACGAGGCGTTCAAGCCGGCCTACACCCAAGAGCTGGTCACCGGTAGCGAGCAAGCGCTCGTGGTCGTGGGTGGAATGGGTCAGCAGATGAGCAGCGAGATGCTTCCGGCGCTTGCCCAGCAGCTCGGCATGAGCCAGGAGGAACTCGGGCAGTTCATGGCGGCCAACTTCCCGGAGACGGCGAAAGCGATGCAGGAGCTGGAGCCGACGATGGGACGGTTCACCGTCATGGTCGGGACGTTTGACTCACAACTCGAGAACTACAACACGATCAAGGACACCGTGCTTCAGCCCATCGCCTGGGCAGTGCTGATCGGTGGGGCCTTGATCCTCATCCTCGGCGCTTGGGGATTGATCGCCAGCGGCAAGGAAGAACCTGCAGCCGCCTAGCGGCCCTGCAACGAACTACGACTGAGGGGGCGGCATTGCCGCCCCCTCAACGCGTGGACCCCCCATCCGTTCTTGCGTGGTTCGGGTGCCTTTTCTGGTACCCCAGCCACGCAAGAAGGAGAGTCAGATGCGGTCGAGGCGGCCGCGACTGCGGGGACGGCTCGTGCGCCACAGCCGCCAGGCCAGCACGACGACGGCGACGCCGCCGACGACGGCCGAAACGGTGAAGATCACGGCCGCCAAGTCGGTCACCGGCTCGAGGGCACTTCCCTCGAGACCGCCGATTCCGGCGGCAAGTGCCGATCCAACCACCATGCCGACGACCAAGATGCCGAGGGTGATCATCATCGCGATCCCTCTCAGCTGTTGGAGTTGCTCGTTGAGCCCGCTCGTATCCAGCTCGACCGTGACGCCGCCCTTCTTCAGGTTGTCCAGCCACTTGAAGGCTCCGCTCTGAAGCATCGGGAGCTGCTCGATAGCCTCTCGCGCGACGTACCCGGCCTCGCGGACGACCGCGTCCTTGACCACATCCGAGGTGATGGCCTGCGGCACCTGGATCATCAGCGCATCAAACGACCGCTTCATGAACTCGGTCCCGGTCCAGGCCGGGACCAGGGCACCCGTGATCGCCTCGGCCTGCGCCATCGCCTTCATGGCCAACGTGAGCTGCGAATCGAAGCGGTAGCCGGCCTCCTGGAGAATGGCGAGGCCGAGCGGCAGCACCTTGGCGACTACTTCGACCTTCTGCCCGGGCGGCGGGTCGAGGTAGGGGGTGAGGGCGCGGGCGAAGTCCTGGTAGTACTGCTCGTCGTTGGTCTCGCGGTATGGGGTCGAGAGCGATTTCAGGGTTTGTGCCAACCCTTTGACATCGCCGTTGCGCACGGTGAGAAGCAGGCTCCCCAGCTTGACCCGCTGCTGAAAGGTCAACTCACCGACCATCCCCGTGTCGAGCATGACCATGTCGCCGTTGTCGAGGTCGACAAAGACGTTGCCGGGATGGGGATCGCCGTGGAAGAACCCGTCGATCATCATCATCTTGACGGCGGCTTGCACCACTCGGTCCGCCAGTTCTTCCCGGTTCAAGCCGGCAGCATCGATGGCGGCGCCGTTGGTCGACTTGACCCCGTGGATGAACTTGAGCGTGAGCACCCCCGACGAGGACAGGGCGTAGTACACCTCGGGGACCCGAATCCCTTCGATCGGCTCCAGGACGCTGGTTAGTTTGCGAGCGTTGTACGCCTCGATCTTGTAGTCGAGTTCCCGTAGCAGGGTGGTACCGAACTCGTACACGATTCCGGCCAAGTCCATGTCCCGCGCCCACCGGGCGCGGCGTTCCAAGGCCTGCGACATCCGCACGAGGATCCGAACGTCCGAACGCAGCTGGGCATGGATGTTGGGTCGTTGGATCTTGACCGCAACTTCGGTTCCATCATGGAGCTTGGCCTTGTGCACCTGAGCCAAAGATGCGGCCGCCAGCGGCACCTCGTCGAATTCGGCGTACAGCTCCTCGGGGGTTCCGCCCAACTCGTTGATGATTCGCTGCCGAGCCTGCTCGTAGGGAAACACGACGTTGTCGCTCTGCAGCTTCTCGAGCTCGTCCGACCATTCAACCGGAAGGGTTCGGGCTCGACTTGAGATGATCTGGCCGATCTTCACGTAGGTAGGTCCGAGGTCCTGAAGAAGCAGGCGGAACCGGACGGGCGGCGGGAGACGCTCCAGCGGCGCAGCCGGCCGCCACAGCCAAGTCTGCATGCGGCGCCGGAATCGCGCAATCGGACCGTCCCCGTCGTAGAGCGCATCGATGCCATGGTCCCGCAGCGTTTGGCGAACCCGCAGCAACCGCAGCCGTTCCTCGGCGCGGGCGCTGAAGCGCAGGATTCCCAGCTCGGTGGGTTGGCGACGTACCCCATCGGAAACGACTGGTGGGGTGAGGCCAAAGAAGCCGGCCGCAACCATCTGCAACACGCCAAGCAGAAGGCCTCCGATGATCACGGTCAAGATGCTCTTCACCTCGATACCCCCGGTGAACAGCAGCAGAAGCCCGAAGATCGCGACATCGACGATGACTACCACCAACCCGTAGGTCTGCACCAGGAACGGCGAAAGCAGCAGGTCGAAAGCCGGCCGCACAAACGCATTGAGCAGCCCGTAGATGACGGCCATGATCGCAATCGCCAGGAACGACAGCTCGAACTCAGTCCTGATACCAGGCATCAAACCCAGCACCAGCGCGATCAGCACGATGTCGACAAAGAACCGGACGACTACGACGCGCCAGTTGATCCGCCGCTTGCGACGACTGCGAGAACTCGGGTTGGTTGCCGACGTCGTGTCTTCGGTCATTGGTTGGGCCCTTGACGATGCCTTGTCATGAGCGTCCTTCCCTGATGTGGGTGATCGGTCGCCCGCAGTAGTGATACGCAGCGGCCGTGAACGCGACAATACACAGCCCAACGATGCGACCGGCGCTCGACCCTATCCGGTGAGCTGATCGGTCGACTGCTCAGGGGCCGCTCCCATCTCGGATGCGATCACCACCAGCCACTCCGGGTAGCCGGCGGGCTGGTCGAAGTACGACCCAAGATTCTCGAACGGGCCGGAATCGGCAACGAGAGCATCCCAAGAGAATGTCACGGCTCGGCGCCGATCCGACTTGGGCCCAAAGGCCTCGAACGCAAGGCTCCAGCTTCGGGTGCGCTCGACGGTCACTTCGACGATCTCGACATCGCACCCGGACAGCGTGTCGTCGATGTGGGGAGCAGGACCAACCACCTCACCGCCGTCGAGCATGAAGGTGCGGGTCAGGATGACCTTGTGGATGTCGATCCACGGGATGTCCGGCGAAGGGGACATAGGGTCAGTGTCGTCCGGGCTCCACTTCCGCCACTCTTCGAATGGGGCGGCGAGGCCGGGCTGAAGTACCAAGCTCTCGCCGATGGCACGACGGACCTTCACCTCGAGGGCGTCGCGGGAGCGACGTTTCACCCCGATGTCCTGGAGGTGGTGCGACTGATAGACGTCACATCGCTCCTCCAGTGTTCCGTGGCGGCCCCAGCCCGTGAACCAATCCACGACCTCGACGGCGGGTGACCCAACCGCGAACCAGCGAACCTCAGACGTGTCGAGGACGGCAACCGCAGCGTTGGGAGCCGTCGAGATGCCTTCACCTCGAAGTGCTTCGAGGTCGATCACCCTGGAAGTCTGGTTTGGATCTGGCGCCATCGTGATCAAAGGATACCTCTCCCAGGAACCGCCCCGCCTCCCCTAGAAAGGTGAAGAGTCGGGCGGCGGAATCACCGGGATTGTGGCCAATACGTCCTTGACCCTCACGTGTACGGTGGGCGCATGACGACCATGACCGTGGGCGAACTCGCTGAGGTGTCGGGGGTAACGGTGCGCACATTGCACCACTACGACGAGATCGGGCTGTTGGTGCCGTCGACACGATCGGAATCCGGATACCGGATCTACACCAACGATGACATCGACCGGCTGCAAGCGATCCTGACCTATCGGGAACTCGGCCTCGGCCTCGGTGAGATCGCGGCCGCCGTCGACAGTCCAGACGCGACCCGGGACGTCCTGCGCACCGCACGCCGACGGATCGACGAGCGAATCGCCAAGCTAAAAGCGATCGCCCGGAGCCTCGACACCGCGATCGCACAAGAAGGAAAGGAATCGACAATGACACCGGAAGAGAAGCTCTCCGTGTTCGGGGACTTCGATCCCGCCGAGCACGAGGAGGAGGCCAAGCAGCGTTGGGGCGGATCCGATGAGTACGCCCAGTCGGCACTGCGCACGTCTGGCTACTCGAAGCAGGATTGGGAAGCGATCCAGGCAGAAGCGGCCGGTGTCTACGCCGGGTTCCATGCCCTCCAACAACAAGGGATCGCACCCGAATCGCCCGAGGCGGCTGCCATGGTGGAGACCCACCGCGAGCACGTCTCACGATGGTTCTACGAGTGCTCGCCCGAGATCCATGCGGGTCTGGGTCAGATGTATGTCGCCGACCAACGTTTTGCGGACAACATCAACAAGTCCGGTGAAGGGCTGAACACCTACATGTCCGCTGCGATCAAGGCAGCCTACGCCACCTGATTCCGCAGAGCGATCCCTGTTCTTGCGTGGTACCGGTGCGGTTTCTGGTACGCCAGCCACGCCGGAACGGGTTTGTCTCAGGGTTTGGCGTAGCTGACGAAGTCGAAGGTCCTCTTGTGACCCAATTCGTCCTTGACCTTGACCACGAACACCTTGCCCTTGGGCGCCTCCGGGAAGTGGACCTTGACCTCCCAATCTCCGTTGTCGTTGACCCTGACCGACCCGGAGCCGTACTCGGAAGTGATCGAGACCGTCGAACCCGGCTTCGCCGTACCCCAGTAGATGTCGAATGGCGGACTCGAATCGCACGAGCCGTACTTGGCGTGAGCCGTGAACTCCACCTTCGGAGGCTTCGGCTCCTTGTCGCCCCCATCATCCTCGGGCGGAGGGGGCGGCGGCGGCGGCGGCGGAACGTCGTAGTGCACCGTGATCCGCGCTCGGGCAGCATTGCCGGCAGCGTCCGTTGCGGTGAACCCAGCACCGTTTGCTCCTGGGGAGAGCACGAGCACGATCGACCAGTTGCCGGCGGGGTCAACGTCTGCCGCGTATCGCCCGGCGGTCACCGTTGCTCCGGGTTCGGTGGTCCCGGTGAAACGGACCATCTTCTCCTCGACGCGGTCGCCGTCGCGGGGCGACGTGATGGCGAGGTCGGGCGGCGTCGTGTCCTCTTCGATCGTGGTCGGCGGCGCACCAACGTCACCAGGGTCCCCGACCACCGGCGGCACGACCGGGTTGCCGCTTGGGGGCAACGTTGTCGCCGGCGTCGAATCGCCCCGATCGACCGGCGCCGGGTCCGTCGGCTCGGGTACGACGGGTACAACTTCTTCAACCACAGGTTCCGGCGGATCGACGTCCGTGACCTCGGACTCGGGATCGGGCCCACGGAAGAGCGCACCGACGAACAGGAAGGCAACGATGAGCGCTCCAACGGCAACGGCGTTGCCGATCTGGCCCCAGAGGTGACGGCGCGCCAACGCATCGAAGGGAGCAAAGGGTGCTCCGGCGTCGACGGAACGGTTGATGGCTTGCGAAGCGCGGCGGGCTCGTGCATCAAGGGTCGTCATGACGCCTCCCCAATCTCGAGTCCAAGACGCCTCGCCAGGGAGCGACGGCCCTTGAACAGGTGCACCTTCACGGTGCCTTCAGCGCACTCCAGGATCTCGGCGATGTCGACAACCGAGCGATCCTCCAAGTAGTGCAGGGCGATCGCTTGCGCCTGGCGCTTCGGTAGCGCCCGGACTGCCTTCCAGAACTCCTCGTCCTCAGCCGGCAGCGCCGGAAGGACTGCTTCGTCCGACCGCATCCGTGCCAGCGCCTTCGCCTCCCGGACCTTGCGCCGAAACTGGGAAACCGACATGTTGGCCACCACCCGGCGCACCCATGCCCCGGGCTTGTCGTAGCGGCCGACTTTGTCCCAGTTCTTGTGTGCGGCGAGAAAGGCATCCTGGGCGAGATCCTCCGCCACAGTGCGACTCCCGGAGAGGGCATACGCCAAACCGATCACGGCCCGCAGCTCCTGCCTGTAGAACGACTCGAACGTCACTACTGCTCGCACCGGCGCAGGCGCGGCCTTCAGCTCGGCGCGAGGCGCCGATGGCTCCGGAGCTGCTGCGGAATGCGGTTGAGCAGTCACGTCTACCCGGTCACTCGCCCAGGGTCCCCTTCGGGTTTACTCCCGTTTGTATCGGCAGCTCGGGGGGCCGCACCTAAGCCCGAACGGGCCCGGGAATTGAGACGGCGCCACCTCGTGCCATGGGGGGACGAGCACGAGGTGGCGCCGAGCTTTGCGGCCGCGTGGAAGGAGATCGGCCGCTATGGGGGACCCTCGGCGTGCGGCTCCCTTAGGGGCGAGATGCCACCGCCGAGCGGTTATGCGGGTCAGACGCTCGCGCTCCGCAAGCAGGTTCCCGTTCTACTCTAAGAATTGCCTAAGATCTGAAACACTGCGGATTCGACACATCGTCGGCATCCCTCGTGACGCATCCCGCGTGGAGAAAGCAGACATCGCGCTTGCAAAAGTACGCACCCTCACGATCCCTCACCGCCCCGTGTAGGGTGCATCTCGGCGTTTTGGCGGACATATGCGCAGCATGCTGCGGCATCGTCCGCCAAAAGCACGAGAAAGGCGAATACATGAGCGACGAGTCCACCGAAGAGGAAGCGGCACCCGACAAGACGGACGATGTGGCGCCACCACCTCCCCATCACGAGGAGGAGTTCAGCGAAACCACCCACTCCGTTGTGATCGGCGGGGAACCCGTCGAGTACACGGCCACCACCGGCCGGATGCTGTTGCGCGACGAGGACGGCAAGAAGAAGGCTTCCTTCTTCTACATCGCCTACACGCGAGACAACGTGGACTCCACGGCCGATCGCCCAATAACCTTCGCCTTCAACGGTGGCCCCGGATCATCGTCCGTGTGGCTTCATCTCGGAGCCTTCGGGCCGCGCCGGGCGGAACTCCAGAACGACGGCATGCCCCTCCCCCCGCCGGGACGCCTCGTCGACAACGAGCATTCGATCCTCGACTCCACCGATCTTGTGTTCATCGACCCGGTGGGAACCGGATTCAGTCGCGCCATCCCGGGCGATGAGGAAAAGGACTTCCACCACTTCAAGAAGGACATCGAAGCCGTCGGAGAGTTCATTCGCGTCTACCTCACCCGCCACGGCCGCTGGGGGTCGCCCAAGTTTCTCGCCGGCGAGAGCTACGGCACCACCCGTTCGGCGGGGCTGGCCGGCCACTTGTTCCGGCGCCACGGCATGTACTTCAACGGCCTCATGCTCATCTCGTCGGTGCTCAACTTCCAGACGGTGGGCTTCGACCGCGCCACCGGCACCTTCGCCCGGGGTAACGACCTGCCCTATGTGCTCTTCCTACCCACCTACGCGGCGGCTGCCTGGTACCACGATCGGGTTGCCGCACAGTACCGGTCGCTCTCGCTCGCCGACTTCGTCGCCGAGGTCGAACAGTTTGCGGCGACCGAGTACACCCTCGCCCTCCAGGAGGGCACCGACCTCAGCCCGGAGCGCTTTGCGGCGACAGCCGACCGCCTTGCGGCCTACACCGGTCTGTCGGTCGACTACATCACGCGGTACAACCTTCGCATCGAGATTCTGCGGTTCTGCAAGGAGCTCCTGCGCGACGAGGCTCGCACCATTGGACGGATCGACGCCCGGTTCAAGGGCGTCGATCGGTTCACCGACGGCGACGCCTTCGAAGCCGACCCAAGCATCGACGCGGTGATGGGGACGTACACGTCGGCCCTCAATGATTACGTCCGCCGTGAACTCGACTACGACAGTGAGTTGCCCTACGAGGTGATCAACGAGAAGGTCTGGCAGAACTGGGACTACGAGGACTTCAAGAACGCCTACGTCGACGTCTCGGAGACGCTACGCGAAGTGATGTCCCGCAACCCGTTCATGAAGGTCTTCGTCGGCAACGGTTACCTC
Source organism: uncultured Acidimicrobiaceae bacterium (assembly GCA_964465915.1). Classification (GTDB taxonomy): domain Bacteria; phylum Actinomycetota; class Acidimicrobiia; order Spongiisociales; family UBA5794; genus CAVPHV01. The sequence continues at coordinate 16,386 of CAYXMJ010000031.1, forward strand.
GACCTCGCCACACCCCACTTCGCCACGGAGTACACCGTGAGTCACATGGGGCTCGACCCCGAGATCCGGCCCAACCTGACGATGGCGTATTACGAGGCGGGACACATGATGTACGTCGACCAGCCTTCGCTGGCCGCCCTCGCCGCCGACCTGAGGGTCTTCATCGCCTCGGCGCGGTAAGCCGGCACGCTCAGCCGGATTCCGGGTGCGAGGCAAGCCACTGCTTGCGCCCGATCCGGTAGAGCACATGGCGTCGCATGCGGCCATCCTCGAGAAAGCGGGGATGGTCGAAGTCGTCGGCCTCGTCGTGGGTCATTCCGATTCGCTCCATGACGAGCCGCGACCGTTGGTTCTGGGGCACCGTGAACGACACCACCTCGTTGAGTCCCGCCTGCTCGAAGGCGTACCGCAGGCTCTCTCGGGCCGCTTCGGTGGCATAGCCGTTACCCCAGTAGCGCCGATCGAGGCGCCACCCCACCTCAACGGCCGGAGTGAACTGGGCTTCGAAAGACGGGGGTGCCAGACCGACATACCCGATGAATGGGGCGCCGCCATCGACCTCGACGGCCCACAGTCCGTAGCCACCCCTCAGCAAGAGCGCCTCGATCCGGCCGGCAAAGGCATCCGACTCGGCCCGGGTCAGCGGGTGAGGGAAGTGCTCCATGACCATGGGGTCGGCGTTCATGACGGCAAAGGGAGTACGATCCTCGGCACTCCAAGGCCGCAGGATCAGCCGTTCGGTTCGCAGCATGATGTGGCAACGCTATACCGATCGGGCGCCCCAGGCAGGATTCGAACCTGCGGCCTACTGCTTAGGAGG
>CAYXMJ010000031.1:17305-22072 GCA_964465915.1 uncultured Acidimicrobiaceae bacterium
ATACCGATCGGGCGCCCCAGGCAGGATTCGAACCTGCGGCCTACTGCTTAGGAGGCAGTTGCTCTATCCCCTGAGCTACTGGGGCCACAAGCCGCAGAGCGTCGAGGCGGTTGTTGATTCCACCGTTGCTCTGCGGTTGGCGCACGGAGGAGGCTAATACCCAACACGCCGGCGTGGGCCCGGAATCGGTCCAGCGCACACCTAACATCGATGCGATGCACCCCCCTCCCACTCGTGTTGTCGCGCTCGGCGGAATTGTCGCGATCTCGACGACGGCGATCGTGGTGCGGGCCGCGGACAACTCGCCGACGGCGATCACCTTCTTCCGGATGGTCTACGCCATCCCGGTGCTGCTGGTGCTCTATGCCTTTGTGTTTCGCCGTGACAGCCGACCGTGGAAAGCCCGTGCCATTGCTGCGCTGTCGGGCATCTTCCTCGCAGCCGATCTGACCGCCTGGCATGTCGCCATCGGAGAAATCGGGGCCGGGTTGGGAACTGTTCTGGTCAACACCCAGGTGATCTTCGTGGCCGTCGCCGGATGGCTCATCTACCGCGAACGCCCCACTCGAACCGCGCTCGTCCTGATCCCAGTGATCCTGGTTGGTGTCCTCTTGTTGTCGGGCCTCGGAGGATCCGACGCCTACGGGGACAACCCTTGGGCCGGGATCGCGTTCGGACTCCTCGCCGGCGTCTTCTACGCCATGTTCATCTTCACGCTCGGCGCCTCGAACCGCGGCTATCTGGCGCCTGCGGTCGGACCGTTGTTGGACTCAACCGCCGGCGCCGCGGTGACCGGTCTCGGCATCGGGCTGCTCATCGGTCTCGACTTCTCGTTCGACATCACCTGGCCGGCGCACGGCTGGATCCTCGCCATGGCGCTGGTCACCCAAGTCCTCGGATGGCTCCTCATCACCTACGCGTTGCCTCGCCTGCCCGCCCTCGAGACCTCGGCGTTGATCCTGCTTCAGCCGATGCTCGCCATCGTCTGGGCCTACCTGCTCTTCGACGAGGCCCTGTCGTGGGTGCAGTGGCTCGGAGTGGTCATCGTCCTCGGTGGGTTGCTCATCCTCAATGCTCGCGGTGCGGTCGAGCCCAAAGCCCGAACTACCACCGCCAAAGCTGCCTCCTGACGTCACACGACTCTGGGCCTTCTGGTCCTGCGCCACTGCTCCCCGCCTCAGTAGATTGGACGCAGGATCAACGCGGAAGGAGCCGGCGTGCCGGATCGCAAGTGGAAGGACTCGATTGGCGGTCGGCAACTGCAGCCCGAGAGCCTGATGATGGGCTACGGATATCGCCCCGAGTGGTCGGAGGGTTCGCTGAAGGCGCCCATCTTCCAGACATCCACCTTTGTGTTCGAGACGGCCGAAGAGGGCAAGGCGTTCTTCGAGTTGGCCCACGGCGTCCGTGAACCGGAACCGGGCGAACACCTCGGCATGATCTACAGCCGCCTCAACAACCCGAGTCTCGAGATCCTCGAGGACCGGCTCGCCATATGGGACGGCGGCGAGGTCGCCGGCGCGTTTGTGTCCGGCATGGCCGCCATCGCCACCACCCTGCTCACCCACCTGCGGCCGGGCGACGTCATCGTGCACAGCGATCCTGTCTACGGCGGCACCGACCACTTGGTGCGCGAGATCCTTCCGGCGATGGGCATCGAGTCGCTGGCCTTCACGTCGACGACCTCACTACACGAGGTCGAAACCATGGTGCGCGAACACGGCGCCGAGGACCGCGTCAAGATGATCTTGGTCGAAACTCCCGGCAACCCGACCAACTGCCTGATCGACATCTCGCGCTGCGCCGAACTGGCCCGCCGCTTCTCCACCGAGGAACGCAAGGTGTACCTCGCCGTCGACAACACCTTCCTCGGCCCGCTGTTCCAGCACCCGCTCCAGCACGGCGCCGACTATGTCATCTATTCGGCGACGAAGTTCATCGGCGGTCACAGCGACCTGATTGCCGGAGCCTGCATCGGGTCGGCCGAAGACATGGGTCCGGTGTTGGCCATGCGAACCTTCCTTGGGACGATGATGGATGCTTGGACGGCATGGCTGGTAACCCGCAGCTTGGAGACGCTCGAACTGCGGATGACTCGCCAAGCCGAGAACGCCGGGCGAGTGGCGGACTTCCTCGTCGAACACCCCAAGGTCCGCAACATCAACTACCTCGGACTACTCGAGGCGGGTGACCCGCAATACGACCTGTTCAAGCGGCAGTGTCTGTCGCCGGGCGCCATGATCTCGTTCGAGGTCGAGGGCGGTGAGGCAGGAGCCTTCCGCTTCCTCAACGCCCTCGAGTTGATCCACTTGGCCGTGAGCCTCGGCGGAACGGAGTCCTTGGCGGAGCACCCGGCATCGATGACCCACGCCGGGGTCCCCCGCGACGTGTGCAATGCCGTAGGCGTGACCGATGGACTCGCCCGCATCTCCGTCGGCGTCGAAAACGCCGAAGACATCATCCTCGATGTTGCCCACGCTCTCGAGGCGGTCTGAGCGAGGTGTCTACCGCCCCCTGGTACAAGACCGCCGTCTTCTACGAGGTTCCCGTCTACGCCTTCTGCGACGCAGACGGCGACGGGACCGGCGACTTCGCCGGCCTCGAATCCAAGCTCGACTACCTGCAATGGCTGGGAGTCGACTGCCTGTGGATCCTCCCCTTCTACGAGTCGCCAATGCGCGACGGTGGCTACGACATCTCGGACTTCCGTTCGGTGCTGCCGACCTACGGGACCGTCGACGACGTGCGCAGCCTCCTTTCGGCCGCCCACGACCGAGGCCTACGGGTGATCGCCGACATGATCGTGAATCACACCTCCGACCAGCACCCCTGGTTCCAGGAGGCACGCCGGCCGGACTCACCCACCCGCGATCGCTACGTGTGGAGCGACGACCCTTCACAGTGGAGCGAGGCGCGGGTCATCTTCACCGACACCCAGGAATCGAACTGGAGCTGGGACCCGGTGGCCGGCGCCTACTACTGGCATCGGTTCTTCGACCACCAACCCGATCTCAACTTCGACAACCCCGACGTCGGCGATGAGGTCGAGGACATTGTGCGTTTCTGGCTCGATGCCGGATTCGACGGCCTGCGCCTCGATGCCGTGCCCTATCTGTTCGAGCGAGACGGGACAAACGGCGAGAACCTTCCGGAGACCCATGCCTACCTGAAGCGACTGCGCGCCATGGTCGACCGCGAGTTTCCCGGCAAGATTCTCCTCGCCGAGGCCAACCAGTGGCCTGACGACGTCGTCGAGTACTTCGGCGATGACGACGAGTGTCACATGGCGTTCCACTTCCCCGTCATGCCGCGGCTGTTCATGTCGCTGAAACGTCAGGAAGCAAGCTCGCTCGTAGACATCCTGGAGCGGACGCCGCCGATCCCGCCGGGTTCGCAGTGGGGCATCTTCCTGCGCAACCACGACGAGTTGACGCTGGAGATGGTGACCCCTGAGGAACGAGAGTACATGTACGAGCAGTACGCCCCGGACCCGGCCATGAAGAAGAACCTTGGCATTCGTCGCCGCCTCGCGCCCCTGCTCGACGGAGACCGGCGCCGGATCGAACTGCTCAACGGGCTGCTGCTTTCGCTGCCGGGCAGCCCGATCTTCTACTACGGCGACGAGATCGGCATGGGGGACGATTACCGCCTCGAGGATCGTGATGGAGTCCGTACCCCGATGCAGTGGGATGGGTCGCCGAACGTTGGGTTCTCGACTGTCTCACCGGATGAGTTCTACCTCCCAGTGGTCATGGCCCCCGGCTACACGCCGGCCGAGGTGAACGTTGCGGCCCAACGGGGGGACGCCGAATCACTGCTGCGCTGGACGCACGATCTGCTGACCCTTCGCCGCAATCATCCGGTGTTTGGCACCGGAACGTTCGAAGCAGTCGCTGCTCAGGCCCCGGCGGCGTTTGCGTTCCTCCGGACGTCGCCGAACGAACAAGTGCTGGTGATCGCCAACATGAGCGACCAACGCATCGAAACCGGCCTCGACATACCGAACGCAGCCGGCTTCACCAGTGTCCGCGGCAATCGCAGCATCGAACGAGGAGTCGCCACGCTGGCACCGTACGAGTTCGACTGGCTGCAAGCAGAACGCTGACCCGGCTATCTCGATCCCAGACCGGTAATCGATCCCTGACCTGAGGTCTCCTCGGTCACCACCGGTGAGCCGTAGTAAGAGACAACACCCGTGTTCTCCGCAACGGCATCGAGCTCGTCGCTCACCCAGACCACGGCGCCGGCACCACCGCGCGCTACGACCACGGCGCTGCGGGACGCAAGGTCGGAACCCTCGTAGGAGCCGACACCGTCAACGACGACGTCCTGGCGATCGGCCGTGCCGGCCAGCGTGATCGTGCTGACCCCATCGAGACGCACAACCAGCTCACCGACCTCGAGCGATGCCACGTCCACACCTCCGACGCCGGTGGCCGATACCGAGAACCGATCTCCCGCAACGGTATCCACCGAGATCGACCCTACGCCGGCATGGTCGATGCCCGCCAGCGTGGCGGCGCCGATCGTGAAGATCGGCGACTCGGTCGGGGCAATGTCCGTGGTCGAGACGATCGTCAAGGTTCCGCTCGAAACCGATGTCTCGACATACTGCTGGAGGTTGTCGTCGACTTCGACCATGAGGGACTCGGTCGCGCCGACCGCGACGGTGACCTCGCCCTCGCTCTGGAAGACGATCTGGTCGAACCCGGCGACCTCTCGGTTCTCGGTGACGATGTTCCCAGATCCCGGCTCCCCGGACTCCTC
>CAYXMJ010000032.1:0-17564 GCA_964465915.1 uncultured Acidimicrobiaceae bacterium
CGGTCGCCGTAGCGGGCGTCGATCCGGCTGACCGGCACCCAGTACTTGTCGCGTCGCAGCGATTCCACGGGGTAGGCCGCCACTTCTCGGCCATACGAGTGGGGCCAATCGTCGGCGACCACATCCTCTGCGGGGTGGGGAGCGTGGTGCAGCGGGCTGTCTTCGAGGGCGATCTCGCCGGACGCGATCTGGTCGACCTCGGTCTTGATCGCGATCATCGCATCGCAGAAACGGTCGAGTTCGGCCTTCGGCTCGGACTCGGTCGGCTCGATCATCAACGTCCCGGCGACCGGGAATGACATCGTCGGAGCGTGGAACCCGTAGTCGATGAGGCGCTTGGCAAAGTCGTCGACAGTGACCCCGTGGTCGGTCTTGAACGGCCGCACATCGATGATGCACTCGTGGGCGACCATGCCGTCCTCACCCGCATACAGCACTTCGTAGTGACCGCGGAGCCGGGCCGCGATGTAGTTGGCGGACAAGATCGCCACCTCGGTTGCCCGCCGCAAGCCGCGCTCGCCCATCAGCTTGATGTAGGACCACGGGATCGGGAGGATGCCGGCGGACCCCCACGGGGCCGATGCCACCGCGCCGACCCCATCTCGCGGCCCCGGCTGGTCGTGAACCAAGGGATGCCCCGGAAGGAAGGGCTCGAGGTGAGCGAGCACCCCGATCGGCCCGACGCCGGGACCTCCACCCCCATGCGGAATGGTGAAGGTCTTGTGCAGATTGAGATGCGAGACGTCGCTACCGAACTCCCCCGGCTTGGCCACACCGACCAAGGCGTTGAGGTTGGCGCCGTCGAGATACACCTGCCCACCGTGCTCGTGGACGATGTCGCACACCTCGGTGATCGTGGCCTCGAAGACGCCGTGGGTCGACGGGTAGGTGACCATGAGGGCGGCCAGGTTTGCCGAGTGGGCATCGGCCTTGGCGCGTAGGTCGGCGACGTCGATGTTGCCACGCTCGTCGGTGGCGACGACCACCACGTCTAGACCGGCCATCGACGCCGACGCCGGGTTGGTGCCGTGGGCAGAGGCTGGGATGAGGCAGATACTGCGATACGCCTCTCCCCTGCTGGCGTGGTAGCCGCGGATGGCGAGTAGCCCGGCAAACTCGCCTTGAGCGCCGGAGTTGGGTTGGAGCGACACCGCGTCGTAGCCGGTGATGTCGGCGAGCCAGCGTTCCAGGTCGGCAAAAAGTTCGAGGTAGCCGACCGCCTGATCCAGCGGAGCGAACGGATGGATGTCGCTGAATTCCGGCCAAGTGATGGGGAGCATCTCTGTCGTGGCGTTGAGCTTCATCGTGCAGGACCCAAGCGGAATCATCGAACGGTCGAGGGCGATGTCCTTGTCCTGCAGCCGGCGCAAGTAGCGCAACATCTCGGTCTCGCTGCGATAGCTGTGGAACACCGGATGGGTCATGAAATCAGAGGTGCGCCGCAGCACGGCCGGCAAGCCCTCAGCCCCGCCGGCGGCGATGTCGGCCACACGAACATCGACGAAACATGACTCCAGGACCGCGTCGAGGGTGGCGGCCGTGGTCGTCTGATCGAGCGACAGGGCAACGGTGTCGTTGTCAACGAACCGCAGGTTGATGCGCCGGTCTTCGGCGGCGGCGACGACCTCTTCGGCCCGCTCGGGAACCCGTAGCGTGAGGGTGTCGAACCACGTGTCGTTGACGAGTTCGATGCCGCCGGCGCGCAGACCGGCAGCCAGCACCGAAGTCTGCTGGTGGACCCGCGAGGCGATCGAGCGCACACCTTCGGGGCCGTGCCACACGCCGTACATGCCGGCGATGATCGCCAGAAGGACCTGCGCGGTACAGATGTTGGATGTGGCTTTCTCGCGGCGGATGTGCTGCTCGCGGGTCTGGAGAGCCAACCGCAGCGCCATGCGCCCCTCGGTGTCGTGCGAGACACCGACGAGCCGCCCCGGCAACGTCCGCTTGTTGGCCTCACGGGTTGCCATGTACCCGGCGTGCGGTCCACCGAACAGCATCGGCACCCCAAACCGCTGCGCCGAACCGACGACGATGTCGGCGCCCATCTCCCCCGGCGGAGTGAGCACGGTGAGCGCCAGAAGGTCGGCGGCGACGACAACCATCACCCCCTCTTCTCGAAGCCCGGCGATCAACGCCCGGTCGTCGCGCACCCGGCCGCTGCTCCCGGGGTATTGGAGGAGAACCGCATACGGTTCCAGCCCCACCAGATCCCGGTCCGGGTCACCGACCACGACCTTGATGCCGAGCGGTTCGGCCCTGGTGAGAACGACCTCAATCGTCTGGGGAAAACAATCGGCATCGACGAAGAACGTGCTCGACTCGCTGGACGAGAGGCGCCGGCACATCGCCATGGCCTCAGCCGCAGCCGTGCCTTCGTCGAGGAGAGAGGAGTTGGCGAGGTCCATGCCGGTGAGGTCGGAGACCATCGTCTGGAAGTTCAAAATTGCCTCGAGCCGGCCCTGCGAGATCTCCGGTTGGTATGGCGTGTAGGCGGTGTACCACCCCGGGTTCTCGAGCAGGTTGCGCTGGATGACGGGCGGCAGGTAGGTGCCGTAGTAGCCCTGGCCGATCAGCGACGTGTACACCTGGTTCTCGGCAGCCAGTCGCCGCATCTGCTCGAGAACCTCATGCTCGGTGAGCGGATCACCCAGCCCGAGACCGGTCTCGGTCCGGATGGTGTCCGGCACAGCCCGGTCGATCAGTTCGGTGAGTGAGCCGACGCCGACCACGTCGAGCATGCCGGCAATGTCGGCATCGGACGGACCGATGTGGCGGTGGATGAAGTCGGTGGCCGGCAATAGCTCGTCGAGCGGGCTGGTCATCTCTGGCGGCTCCTCGTCGCAAGCGTCACGTGCGCAGCAGTGCTGCGCCCCGCTCTGTCTTCGAACCTGAGAGATTCACCGGCCGAAGCCAGCTTTCCCCTTCGGTGAGGCCACGGCCTGCTCTCCAGAGGTGCCTCTTCCTTGCGGTACGGGTGCCTGAGAGTTTCCCGGGGCGGTTGCTCCTTCGGCGCCGATACAAAACCGGCTCTCCCGCAAGGCGTTGGCGGCACGACGAGCGTACCACAGGGGGTTTTGGCGTACACCAGCGCAGCATGTTGCGCCGATGTCCGCCAAAACCCTCGTACGATGACTGAGTGATGGCTGAGGCACAGCGGTTCAGTGGGCGGTTGGTCGAGATCGGGACCAACCGCGGAGTCGTGGTGCCTCCTGGGATCAGCGCGGCCTTCGTCGGCCGCGGATATGCGCCGGTCGTCGGGACCGCCAACGGGCGCTCGTTCCGCACGACGCTGGTTCCGGTTCCTCGCGGCGGCCACTACCTCTTCCTCGGCTCAGCGGTGCGGGCCGAGGCGGGGCTCGCCGTCGATGACGAGGTCGAGATCGTGATGGAGGCCGACCCCTCAGATCGCGAACCCCCCATGCCGGATGACGTCGCCGCCGTCATCCACGCGTTGTACGACGGCAATCGCTACTGGGAAAAGGCCGACCCGCATCTGCGTAAGGAGATGCTGATCTGGATCGCCGAGACCGCAGATCCGGCCGCCCGGGCCCGTCGCATCATCCGCGCCTTGGCCAAGGTGATGGACAGCTCAGCGCGCTAGCTCAATCCGGCAGCTCAGCGAGGAACGGGGCAACCAACTGGTAGGTGGCTTCGGCAGCAATCTCCGCCCGGGGAAGCTCCGGGTTCCAGCCGGAGATTGAAACGGCGACAAGCCGATCCGTGGTCGCTAGGTGGATCATCGCCGCTCGCACCTCGGCCAGCGTCGGACCATCTGGTTCTGGATAGTTCACCGCCGGCAGGTCCTCCGGCCTGACCACGTCGACATCGATGTGGACGTACAGCGGCGCATCGGGCGGCAGCGAGTGGGCCAACTGATCGACCGTTTCGACAACCATCCCTGATGCCGCCACCGCCTCGTCTTCGCCGGGATCGAGGGCGCGGGCGTCGACCAGGATGACTTCTTCATCGGGCAGCGGCCGGAGGCCGGCACCCTCAACGATCGTCTGCTCCCCACGCCCGGTCAGCATCGCCAGCGGCATTCCACCCAGGAACCCCGACGGGGTGGTCTCCCAGGTATTGAAGTCGCCGTGGGCGTCGAGCCAGATGAGCAGCGGCGCCACATCGCGCCGCTGCAACCCGGCGAGCACACCGATGACCGAGACGCAGTCACCTGCGTACACGACCGGGAAGACATCACCAGCCACCCGGTCGGCCAGTTCCCGGTAGAGCACGGCCATGCGCTCCTGGGGGTTGCCGTCCGGCAAGTCAGGGCTCACCACGGTGTTTGGTTTCGGGACGGTGAAGCCCGACATCGGGTCACCCATGAAGTAGGGCACGGACCAAATGCTCATGCCCGTACGCTACTTCAAACCCCGAGCTCGGTCTCGCGCAATCTGGCGGGCATAATCACCAGATGGACGGCGAGTACCGAGTGCTATCACATACGGCCGACACCGGCATCGAGGCAAGCGCCGCTACGTTCGAAGCCGTGGTGGCCGCCACGGCCGTCGGCATGTTCGACCTGATGTACGACCTCGCCAACGTGACCCCCAGCAGCGAGATCGTCGCCGCGGTGAGCCTGATCGACGAACTCGAGGAGGTCATCGTCGATGCCCTCTCCGAACTCCTCTACCTTGCTGAGGCCGACGACCTTCTCTTCACCAACGTCACCGTCGCCCGCTCGGGGGACACCGAGCTGCGCCTCGTGGCAGCGGCAGCCCCCACCGCCGGAGTGGAGTTGCGCGGGCCCCCGGTGAAGGCGGTCACCTACCACGACCTCTTGGTCGTCGAAGTCGAGCCCGATCGCTGGAAGGCAAGAGTCTATTTCGACACCTGACGGCGGACCGCGCCGCGGCAACCTCGATCGAGCCGATCCCGCGCCGCGGCGCATGGCTCGTCTACCTTTGTCTCGATGGTTGACCCAAAGAACGAATTGATCACGTCGTTGGAGCGTCTGAACGAGGCGGTGCTGGCCAAACTCGACGGGCTTGACGAGTACGACCTGCGCAGGCCCCTGACGCCAACCGGCACGAATCTGCTTGGTGTCGTCAAACATCTGGCCAGCGTTCAGGCCGGGTATTTCGGCAACACGTTCGGTCGACCGTGGCCCGAGCCGATGCCGTGGTTCGCCGAGGATGCCGAGATCAACGACGACATGTTCGCCACTCCCGACGAGACCGCCGAGTGGATCCTGGACTTCTACCGGCGATCGTGGGTCCACGCCACAGAGACGTTTGAATCCACCGCGCTGAACGACACCGGCACGGTGCCGTGGTGGCCCCCGGACCGACGCCACCCGACGTTGCGCACCGTCTTGCTCCACATGACCGTGGAGACCGCACGGCACGCCGGGCACCTCGACATCGTTCGGGAGATGATCGACGGCAGCGCAGGCCGGTTCGCCGGCGACCCGAGTATCCCCGGCGACGGCGAGATCGACTGGCCGGCGTATGTCGCCAAGGTCGAAGCCGCCGCCCAGACCGCCTCGGAAAATCGTCCCGGCGAATCGTCCTCACCGTAGAACGGGCTCACCCGCGCCGGTGCCGGCAGCGTTTCGCATGGGTGCGTCGCTCGGCTCCTGGGCCTCGCCCAGAACTACCGTCTTCCCCTGGCCGAGGTGAGCCGATCGGCGTACGGTGCGGATATGAAGCTGCGACAGATCTCCGGCACTGTTTGGGAGATCCCCCGCGAGGACGGAATGCGAGTCCCCGGACGGATCTTCGCCAGCGACGCCCTGCTGGTGAAAGCCAAGGAGGACCAGGCCACCAAACAGGTCGGTAACGTGGCGCACCTCCCCGGGATCGTGGACGCCTCGATGGCAATGCCTGATATCCACTGGGGCTATGGGTTTCCGATCGGCGGAGTCGCCGCCACCGACGTGGGTGCAGGCGGGGTGGTGTCCCCTGGTGGCGTCGGCTTCGACATCTGCTGCGGCGTGCGCCTGCTTGCCTCGGCCTTCACCGCCGCCGATTTCCGGGCCAAGCGCGACCTCATCATGGGCGAGCTCGATGCCCACATTCCGCGCGGTATCGGCAAGGGATCGATCGCTTCCGGCGGGCTACTCGAGGCCGTGTTGCGAGACGGTGCCGCTGCAGTTCTCGCCGCGGGCTTCGGCGACGATGGCGACCTGAACCGCTGCGAGGAACGTGGCACGTCGGCTGGAGCCGACCCCTCGCAGATCAGTGAGCGCGCTCGAACGAGGGGTGGAGGGCAACTCGGCTCGCTCGGCGGCGGCAACCACTTCCTCGAGGTGCAAGTGGTCGACCGGATCCACGACGAGGCCGCGGCCCGTGCATTCGGATTGGAGGCCGGGATGGTCGTCGTGATGATTCACTGCGGATCACGCGGCCTGGGGCACCAGACCTGCACCGACCAGCTCAAGCTGATGGGCCCGGCCATGGCACGGCACGGCATCTCCATCCCCGACCGCCAGTTGGCCTGCGTGCCGGTGCAGTCCGCCGAAGGCGAACAGTACCTCGGCGCCATGGCCGCGGCCGCCAACTTCGCCTGGGCGAATCGGCACGTCCTGGCTCACGAAGCCCGACGCTCATTCGCCGCGGCGTTTGGCACTTCGATCGACAGGACCGGGATGCGGCTCGTCTTCGATGTCGCCCACAACCTCGCCAAGGTCGAGGAGCACGAGGTGGCCGGGCGATCAACCCCCCTGTGTGTCCACCGCAAGGGAGCTACCCGCGCTTTCGGACCCGGCCATCCCGAGCTACCCGCCGATCTGCGGGGAGTCGGCCAACCCGTGCTGATTCCCGGGTCGATGGGAACCGCCTCATGGGTTCTCGCAGGAGCCACGGGCAACCCCGCCTTTGCGTCCGCCGCCCACGGCGCCGGCAGACTGATGAGCCGCAAGGCCGCCAAACGTGAACAGTCGGGCGCTGAGGTGAGGCACGATCTCGAGGCCGACGGCATCTCGGTCCGGCCCGGCGCGGTCAAGCTCCTCTCCGAGGAGGCCCCCTACGCGTACAAGGACGTCGACGAGGTCGTCGAGGTGTGCCACCAAGCCGGCCTGGCCACGAAGGTCGCCCGCCTCACCCCTCTCGGCGTCGTGAAAGGGTGAGCGGGCTGGGCCAAGCGCCCTTCGCGAAAGCTGCTCCCGCCGACCTCCGGTGAGCACTCGGGAGCCGGCTGGTAGGCGCCGGCGAGCGGTAGCCTTTGGCACCATGCGGGTCGATACGCTCATCGTTGGGGGAGGCTTCGGAGGCGCGTTTTGCGCTCGGGAACTGGAGCGGTTGCTGCGCGGGCGAAACAAGCGGATCGTCCTAGTCGCCCCGAACAACTTCCTGCTGTTTTCCCCACTGTTGCCTGAGGCGGCCGCGGGGACACTCGAGCCCCGTCACGCCGTGATTCCGTTGCGAGAGCTCCTCAAGGACACCACCGTCGTGATCGGCGAGGTGGTCGGGCTCGACCCGAGTGCCAACTCGGCGGTGGTACGAGACATCAACGGCGCAGAGCACCACGTCGAGTTCGAGACGGCCGTCCTTGCCCCCGGATCGGTGCCCGCGGTCTTTCCGATACCAGGGCTGAGCGAGCACGCCGTTGCCTTCAAGACGCTGGCCGACGCCATTTGGCTGCGCAATCGGGTCCTCCACCAACTCGATGCCGCCGCCGCGACCAGCGACCCAGACACCCGCGAGCGTCTCCTCACCTTCACCTTCGTCGGCGGTGGCTACGCAGGCGTCGAGGCCGTCGCCGAGCTCGAATCCCTGGCGGTTGATGCGCTGAAGCGCTATCCGAATCTGACCCCAGCCGACTTCCGGTGGGTCCTCGTGGAAGCACAGGACACCTTGCTCCATGGGATCGACCCGAAGCTGGCGCGGTTCACGGACAAGACGCTGAGCAAGCGCGGGATTGAAGTCCACCTCGGCACCCGGCTCGAGAGCTGTGCAGACAAGCAAATCCACCTGTCGAACCCGCAGGTCCGTCCTTACGTGTCGGAGACCATCGTGTGGACGGCGGGCCAAATGCCGTCGCCGCTCGCCGCGGACTGGGGCCTCTCCACCGACGATCGGGGATTTGTTCCCGTCGATGATCGACTCCGGGTCGAGCAGCGCGACGACCTCTACGCCGTTGGGGACTTCGCCGCGGTGCCCGACGTCGACGGCGGGGTCAGTCCCAACACTGCCCAGCACGCCATGCGCCAGGGTCGGGTCGCGGCCACAAACGTCGCGGCCTACCTCGGCGCCGGCAGCTCAACCGTCTTTGACTATCGCTCTCGCGGCTTGGCCGTGACTCTCGGCAAGCGCCAAGGCACGGCGCAGGTCCGACGCTGGACGTTCACCGGACCCTTGGCGTGGTGGATGGGGCGCTCCTACCACCTACTGATGATGCCCGGGATCGCCCGCAAATCCCGTGTGATCAGCGACTGGACGATGGGCCTGCTGTTCCCGCGCGACGTGTCACAACTCGGTCAACTCGGGAATCCGTCGCCGCTGGAGTAACGACCCGGGCTACCCACCTTCAGTCGCGGGGTCGTCGGATTCAGGAACGCCATCTGCCGGTGCCGTGCGGATCTCGATCTCGCCGGATCCGGGTGGTGCCGGCGGGTCGAGCGGGGCCTCACTCTGCGAGCTGGGCGACTCGGGGAATGGGGGAAGATCGGGCGGCGGGGGAATCGTTATTCGGGGAATGGGGGCGGCCGGTGGCGGGGTCGTATCAGCGACAACGGCCGGGGCAGGAGCGACGCTCTGTGCTGCGGGCACTCCAGAGACGGACTCGGGGGCTTCGACCCCAGCGACGGGTTCGTCCTGAACGATGACCAGCAGACCGCGTCGCACGAACTCGGCGACCTTCTTGGCCGCGGGAAACTCGAAGATCCGCAGCCGCTCGGCGATATCCTCGACGGCAGCACCGTCCTTGATGGCGGCGAGCAACGACCAGGTCTTGGCATCAATCGTGACCTCGAACTGATCTGGTGGGAGGTTCTCCGCGAGCCGGAACCGCGCCGTCGGGCTGGGGACCAGGGCAACAATCTCATTCCACTCGGCAAGACGATCCCGCGCCAACTCGGAGATCACAGCCGGTTCGAACTGATGCTCGGCCTCGGCCTGATAGGCAGACGTTGTTGTGCCTTCCTCGAAGGCGAACTGCCCGCCTGGGATCTGCAGCAGCCGGACAAAGACGTCAACGATCTGGTGCTTGACCAACTCCTGGAGCGGGTGGGTCCATTCGTTGGTCTGGGTCCTGCCTCGCCGCTCTCGCTCGCGGCTCTCGGCTGACCCGACACCCTGTCGCTGGTAGAGATCGGTCACGGAGCCATCCTTCTCGCGGGTGGTCCCGTAGACGATGGCACCGTTGCGGAAATAGATCCGGCCGACAAGGCGCCCAGAGAACGCCTTGAGCACCCCGGTCTTGCCCGTCGATGTGATGAGATTCATCACTCCGTCGAGGCCAAAGGTATCCAGGCTCCCACGCAACGTGTCCACGGCCAATCCTCCACAAGACGTTCAACTCAGGGGAATATCGGCTGTTTGTGCGTCTTTCTGGAGGTATTGCGGCGGCAGGCAGCTAGAAACCAGAAGGATCAACCGTGGGTTTCCCGGTCGAGACGCGCGGCGGAGCCAACCCAGTCGTCGCGTTCGATCCGTTTCGGGAAGCTGCCGAGGGCGTCGGCGACGACGGCAATGTCGGCAGCGTCGAACCGGGCGATCTGGGCGAAGGAGGTGATCCCCATGTCCTTCAGGAGTGCCTCGCGTTTGGGTCCGATCCCACGGATGAGCTTGAGGTCGTCATCGTGCCGCGGCCCATCCGCCGCCGTCCGTGTCGCGATCTCTTCCACAGATGCGGTGGCCTGGCTCACCGCCAACTCGTCCGCCTCCACGGCACGCGATGCCTCCGCGGCGAAAAGGCCCGTACGTGCCCGACGAAGTTCGACCTCCTGATCGTGCAGTGCCGTGCGTGCCAAGGCGAGATCACGCTCCAGCGAGTCGTTTTGCCTGCGAAGCGCCTGCGCTACCTCCTTCTGCGCATCGGCCTGCCGCTCCGCTCTGCCGACACGCCGGCCCAACGCCCACTTGGTCGACACCCAGCCGAGCACCAATCCGATGATGCCCGCCGCCACCAGGAGCAGCACGATCTCCCACGCTGCGTACAGAACTCCCCTCATCGCCCGTCGTCCTCCCTGACCACAAACACGATCCTACGGTTGGCAGTTCGCCCTTCCTCGGTGGCGTTGTCCGCGATCGGGGTGGACTCGCCGAATCCGATGGCGATCAACCGGTCCGCGGCCACTCCCCCCGCAACGAGGTACTCGACCACAGCGTCGGCTCTGGCTTGGCTCAACGTCAGGTTCGTCGTCTCATCACCCAAGTCGTCGGTGTGGCCCTCAACCGTCAGCAGGGTCGCAGGGTTGGCCAGCAGGACGACAACGGCGGCGTCGAGCAATTCGGTGGCCTCCGCAGTGAGCCTGGTGCTCCCGGAGTCGAACGTTGCCGAACCGGCGAGGATTCCGGTCAGTTGGTCGGCCACACTCGACGCACTCCGCTGGATATCTGCGGCCACCGTGAGAGCCGACGCCGCGAGGTCTTCAACCGTGGCGACGACAAGTTCGAGCGATTCATCGTCGGGACCGCGCGCCGAAAGCACCGCTCCAGAGGATGTGATATCGAAGCTCCACGACTCGAGGTCGCTCATGGCCGCAACCACCCCGGGCAGTTCCTCCAGCCATGGCGGACTCTCCACCTTGGGTCCAACCTCGAGCAGGTTGGTCACGTTCTCCTCGCCGTAGACGTCAGCGGCGATCCCGCCAACGGCGGCAACGGTGTCCTCGTCGGGCAGCACGCCGACGAGCAGTACCTCGCCCTCGGAGCCCGCCGCATGGAACTCGACCGGGACAACGGGGACAACCACCAGGTTGTTGCTGACCACCAGGAGATCACCAATGGCTTGCTCGACGACGAGCCCGAGCCGGTCCTTCTCTTCAGGCGTGTCGACCTCGCCGGCAATCGCCGCGCCCCCGGGACCTACCGCAACCGTCCCGTCGTACAGCTCCACCAGCCCAAGGAGCATCTCAGGAACGCGATCGATCCACTCCTGGGCGATCACGACCTCGCTCGATCCAACCGAGACGAACACGCGATCCTCACCAAAAACGGCCACCGCGGCGGCAACAAGATCGTCAACGGCATCCCCTTCGGGGTACCGACCTCGCAACGTCACAAAACCTGAGGTCATGACAACGGTGAGGGCGGGCTCAGGGTCGGCGGCCAGCGTCGCCGCAACCGAATCCTCGGCCACGATGCCGCCACGGGTCAGATAGCTGATGTCGGCATGGACAAAGCGGACTCCCTCGACATCGTTGACCGCTGCTACCACCATCTCGGACTCCTCGAACGTCCCCACTCCCCCTTCGAGGTACACGTCGCGCCCATTGACACTGACGTCGACTGCGACACCCGACTCGCGCACGGCCTCGACGGCACGAGCTGAGAGCTCCTCCTGCTCGCGGGGCAGGCCGTAGAAGAGAGCAACCACCACCAGCACGCCAAATGCCCCAAGCAGCCACCACACGGCTTCGGGAAGATGCTCCTGATTGTGGGGAGGCGAGGTCAACGTTGGTCCAGCTGTTGTCGAGGGCACTCACTATGACACAGGATGTGGGTTGGCACGAGGTTCGCAGTGATAGCCCCTTGGGAGGTTCGGCATGAGAGACCGGCGACCAGGCGCCTCATCAGCGACTGGTCTCGGCTCCAGACGTGCACAGGTTTCTGCACAATTCGGGAATATGACAATGGATAACTCAAGTTATACACTTCACAAACACTCAAACACCCATTCCTGACACGAGGAGCACACCAACCCCATGGGACGAGCAGTAGGTATTGATCTTGGAACCACCAACTCCGTCATCTCCACCCTCGACGGCGGAGATCCGAGCGTCATCGCCAACGCAGAAGGACAGCGCACGACCCCTTCGGTCGTAGCGTTCTCAAAGAATGGCGAGGTGCTGGTTGGCGACCAGGCCAAGCGCCAGGCAATCACCAACCCCGATCGCACCATCCGATCCGTCAAGCGCCATATCGGCACCGACTGGTCGGTCGAGATCGATGGCAAGACATACAACAGCCAGGAGATCTCAGCCCGCATCCTGCAGAAGATGAAGCGCGATGCCGAGGCCTTCCTCGGTGAGCCGGTCACCGAGGCCGTTATCACCGTTCCCGCCTACTTCGGCGACGCCCAGCGGCAGGCAACCAAAGAGGCCGGACAGATCGCAGGCCTCGAGGTATTGCGCATCGTCAACGAGCCGACCGCGGCCTCGTTGGCCTATGGGCTCGAAGAGAAGGACGACCAACTGATCCTGGTCTTCGACCTCGGTGGCGGCACATTCGACGTTTCCGTCCTCGAGATCGGCGAAGGCGTCTTCGAGGTCAAGTCGACCCACGGCGACACCCACCTGGGCGGCGACGACTGGGACGAACGGGTCATCGACTGGCTCGTGACCGGGTTCAAGAACGACCATGGCGTCGACCTGTCCAAGGACCCGATGGCCCTCACCCGGCTCAAGGAAGCCGCCGAGAAGGCCAAGATCGAGTTGTCGACCGTGCAGGAGACGGAGATCAACCTCCCCTTCATCACGGCCACCAACGAGGGCCCGATCCATCTTCTCAAGACTCTGACTCGCTCCGAGTTCCAGCAGATGACCGAGGACCTGGTCGAGCGGACCCGCTCCCCCTTCGAGGAGGCCATCAAGGATGCCGGCGTCAGCCTGGACGAGATCGATCACGTGATCCTGGTGGGCGGTTCAACCCGCATGCCTGCGGTCCACGATCTGGTGACAGAACTGGCCGGCAAGGAGCCATCCAAGGGCGTCAATCCCGACGAGGTCGTTGCCCTCGGCGCCGCCATCCAGGCGGGTGTCCTCAAGGGCGACGTCAAGGGCATCTTGCTGCTCGACGTGACCCCGCTGACCCTTGGCGTCGAAACCGAGGGTGGCGTGCTGACGAAGATGATCGAGCGCAATACCACCATCCCCTCGCGTCGCAGCGAGATCTTCACAACGGCGGCCGACGGCCAGCCTGAGGTCGAGATCCACGTGCTGCAGGGCGAACGCGCCATGGCGTCGGACAACAACTCGTTGGGGCGCTTCAAGCTGACTGGGATTGCCCCGGCGCCGCGCGGCGTGCCGCAGATCGAGGTCACCTTCGACATCGACGCCAACGGAATCGTTGCCGTTTCGGCCAAGGACCTCGGGACCGGCAAGACCCAGCAGGTGACCATCACCGGTGGCACGGCGTTGTCCCAAGAGGACATCGACCGCATGGTCGGCGACGCCGAGTCGCACGCCAACGAGGACGAGAAGCGCCGAGAGCACGCCGAAGCACGCAATCAGGCCGATCATCTGGCCTATCAGACCGAGAAGCAGATCGCCGAGCTCGGTGACAAGGTCACCGACGAGGTGAAGCAGCCCGTCGAGGAGCAGATCACCAAGGTGCGCAAGCTCCTGGCTGAGGATGCCTCGACGGATGACCTCAAGGCAGCCACCAACGATCTGATGACAGGTGCCCAGAGCATCGGTCAGATGATCTACGAGCAGGCTGCGGCCGAGGCCCAAGCTGCCGAGCCCAGTGGTGATGCCCCGGAGGGCGACGACGTGGTCGAGGCTGAGATCATCGACGAGGAAGGTGATGGCGCCGAGTAGGCGCCATCACCCCACGCCGAACAGAGCTACGTATGACAAACAATGACAACAATCACAACCCTGCCCCCGGGCTGGCCGATGAGAACGCGCCGGCCCCTGAGGACACCATCGACAGCTTGCTCGACCCGACCGTCATGCCCGAGGTCGAGGAGATTGAAGTCGAATTGATCGAGCCGCTGGAACTGAAGGTCACCGAGACTGCCAGCGAACTCGGCCTCGAGCTGCCGGAAGACCCGGCGCTCGCCCAGGCGCTGCTCCTGCGGGAGCTGGCCGAGGCGCGCCAGGAGGCCGGCGAGTACCTCGAGACCCTGCAGCGGGTGGCGGCCGATTTCGAGAACTTCCGCAAGCGGGTCGAACGCGATCAGGCTGAGAACACCCTGCGGGCGTCGCAGCGCATCCTCGAGCAGCTACTCCCGACACTGGACAGCTTCGATGCCGCACTGGCCTACGAACCCCAGTCACCCAACGAGGAGAAGATCCTCGCCGGGCTCAAAGGGACTCACGCCATGCTGATGGAGACCCTGGCGCGCGAGTCCTTTGAACCTGTGGCCGCCGCCGGCGCGTCATTTGACCCGGCGGTCCACGAGGCGGTGGCGGGGCCCGGCGACGGTGACGGCGACCTCGTCGTCGAGCAGGAGCTGCGCCGGGGATACACCCTGCGGGGCCGGCTGATCCGAGCCAGCCTGGTTACCGTCGGACATGCCTAAAGGAGCGACCATGCGCAGAGAATGGCTTGAGACGGACTATTACGCCGTCCTCGGCGTCTCCAAGGATGCGTCGGACAAGGAGGTCAAGAAGGCGTATCGCAGGCTGGCCCGCGAGAACCACCCCGACACCAACCCCGACAACAGTGTTACCGAGGCGCGGTTCAAGGAGGTCACCGAGGCCTACGAAGTGCTCGGCGATTCCGACACTCGCAAGGAATACGACCACGCCAGGGAGATGGGGTACTTCGTCGGTGGTCCCGGCGGACCGCAGCAGCACGTCACGATCGAGGATCTCCTCGGCGGTGCAGCCACCTCACAAGGTGGCGCGGGGTTCGGAGACCTCTTCAGCGGAGGAGGGCTCGGCGACCTGTTCCGGCAGGCGGCGAACCAACCTCGGGCCGGCCACGACGTCAACGCCGAGATGGAACTCACCTTCCATGAATCAATCTCGGGAGTCGTCAAGCAGCTCACCATCAACGGCCAGCTGGTCAAAGTCAAGATCCCCAAGGGTGTCTCCAACAACGCCAAGATCCGGCTCAAGGGCAAGGGTTCTCCTGGCAGCAATGGAGGCCCCAACGGCGACTTGTACGTGACGGTGCACGTCCCCGACCACCCGCTGTTCGGCCGACGCGGCCGCAACCTGTCGATCACGGTTCCGATCACCTACTTCGAGGCGACGCTCGGTGCCGATATCGACGTGCCGACGCTCGACGGCAAGGTCCGGCTCCGCATCCCGGCCGGCACCGCACCGGGCAGGAAGTTCCGGGTGCGTGGCAAGGGAGTCGAGACGGCGAAGGGCACGGGGGACCTGATGGTGACGGTAGAGATCGCCGTCCCCGACGACCTGAGCGAAGATGATCGAACTCTCCTCGAACAGTTGCGCGACAACCGGGCCGATGACAACCCACGTTCGCACCTGGGGGTGTAGCCGATGAACAGTCGCGAAGAAGCCGTCTACATCATCTCCGTGGCCGCTGAGTTGGCCGGGGTCCACCCGCAAACGCTGCGGATCTACGAACGGAAAGGCCTCATCGAGCCGTACCGCACCCCCGGCGGCACCCGCCGCTATTCGAACGAGGATCTCGAGCGCCTTGGTTTGATCCAGGAACTCACCTCGGCGGGCGTCAACCTGGAGGGCGTGCGCCGCATCCTCGCTCTCCGTGAGGACAACCGGAGGCTGCGCAGCCAGGTCGATCGGCTTCGCCGTCTCCTCGGCGAAGCCGAGGTCAGGATGAGCGGTCATCCTCAAGACGACCCGCACGCGGTGCGCCAGGTGACCATCCGACGGCGCAACCTTCCCGACATCCGGCGCACCACACCGTTCGACTGAACGTACCGTCCTTGCCTCTGGCAACTCTTGCCAGGGTGGTGGTGCAGTGTAGATGCCAGGTGCCCGCGTATTCGCTAGCGTAAGGTTCGACGCCCGTCAGCCAGCCAGGCAGGCGGTGACTCATCCCAACTGGAGGCATTCGCATGAGACGCAACACAGCGTTCCTCATACTGTTGCTTGCTTTCGCTCTCGTAGTGGCGGCATGCAGCGACTCAGAAGATAGTGGCACTACCACAACGACGGCGGCACCGGACGCTACGACGGCCGCACCAGACGCGACAACAACTACCGCCGCGGGGTCGGACACCACAGCGGCAACGACCGCTCCCGACGCGGGCTTCGAAGGCAAGGCGGTCGCAAACGCTGCCGGGTGCGCGGAGGACTACACGGGTCGCGTCAATACGATCACGGCCATCGACGAGTTCACCGTGGAGTTCGCACTGTGCCAGCCGCACCCGGCATTCCTGGAGCAGATCGCATTTGGTGTGTTCGGCATCCAGCCTGAAGAGCACCTCGAGGCGACCAGCGGCGCACCGCTCGACAACCCGATCGGAACCGGCCCCTATTCCTTGCAGGAATGGGTACGAGGTGACTCGATTATCTACACGCGCAACGACAACTACTACGGAGACGTGGCGCCCCATGCCACCGCAGTCCTGAACTGGGCGACTGAGAGTTCCGGTCGACTCATCGAGCTTCAGAGCGGTGACTCCTTCGGCATGACGTTCCCCGGGCCGGAAGACTTCGCCACCATCGAGGGCGACTCGAATCTGGAGTTGATCAACAAGCCAGAGGCGAACATCTTCTACGTGGGCATGACCAATACCTTCGAGCCGTTCAACAATGTTGACGTCCGTCAGGCCATCGCCCAGGGCATCGATCGGCAGCGGATTGTCGATACGTTCTATCCGCCGGGATCCGAGGTCGCGTCCCACTTCACACCGTGCTCAGTCGAATTCGGGTGTGAAGGTGAAAGCTGGTACGACTTCGACGTCGAAGCTGCAAAGGCACTCCTGGCGGGAGCCGGTCTTGCGGACGGCTTCTCGACCACGATTTACTATCGGGACGTCACTCGCGGCTACCTGCCGACGCCGGGCAACGTTGCGACAGACATCCAAGCGCAGCTCCTGGAGAACCTGAACATCGATGCCGAGGTCGTAGTTCTCGAGTCGGGCGAGTTCATCGAGCAGTGCTCGAATGTCGGAGAATGTGACGGAATTCACCTTCTCGGATGGACGGGCGACTATCCGCACGTCACGAACTTCTTCGACCCACACTTTGGAGCCACCGTTCTCCAGTTCGGCGATCCGTATCCGGAGATCTACGAACCGCTTCTGACGGCGTCGACAACGACAGACCCAGCCGTGCAGGGACCAGCGTACGAAGAAGCGAACAATGCAATCAAGCAACTCGTGCCGATGGTCCCCGTTGCCCACTCTGCGAGCGCGTTCGGCGCCCTCGCCTCGGTTGAGGGTGCGTACGCACCGGCATGGGGTCAGGTCTTGTTCAACTTCTGGGACAACGGCACAGACACGATGGTGTTCACCCAGGGCAACGAGCCGATTTCGCTCTACTGTTCGGACGAGACCGACGGCGAGTCGTTGCGCGCCTGCGCACAGGTCGTCGAGGCACTGTACGGATACGAACCGGACGGAACTGTCAAGCCACAGCTGGCAACAGAATGTGCGCCGAATGAGGAGGGCTCCGTGTGGACCTGCTCCCTCCGACAGGGCGTTGTCTTCCACGACGGTTCGAACTTCGACGCCAACGACGTCGTTGCCAGCTTCGCGGCCGGTCTCGACGCGGCGAGTCCCCTGCATACCGGGAACACCGGATCGTGGGTGTACTACGAAGCTCTGTGGAACGGCCTGATGAACGC
>CAYXMJ010000032.1:17664-21981 GCA_964465915.1 uncultured Acidimicrobiaceae bacterium
CCCGTCCTATTCGGGATCATGGTGGTTGTATTCCTGTTGATCAGGGCCATCCCCGGAGAACCATGTTCCGCCATCCTCGGCGAGCAGGCAACGGTCGAAGCGTGCGAGCGTTTCAACGAGGCGAACGGGCTCAACGATCCCATCTGGGTCCAGCTCGCCATCTACATCGGGAACGTACTCACGTTCAACCTGGGCGAGTCGATTCAGTTTTCGGTCCCCGTTTCTCAACTCCTGATCGAACGGCTGCCGCTGACCATTGAACTCGCAATGTCGGCCCTCATCATCGCCGTCGTTGTCGGCGTTCCCCTGGGCATCATCGCTGCTCGTCGCCACAACACGGCGATCGACGCAGGAACCATGGCGTTTGCAAATATCGGCGTGTCCATGCCGGTGTTCTGGCTGGGCCTGATGCTCGCCTACCTCTTCGCCGTGGTCCTCAAAGACACCCCCTTCGCGCTCCCTCCAGGAGGGCGTCTCAGCGCGGGAGTGATTTCGGTGCCCTACTACGTCGTGTGGAACTGGAACCTCACGGAAGGATCGACGTGGGCAGGCATCAACGAGTTCGTCGGCAACTTCGTCATCTTCAACAGCTTCATCACCGGGCAGTGGAGCGTTTGGTGGGACGCAGTCCAGCACATGATCCTCCCCGCCATAACCCTCGCCACCATCCCCATGGCAATCATCGCCCGGATCACCAGAAGCTCACTGCTCGAGGCAATGAACAAGGACTACATCAGGACGGCACGTTCGAAGGGGGCTACGGAGACTCGTGTGGTGAGCAAACACGGCCTGCGCAACTCGCTCCTTCCGGTCGTCACCATCATCGGACTTCAACTGGGCCTCCTCCTCGGAGGAGCGGTGCTCACCGAAACGGTCTTCAGGCTCGCCGGCGTCGGGACCGCGTTGTTCGACGCGATCACCGGGAGGGACTACGCCGTCGTGCAGGGGTTCACCGTCATCATCGCCGCAGGCTATGTTGTCGTGAATCTCCTCGTCGACCTGTCATACGGGTACCTCGATCCAAGGATCCGCGTGAGTAAATGACCAACAAGAAGACCGTCGAAGCGTTGGAGTCGAGCGCGAGTGCCGACAACTTGCTCAGTGAGCGTCCCACCAGTCAATGGGCGTTGACCCTCCGACGTTTCCGGGGACGCAAATCCGGCATGATTGGACTAGTCATCGTGCTCCTCCTCATCGGGATGGCACTGCTCGCCCCTCTGATCGCTCCGTATCCACCAAATGAGGTCCTGATCGGCAAGGAAGACGTTGGGCCACGTGAGAAGCCCTGCATCCACCTCCTCGGATGCCCCGAGGATCAGCCACAGCACATCATGGGGACAGACGGCAACGTCAGGGACGAATTCTCCCGCATAGTCTATGGAGCACGAGTGAGCCTCACCCTTGGGTTCTTCACCGTCACCATCGCCCTCATCGTCGGGTCGACGCTGGGCGCACTCGCTGGATTCACCGGCGGTTGGATCGACAACGTCATCATGCGGATCATGGACGTTGTTCTCGGCTTTCCTTCGCTGCTGCTCGCGATCGCCATCGTCGCAGTACTCGGACCCGGCCTTCAGAACGCACTGATTGCCATCGCGATCGTATCGATCCCGGCGTACGCCCGCGTCATGCGCGCCCAAGTCCTCTCTATCAAGGAGTCTGACTACGTCGCCGCCTCGACCGCGCTGGGAGCCTCGTCGCGCCAGCTGCTTCTGGGGCGTGTCGTGCCGAACGCCCTCACCCCTCTGGTTGTGTTGGCAACCCTCGGAGTGGCCACGGCCATCCTCGAGGCAGCAGGACTCTCGTTCCTCGGGCTCGGTGCGCAGCCACCGCTGGCCGAATGGGGATCAATGCTCGCGACCGAACGCAACAACGTCTTCACCTCACCCCACCTGGTCTTCTTCCCGGGCATCGCCATCATGATCACGGTGCTCGGCTTCAACCTGATGGGCGATGGACTTCGCGATGCACTCGATCCCTCATTGAACAGATGACAGCCGCCAATCCGAAGTCCAATGTGACGATCATGGCGCACGACCCTCCTGCGCCGAAGAGTGAACACCTCCTTGAGGTCAAGAATCTGCAAACCCACTTCGACACGCGGGCGGGTGTCGTCAAGGCCGTTGACGAAGTCAGCTTTCACGTCGATCGTGGTGAAGTCCTCGGCATCGTTGGCGAGTCAGGATGCGGCAAGACTGTGACATCGTTCTCGGTCATGGGTTTGGTACCGAAGCCCGGCGCCGTCGTCGGCGGGCAAATCCTCTTTGACGGCAAGGACATGACAACCATGTCGGCAGATGAAGTCCGCCAGCTTCGGGGAGAGCACGTGTCGATGATCTTCCAACAGCCAACGTCGGCGCTCAACCCAGTGCAACGCTCGGGGGTTCAGATCAAGGAGGTCTACCAGCTGCACCGAGACTGGTCCAAGGACGTGGAGGACGAGAAGGTGATCGAGATGCTGGG
Source organism: uncultured Acidimicrobiaceae bacterium (assembly GCA_964465915.1). Taxonomy (GTDB): domain Bacteria; phylum Actinomycetota; class Acidimicrobiia; order Spongiisociales; family UBA5794; genus CAVPHV01. The sequence goes on from CAYXMJ010000032.1 coordinate 20,128, forward strand.
CCAGGTGGGTATCCCCGATCCGGCGTCCCGCGCCAAGGCCTATCCGCACGAGCTCTCCGGCGGCATGGCGCAGCGCGTGATGATCGCGATGGCCCTGGCATGCGAACCCGAGCTCCTCATCGCCGACGAGCCGACGACGGCCCTCGATGTCACGATCCAAGCGCAGATCCTCGACCTCATAAGAGGCCTTCGGGAATCATTGAACATGGCGGTGATCCTGATCACGCACGATCTTGGCGTCGTCGCGGAGATGGCGGATCGAATCGCCGTGATGTACGCAGGCCAGATCGTCGAGGAGACCGATGTCCGAACGATCTTCAAGGAGCCCAAGCATCCCTACACAAAGGGCCTCATCGCTTCGATTCCCATCCTGGGGACTCTCAATGACTCCCTCGAGACGATCCCGGGGGTGGTCCCTTCGTTGATCGACCTGCCCGAAGGCTGTCGGTTTGCGGCGCGCTGCACCGCCCGGGTCGAGAACGACCTGTCGATCTGCCTCGAGAAGGAACCAGCCCTTGAAGAGGTGTCGGGCGGACACGCCGTCCGATGCTGGCTGTATGCGGAGGACACAGGCGATGAGTGAGCCATTGGTGGTCGCGAAGGACTTGGTCAAGCAGTTTCCGGTCCGCGGGGGTGTGTTCCAGCGCCAGATAGCAACGGTCAACGCCGTCGCCGGCGTCGACCTCACCATCCACAAAGGGGAAACGGTCGGCCTGGTTGGCGAGTCGGGCTGCGGCAAATCCACCCTCGGCCGTGCCCTGGTTCGTTTGCTCGAGCCGACCTCGGGAACGGTCACCTTCGACGGGCAAGACATCACCCACATAACGGGAAAGAAGCTGAAGCCATTCAGAAAGCGGGCGCAGTTCATCTTCCAGGATCCCTACTCGAGCCTCGATCCACGCACCCAGGTGGGTAAGTCGATCGGCGAGGGGCTCAAGCTCCACGGAGTGTCGAGCAAGAAGGATCGCGAGGCACGGGTGAACGAGATGCTCGAGCTCGTCGGGCTCGAACCGAGCCACTCCGGCAGGTACCCCCATGAGTTCTCCGGTGGGCAGCGCCAACGGATCGGCCTCGCCCGCGCCTTGATCCTGAACCCTGACTTCGTCGTAGCCGATGAGCCGGTGTCGGCTCTTGACGTCTCCGTGCAGGCGCAGGTACTGAACCTCCTCAAGGATCTGCAGTCCGAACTCGACCTCACTCTGCTATTCGTCGCCCACAACCTCGCCGTCGTTGAACACATGAGTGACAGGGTCGCGGTGATGTACCTCGGGCGGATCGTCGAGATCACGGATCGCGAGCAGCTCTACCGCGCGCCCCTCCATCCGTACACCGAAGCCTTGCTCTCGGCGATTCCGATGCCGGACCCAGACCGGCCCCGCAATCGACAGCTCCTCCAGGGCGAGGTTCCGTCACCAATCGATCCTCCGCCCGGCTGCTACTTCCACCCCCGATGCCCCATCGCACAGGAGGGCCTGTGCGATGTCGAGACCCCTGAACTCCTACCCGGTCCGGATCGCTCTACACATCTCGCTGCCTGTCATCTGCGGACCGGCAAAGCTGCGACCTACCAAGCGAACTCATCCACGGAAGCGACGCCGTCGTGAGCGACCCGACGGTGGCGGGAAGATCGCCCGCCACTCCACCGACCTAGCGCGATTGGTCGCAGCTATGCGACAAATGCCTCGCCGTCGGGTTGTTGCACCACAAAGGCCACTGCGAGCGTGGAACGGGCCGGCCATTCCTTGAGCGTGTCGAGTGCCATGGCGTTGGCCGCAGGCCGGAAAATGGACCAGTCATCGACGCCTGGCACCCGCACCGTCAGATTGAGGTTGGGCCGGGGCTTGAGCACCGGGC
>CAYXMJ010000033.1:0-209 GCA_964465915.1 uncultured Acidimicrobiaceae bacterium
GAGCTGAGCGCGCAGCGCTTCGTTCTCAGCGCGCAACGCCGCAAGGTCGTCTGCATCGGCGGCGCCCGTGCCTTCCGGCGTGCCTGAGTCAGCCGCGGTGCTCGAATCTGCCGTGCCCGTTGCCAGCTCATCGGCATCTGGATCGGTACCGGAATCCGGCGCTGCCGGATCTGCCGTACCGGCTCCAACCGCAGCTACCTCTTCGGTCT
>CAYXMJ010000033.1:309-21879 GCA_964465915.1 uncultured Acidimicrobiaceae bacterium
TCTTCGTGTCCGGATCGGTGCCTGAATCTGCCGCATCCGCGGCAACGTCATCGGTCTTCTTCGTGTCCGGATCGGTGCCTGAATCTGCCGCATCCGCGGCAACGTCATCGGTATCTGCCTTAGAGTCCGGATCCGGCGCGCCCGATGCCTCTGCGTTTTTGTCCGTCATCCAGCACCTCCTCACCATGAGCGTAGTGCATCGGGTTCTAGACTCATCCACCAGGGCCGGTCACTACGTAAACACGACGAGCTCCCCCAAACCAAGAAGGACCAAGACCCATGACCGCCGAAGTAGCCGCCCCCGATATCGTCGTTCCCGAATCGCGCTTCCGGCGACTCCGTGCTTACAACGTCGTGATGGGGTCGCTCCACCTGATCCAGGGCATCGCAGTTCTGGCGCTGGCCAACGATTTCGCCCTGCCGGTCACGGCGACCTTCCTCGACAACGCTCCCGGCCTGGAACCGGCCACGCTGAGTGAGCTGTTCACCGTCAGCATCGCCTGGGGCGTTGCCCTGTTCCTGTTCATGTCGGCGGCGGCACACTTCATCGTCGCTTCTCCCGGTGTGTTCGGCTGGTACAAGGCGGGACTGCTCCAGGACCACAACTATGCCCGCTGGATCGAGTACTCGTTCAGCTCATCGCTGATGGTGGTGCTGATCGCCATGTTGACCGGAATCAGTGACATCGCAGCATTGATTGCCATCTTCGGCGTGAACGCCAGCATGATCCTGTTCGGCTGGCTGATGGAGAAGTACGAGTCGCCGGGACGCCCGAACTGGCTCTCCTACTGGTTCGGCATCATCACGGGGGCCGTCCCCTGGATAGTGATCGCCATCTACCTGTGGAGCCCAACGACCGACGGCTCGCCCCCGGCGTTCGTCTACGGCATCTTTGTTTCGCTGTTCATCTTCTTCAACAGCTTCGCCGTCAACATGGTGCTCCAGTACCGCCAGACCGGCCCCTGGCGCGACTACCTGTTCGGCGAGTCGGCCTACATCCTGCTCAGCCTGATCGCCAAGTCGCTGTTGGCCTGGCAAGTCTTCGCCGGCACACTGACCGCCTGACCCCCCGTCCTCCTCCGTTCTTGCGTGGCCAGGGTGCCAAAAAGGGCGCCTCAACCACGCCAGAACCGATCAGCGCGGGCACATCTCCGTTCCTGCGTGGTCAGGGTCCCAGAAAGCGCGCCCCAGCCACGCCAGAACGGATCGGAACCCACGCCCTGCGCTTCTTGCGTGGTCAGGGTCCCAGAAAGTGCACCGCAGCCACGCCAGAACAGGGAGGTCTATCCGGGTTCGTTGCCGGGCTTCCACTTGATCGAGCAACCCATCGATGGGTACTGGATGTCGGCAACCGGCTGGTCGGCGAGCACCGCATCAACCGCGCCACGAAGGTCGGCACCTGTGACGGGTACGCCGGAATTCGGGCGGGATTCGTCGAAGCGACCGCGGTAGACCAGCGTGCGCTTGGGGCCAAAGACGAAGAAGTCCGGGGTACACGCCGCGGTGTAGGCCTTGGCGACATCCTGGTCCTCATCGAACAGCACCGGGAAGGAGTACCCCAACTCGCGGGCGACTGCGCCGAGTTGCTCCGGCCCATCGTCGGGATACGCCACCGCATCGTTCGAACCGACGGCGACGATGGCAACGTCCTCGCCGGCGTAGTCGTTACCGAACGCAACAAGGCCCTCCTGGACGTGCTTGACGTAGGGGCAGTGGTTGCAGAGGAAGATCACCACAAGGGCCTTCTCGCCGGCAACATCGGCGAGCTTGATCCGCTCACCGCTCACCGTGTCCATCAGGTCAAGATCGGGCGCGGGTGTGCCCAGTGCCAGCATCGTTGACTCCACGGCCATGATCGGCTCCCTCTTTCGTCGGCGACGGTGCACCCCACAATCTACGAGAGGCAGGAACGCTACGAGGACCAGCCCGCGAGACGCGCCTAGACAAGGTCGCTTTCGCGCAGGCCAAAGGCCGGATGCCGGAGCCGGGTAAGCGCGGCCTTCTCGAGTTGCTGAACACGCTCGGGAGTGACGCCGAGCACCGCACCGATCTCGGCCCGGGCGTGCGGCACCTCGTCGTGGAAGCCAAACCGCCGCAGCATGATGAGGCGCTCCCGCTCGTCCAGCCGATCGATCGCGTTGCGAAGATCGTCCGACACTCCAGCACTGACCGCGAGGGCCTCGGGCCCGTCTTCATCTTCCAGCTCGACGAAATCGCCGAGCACCGCACCGTCCTCCCCGATGGGTGATTCCAGCGATGCGACCGAACCAACGGCGAGAGCCTCAGCAACCAGCTCGACGTCGAGTCCGGAAAGCTCGGCCAATTCCTCGAGGGACGGAGTCCGCCCCTGCAGAGCCTGGAACTGAGACCGCATCCCGTGGATGGTCACCGCAGCGTCGTGCACCCTGCTGGGGACCCGCATCGGGCTCCCCTTCTCGAGGAGGGCACGCTGCACGGACTGACGAATCCACCATGTCGCGTACGTCGAGAACTTGAACCCCTTGCGCCAATCGAACTTCTCGACGGCACGAATCAGCCCGAAGTTGCCTTCCTGAATCAGATCCAGCAGGTCCATTCCATTGGCGCTGGGTCGATACCTCTTGGCGATCGACACCACGAGGCGGAGGTTCGACTCGATGAACCGGTCACTCGCCTGCAGGCCCGCATTGACCTGTCGGCGGAGGAAGCGACGCTCGGTCGCCTTGTCGGCAACCTCCAGCTTCTTCTCCGCCTCGCGACCGTCCTCAATCGCGCGTCCCAGCTCAGTCTCATCCTCGGCGGTGAGCAGCGGGGCACGCCCAATCTCGTCGAGGTACATCGCAAGCGAGTCGGCGGAGCCTTCGTCTCGCCGGGCCACTGCCATTGCCATTGTCGGAGCCTTTCAGCCGTTGTGAAGCCTTTCACATGGAGTACGGCACCGGCCCGCAGCCCGGATTGCAGAACTCATCCAGTACAACCAATCGGTCCGTAGATCATTCGAAGATTCACCCACGCGGAGGTAAGCCGGTGCCGGAGACAAGAAGAATCCTCATGACGGGAGCCTCCGGGCTGATCGGCACTCGCCTTGCCACCTCCTTGCGAGCCCGCGGCGACGACGTGATCCGTCTGGTGCGCCGAGAGCCGGAGACCCCCGACGAATACCAATGGGACCCTCTGGTCGGATCTGTGGACGAGCGGGCGCTCAAGGGCCTCGACGTCGTTATCCACCTCTCCGGTGCCGGCATCAGCGACAAACGCTGGACGGCAGCACGCAAGGCGGAGATCTATCACAGCCGAATCGGGACCACCCAGTTCCTCGCCGAACGCCTCGCATCCGCCGACGAGCGCCCCGAGGTCTTCATCTCCCAATCGGCCATCGGCATCTATGGCGATCGCGGCGACCAAATCCTCACCGAGGACTCCCCACTCGGCACCGACGACGACTTCCTCTCATCCCTCACCATTGACTGGGAAGCGGCCGCCGATCCCGCCCGTGTCGCCGGGATCCGGGTCGTGCATCCCCGAACCGGTCTTGTCCTTGATCGCGACGCACAGCTGATGCGGCGGCTCGCCCCTCTGTTCAAGGTTGGTCTGGGCGGACCGATCGGCACCGGTCGGCAATGGTGGAGCTGGATCACCCTCGCCGATGTTGTGAGCAGCATCGTGCACCTGATCGAGTCCAACCTGGCCGGACCGGTCAACCTCGTTGCTCCCCACCCGGTCCGCCAGCGCGAGTTTGCTACCGCCCTTGCTGCCGAATTGCGACGCCCGGCGAAGTTGCCAGTTCCGCGCGCCGGCCTGCGCCTTGCCCTTGGCAGCGAGAAGGCTGGATCGATCGGCTTCTCGAGCACCCGGGCGCTTCCCCAGCGCCTCGAGGCCGACGGGTTCCGTTTCGATCACGAGGACCTGCGATCAGCACTGCGAGACGTGGTGCGATGACTTCACTCGTGCGAACCGGAATCGGGAGACCACTCGACCCGCGACTGGCCTCCAACCGCATTGCGGTCGCGGGTGGATTCGTAGGGACCTTGCTGGCGGTGATCGTGCAGTGGGTCAATGACGAATCGATCAGCCCCTTCGCAGCAGGTGCCGTCGGCGTTGGCGTCTTCTTGGCGTGGGCGATCGCCCGCGAACTCGACCCGGACCATCCCACTTCCGCCACCATCACCGTCGCCATTGCTGCGGGCGCAGTTGTGCTCGGCCCGTTCGCGACGGGCGTCGTAGCCGTTGTCATGTTGGGCGCCAGAGTCATGGCTGGAACGGTGGGCGCCCGGTTGCGCCCGGCCGATGTCGTCGTCCTCGGCCTGGCAGCAGGCTACGCCGGGACCCGGCCCGAGGCTTGGGGAGCAGCCGCGTTTCTCATCGCTTCCGTACTCGTCGCCCGTCCGCCGCACGCCGGCGCTATTGCCGCGGCGTTTGCGCTCTCCGCCTTCGTTGGTGCCGTCCTCACCGGCGCCACACCCGACCCGGGCGCCTCGACTCCTCTCGCCATCGCTCTGATAGCCGTCACTGTCGCCGCCACGGCGATCAGCTTCCCCGCAGGTCGTATCACGAGCCACACCGATTCCGGTCGGACCACGATCGACGCCACACGAGTCTCCATGGCTCGGGTCGGCGTAGCTTCGGCCATCGTGGCGGGAAGCGTGTTGGGAGCCGACGGAGCCCAAGCGTTGGCACCGGCCATCGCAGCCCTCGTGGGTGTCGCAATGATTCGACTGGCCTCGCCGGGAACCTCGTCGGATCCGACTCAGGACTCGAAACGACCAACCCACCGCCAGTCGCTGCCGGCGTCCCCGTAGCCCCAGCACAGATTGGACCCGCCAGGACCGCGTCTTGAGTGATGTGCTGCTCAGGATCCATTGAATCTCATCGACTCCGGGTCGACGGACCGCTACGGCAACGACCCAGCCCATTCCCCGGCTGTCGCCGCCCTAACCTCAGAGGATGACCGCCAACGAAGTATTGCTCTGGATCCACATCGTCGCGGCGTCGGTGTGGGTGGGCGGACTCATCACGCTGGCAGCCTTGGTCACGGCCTTGCGCCGCGCCGGTGCAGAACGACCACTGCTCCAAGCGATGGCGCGCCGGTTTGGCGTGGTGTCGTGGGTTGCCATGGCCGTCGCTGTTGTCACCGGGGTCTGGCAGGTGAGCCGACTCAACATTCCATGGTCAAACGACCGACTCGAACTCAAGGTTGGCCTCGTCGTTCTCGCAGCCGGGCTGGCCTTATTGCATCAGCTCACCGCAAAGCGGACTTCTCCGGCGGTCCGCGGCATCATCCAAGCCGTCATCCTGGTCGTCAGCATCGCCATCGTCGGCGCCGCCGTCCGCCTCTAGGCGGCAACCGACCACCAGAGCTAGAGGACGGAGCGCCGTCCGGTTGTAGAAGGACGGCGCTCCGTCCGGTTGTAGAAGGACGGCGCTCCGTCCGGTTGGAGGCGCGCGCAACAGACCACGGGAGAGAGTGGTTGGCCCGTCCGCCGACGAACCGGGGGTTGTTGACGACGACCCCAAACGGGGGCCGGCCGAATCAGCGCTTGCGCTTGTGCCGGTTCGCCTTCAGGCGCTTCCGGTACTTGTGCTTGCTCATCTTCTTGCGCCGCTTCTTGACCAGCGAACCCATGCAAACCTCAAAATCGGGGGACGTCCTACAGAAATACCGCGCCACCGTGCAACCAGCAGGTGACGCAGCGCCCATAGGATCGCGGACCCTGAGCACATTCGCAAGCCGCTACGATCCTTCGACACCCGCAACACACCCGGGGAGACGCCACATATGACCACAGAGTGGGAGATTCTGCTCCGCGTTGCCCTCGCCGCAATCTTCGGCGGAATCATCGGTTTTGACCGACGGGTCAAAAACAAGCCTGCCGGAGTACGCACCCACATGCTCGTCGCGATGGGCGCGGCATTGGCCGTCGGGGTTTCAGTGCTCGTTGTCGAGGAATCAGCCGGAGCAGCCAATGCCGACGCGGTGCGGGTCGCCGCCGGCGTCATCACCGGGGTCGGCTTCCTCGGCGCGGGCGCCATCATGCGCACGCCGGACGGAGTACGAGGTCTCACCACGGCGGCCGGGATCTGGGTCACCGCGGCCATCGGCATCGCGCTCGGCTTCGGCTACTACGGCGTGGCCGCCGGATCGACTGCCCTCGCCATCATCGTCATCTCGCTCCTGGCCGATCTCGATAGTCCCGATCACCGCGACACCCCACCCTCGCCCCAGCCGTAGGCATCCCGCCGATTCACGCCACCGGGTCGGTAACATCGCTCGGATGCAACCTGTGATCGGGATCACCACGCGTCCCCGGGCCATCACCTCGGCTGCCGGCGATTCACACGCCCACACCTTGGAACGCACCTACTTCGATGCCGTGGTGCGAGCCGGCGGTATCCCCATGTTGCTTGGTCCGGTCCCGCAACAGGCCGTCGCCACCGTGCTCGATCGGGTCGACGGACTCGTCATTACCGGCGGGGGCGACATCGAACCCCACCGCTACGGCGGTGTCGCCAATGACGACTCGTACGACATGAGCAGTGCCCGCGACGATTTCGAGATCGAGCTTGCCCACGAGGCGGCACTCCGACAGTTCCCAACGCTCGCAGTCTGCCGCGGCCTTCAATTGCTCAACGTCGCTTTCGGTGGCACCCTCATCGAGGACATCCCCACCGAAGTCGGGACGGCCCACCGTGCCACCGGACCTCTCGTCTACGCCGGGCACCAGCATGTCCGCCTCACGCCCGGCTGCAGAGTCGCTGAGGTCGTTGGAAGCGACAACCTCATGGTCAACACAATCCATCACCAGTCCGTGCGTGATCTGGCCCCAGGATTCACCGCGGTGGGGTGGGCCGATGACGGCATCATCGAGGCCATCCAACACGACGACCCCGAGTGGCCTCTGCTGGCCGTCCAGTGGCACCCCGAGTATCTCAGCGATGTCGAAGACGCAGCGTCGTGGGCGCTGTTCGACGCTGTGGTCGCGGCGGCCGCGGCTCGTAGCCTCGTGTAGCGCCGGCCGATGCACGTCCTGTTCATCTGCACCGGCAACATCTGCCGCTCCCCTATGGCCGAGGCTCTGGCGGCAACACGGTACGCCGCACCCGGCGTCGGCTTCGCCAGCGCCGCCACCGGCGGACTCCCCGGTCGGCCGGCTTCGCCACCGGCCGTGCGAGTGATGGCGGAGGTCGGGATCGACCTGACGGGCCACGTCTCGCAGGATGTCTTCACCGCGATCACCGCAGACCCCGCCGATCTCATCTACTGCATGACCGAGAGCCATCGCGACCGATTGCGTGCACTGCGGCCCGAGTGGTCGGCTCGGATCTTCCTGCTCGATCCCGACGGCGCTTCGATCGATGACCCCTACGGGCTCGACGACAACACGTACCGTCGCATTCGCGACGAGATCGCTCGAGCGCTCGCCTCCCGATCCCGGGACTGGGCGGGCTAAGCCCAGCCGTCCGAGGCGACGTCGACGCGACGGACGACGCCATGATGGCCGAGGGTCGCTTCCATGGCGATGATGACCGAGTCGACCCCATCTGCGGTGGCGAACGCGATGGCGGTTGGACCGGCACCACTCCAGGCGGCATGCAGCGCCCCGCCGCGGCGGGCGGCGTCCATGAGTTCCGCAGTCACCGGAGAGAGGTGCTCGCGGGGCAACTCGTGAAGTTCATCGCCGGCGGCGGCCTCCAGGGCATCCGGATCGGCAGAGCGCAGCCCTTCGAGGAGGAAGGCCAAGCGACCAAGGTTGCGGGCCGCGGCCCAGCGGCTGACCTCAGCCGACAGCACCGATCGCGCCTCGAAGGTTCCCAGCCGAGCGTCGGGGATACCAACGATGATCTCGAATTTGGGCGAAATGTCGAAGCGGCGCCACGCCTCCCCGCTCACCACCACGAGACCGCCGTACACCGCGGCGGCGGCGTTGTCGGCGTGGCCTTCGAGGGCCGCCACGATGTCGAATAGCACGGCAGACTCCGGCACCCGGCCCGCAGCCCGCATAGCGGCCGCGGCCGCCGCGGTTGTCACCGCAGAGCTCGAGCCCAATCCACGCGAACGCGGAATGTCATTGACGATCGACAGTTCCATGGGTCGGTCGACCGCGGCCTCGACGGCGCGCCGCACCATGTCGTCGCCACTCGGCTCGTAGCTCGAGCCATCCTGGTGAATGATCCACGCATCCGCCGGCACTGCCTCTACATGACACCTCAGTTCCAAAGCCAAGGCCACTACGTCAAACCCCGGCCCGAGGTTTCCTGACGAAGCCGGCGCCGAAGCGGTCGAGTGAGTGAGTTCAGACATCGGGCACGATTCTAAGGGGCCTTCGTCCCGCTCCCCCAGCCACACCGAGTCAGTAGCCTGCATCTCTATGGCGCCCGTCATCGAAACTGATGCTCTCACCAAGTACTACGGCGGTCAACGCGGCGTCATCGACGTTGACCTCGCCGTGTTGCGTGGAGAGGTGTTCGGGTTCCTCGGCCCGAACGGGGCAGGCAAGAGCACCACGATCCGGCTCCTTCTCGACTTCATCCGGCCGACACGCGGCTCGGCGCGGGTGCTCGGCCTGGACCCGCGCGACGACAGCGTCGCGCTGCATCGCCGGGTCGGCTACTTGGCAGGCGAACCTGCCATGTACGACAAGATGACTGCCCGCGAGATGCTCGGCTATTTTGCCAGTCTGCGGGGTCTCGACGACATGGGCGATGCTGAAGAGATCGCAGACCGCCTCGATCTGAACCTCGACATCAAGATCCGCGCCTATTCATCGGGCAACCGCCAGAAGGTGGCCATTACCCAGGCGTTCATGCACAGACCGGAGCTGCTGATTCTCGACGAGCCGACCAGCGGGCTCGACCCGCTGGTCCAGCACGAGTTCTACAGCATGGTCGACGAGGTGCGTGACGGGGGGAGAACGGTGTTCCTCTCCTCGCACATCCTTCCCGAGGTGGAACGGATCGCCGACCGGGTCGGGATCATCCGCAACGGACAGCTCGTTGTCGTCGAGGAGGTCGCCACTCTCCTCCAGACCACGGTGCGCCGGCTCGAGATCCGGTTCGCGAAACCCGTCGCCGAGGCCGAGTTCTCCACCATCGAGACCACCCGCTCGATCCGCAGCGACGACGGCGGTCATCTCATCGACATCAGCGTCGAAGGCTCGCTTGACCCCGTCATCAAGATTGCCGCCGCCCACGAAGTCACCAATGTCATCACGCACGAAGGCGACCTCGAGGAGGCCTTCCTCACCTACTACCACGACGACGGGCCACATCATGCTTCATAGCATCTACGGCAAAGCCCTGTGGGACCGCAAGATATCGACCGTGTGGTGGCTGATCGGTGTCGCCGCCCTCACCGTGATGACCGTGGCGTTCTATCCCTTGATCGAGTCGCAAGAGGAGGCGTACGAGACACTACTCGAGGGGTATCCGGAGGAAATGGCGGGCTTCCTCGGCCTCGACTCGATCTCGGATCTCTTCTCCCCGGTTGGGTACATCAACAGCCAGATCTACGGCAACACCCTGCCCATCCTGCTGTTCATCCTCGCCATCGGGATGGGGACGGCAGCCATCGCCGGCGAAGAGGACCGCAGGACGATGGACCTCCTGCTGGCCCAACCGGTGCAGCGCCGCGACGTCGTCCTGCAGAAGTTCGCAGCAATGGTGACCATCATTTCGCTGGTCGTTGGCGTGGTGTTCGTGCTGTTGCTGATTTCGAACCCGTTGCTCGATCTACAACTATCGATCGAGGGAATGCTCGCCGTCAACGTCGCCGCCGGACTGCTAGGGCTGCTGTTCGGCGCGATGGCCCTGGCGCTCGGTGCGCTCACCGGACGGCGGGGTCTCGCCATCGGCCTGAGCGCAGGGATCGCGGTCGCCGCATTCTTCCTCTATGGCCTGGCGCCCCTGGTCGACGCCCTCGAACCGCTCGGGAAGCTGTCGCCGTTCTACTGGTACCTCGAACCGAATCCGCTTGCCAACGGCTTCGACCCGATGCTGCTGTGGATGGTCGCATTCATCGGATTGTTCGTTGGCGTCGCTGTGGGCGGGTTCATTCGCCGCGACGTCGCGGTCTGAGCTTCGGTCTCCCGACAGCCGTGCCCAAAGTGGAGAACCTCAACCGGGCGACGGCTCGGTGCGTGGCTCGCGACAGTTGCGTAGTCGGCGGCTCAGGTCCGCCCCGCCACTCACGAGCACCAACTTGTCGTCGAGCGCCAAGGCCACATCGCCGCATCCGAGTTCGTGGGCCCACAGCGGCCGTCGCTCGACCGCGAGGGTACGTCAGCGCCGTCGATTCAGCCGCCGGATTGCGTCAGGATCGCTGGTACGGTTGATCCATGGCTACCTTTCCGACGCTGTTGTCGACGGGCATCCCTTGGCTGACCGTGGAACAGATGATCGAGGCGGACCGTCTCGCCGTTGAGGGGTTCGGCATCGAACTGCTCCAGATGATGGAGCATGCCGGGTCGAATCTGGCGGAACTCACCCATCTCCTTGCCCCTGAAGGGGCCATCACCGTGCTGGCCGGCGGTGGCAACAACGGTGGGGGTGGGCTGAGCGCCGCTCGACACCTGGCAAACCGTGGACGCGATGTGTCCATCGTGCTCGGCAGCGATCGCCCCGGACCCGCAGTGATGCACCATCTCCACACTCTGGCCGAAATGGGGATCCCCCCTACCCGTGAGCCGGAGGACAGCCCGATCGTGGTCGACGCCCTCGTGGGGTATGGACTCCAGGGTGAATTGCGCGGCCGGGTCGGCGAATTGGCCGCGTGGAGCCATGGCCGGTTCACGGTTTCGTTGGACTTCCCCTCCGGCCACGGATTCCCCGGAGGGGTTGACGCCGCCGCCACCCTCACCCTTGCACTCCCCAAGGAGGGGCTGCGCGCCGTCACCCCGCTCTACCTGGCGGACCTGGGGCTGCCATCCGCACTGTGGGCCCGCATGGGTTTGGCCGTGGCTCCCCTGTTCGGCGACGGCCGCATCATGCAGATCGTGTCGTAGCACCCACCCCATCTCACTCGTCATCGTGTCGCTCCTCGACCGGAATGGCCAGGTCCCCAAACTCGATCGGGGTTGCCGGCCGTCGCGGGTCGAGCAGCGTTGACGCCCGACCCACTGTCTCCTTGCCAAATCGACTCCGCAGGCCGTCGATGGCGTGATCGAGTCGAGCCGACGCCAAGGCTCGCTCCGTGCCCGACCGGTCGGCTCGATCGTGATGGGGATCGAGCAGGGGCAGTTCCAGTTGGAGATGGGGTGCCCTGACCAGGTTCGACACCCGAAGGCCGAGCAGGCCGACTCCGCGTCCGGCCGCGGCCTGTGGGATCTCCGTTTCGGCCAAGTGCACACCGACCCGATAGAGAGCCTCGGTCGAGGCGGTTGCGGCGCCGAGCGTGGTCGCCCTCGTGATCGCTTGCATATCGGAGAAACGCACCCGCAAGGTGATGGTCCGCCCGGCTCGCTGCTTCTTGCGCAGCCGGGCCCCGACCCGGTCGGCCAGCCGAGCCAGCACGCGGCGATGCACCGCAGGATCGCGCTCGTCACGACCAAACGCACTCTGGGCCCCTACCGAACCGGCCCGCCGCCTGGTCACTACCGGTCGTGGATCTCGGTTCCACGCCAATGCATGCAGGTGCCGGCCGGCGCCACGGCCGAGCCGCGCCCCCAGGCTCGCTTCAGGAGTCTGGGCCAGTTCGCCGACGGTGGCAATGCCTAGTTCGGCGAGTTTTGCCGCCGTGACCGGACCGACCCCCCAGATGAGCTCAACCGGCAGGGCATGGAGGAATTCGATTTCGGTAGCGGGATCAATCACCACAAGGCCGTCCGGCTTGGCCACACGGCTCCCGATCTTGGCGAGGAACTTGGTCCGGGCAACTCCTGCCGATATCGCCAACCCGAGTTGACTCTGCACATCGCGGCGAATCCTGGCGGCGATGTTGGCGGGGGCTCCAAACAGATGGATTGCACCACTCACGTCGAGGAAGGCCTCATCGATCGAGATCTGCTCGACCAGCGGCGTATACGAACGACAGATATCGAAGACGCGGTCGGAGAGTCCGGCGTAGTCACTGAAGCTGCCGTCGACCACGATGAGACGGGGACAACGGCGGCGCGCCTCGCCGAGCGGCATCGCCGACCGAACCCCGAACTGTCGTGCTTCGTAGCTCGCGGCCAATACGACGCCACCGCCGACTGCGATCGGCTTGCCCCGCAATTCCGGTCGGCGCACCTGTTCAACGGACGCGTAGAAGGCGTCAAGATCCACATGCAGGATTGAGGCCGTGCGCCGTGCGTCCATCGTCACATCCTCTCAGCGGAGTGCGACAGTTTCGTGCGGAACAAGACACGCAAATTGAGAACCGGGACAAGTGATGCTCAAATATCGCCGCACTTCTGCCGATAATCACACCATGTTGTGGCGACGTACACGTAGGCGAGAAGACGTCCTTACGGAACACAATGTTGCGGACGGCGACTCAGAGTACGAACTGAATACCCGGACGCGGCTACGGGGACTCTCCGGCTATGACTTCGACGAGTCAGAGGCCCAGGAGGTCGAGGCTCGCATCCGGCGGCTCAACTACGGCGCCAAGGTCGAGGACTACGGAGACTGGTAGGACCACTCGGCTGGGGGGTTCACGGTGAAGGACCACCTCGTCCTCGTTGTGGCGCGCCCGGACAGGTAGGCACCAGCACCTCCCCATAGGGACCGTCGGGCGAGAGAAGTAGCCGGTTTGCCCCTTTCATCCCGATCCCGATCTGATAGGGGTGAAGACGGAGGGCACTGCCGTTGCCACCACGGCGGTGGACTCCGGAAGGAGGCGCCATGCGCATCGCCTTGATCGCCATGAGCGGGGTGCGGGCCCACAACCCGGAACTCACCGCTTTGGGGTTGACCCTGCCGGGGTTTGTCGAGCGGGGCAAGGTCGTCGCAGCATTACCGAGTCTCGGACTGCTCACCGTCGCGGCTCTGACACCCGACGAGCACACCATCGACTACTACGAAGTCGATGACGTCGATGCGTTCGACGAACTGCCCCCATGCGACCTCGCAGCCCTGTCGACCTTCTCCGCCCAGGTCAAGGACGCCTACCGACTCTCGGAACGGTTCCGAGCTGCCGGAATCCGCACCGTCATCGGAGGACTCCACGTCACGTCGCTGCCCCACGAGGCGCTGTTGCACTGCGACACCGTCGTGGTCGGCGAAGCCGAACCCGTCTGGACCCAACTCGTCGCAGACGCCGCGACCGGCCATCTCCGGGCGATGTACTCGTCCAACGGCGACTTCAACCTCGCCGACGCTCCAATCCCGCGGTTCGACCTCCTCGACCCGGACCACTACAACCGCCTCACGGTGCAGACCCAGCGGGGCTGCCCCTGGCAATGCGAGTTCTGTGCGAGTTCGATCCTGCTCACCCCCCGCTACAAGGTGAAGCCTCCCCACCGGGTCGCCGCGGAGATTCGGGCGATCAACGCAGTATGGGAACACGCCTTCGTCGAATTCGCCGACGACAACACCTTCGTGAACAAGCACCACGGTCGAGATCTGATGGAGGCCATCGGGGAAGAAGGCGTGCGGTGGTTCACGGAGACCGATGTATCGGTAGCCAACGATCCTGGTCTGTTGCGCATGATGAAGGAGGCCGGATGCGCCGAGATACTCATCGGTTTCGAGAGCCCCACCGGCGCAGGACTCGACGGCATAGAACTCAAGCGGAACTGGAAACGCGATCAACTCGCCAGACACCGGGCCGCAATCGAGACCATCCAGTCACACGGCATTGCCGTGAACGCCTGCTTCGTGCTCGGCCTCGACGGCGACGGACCCGAGGTGTTCGACGCGATTGAGCAGTTTGTCGACGACGCCAGCCCGTTCGACGTGCAGATCACCGTCCTCACTCCGTTCCCCGGTACTCCGCTGTATCGCCGACTGCGGGATTCCGGCCGCATCCTGCGCGAAGGGGCGTGGGAACTGTGCACGCTGTTCGACGTCAACCTGCGACCCCGCCTGATGACCGTCTCCCAACTCGAAGCGGGTCTCGTCGACCTGGGGCGGCGTCTCTATTCCTCCGATGCCACCAAGCAACGGCGAGCCGGGTTCAAGCAGCAATGGCGCGCGGGGATGCGGGCCCGCCGACCCGTCGCCTCAAGAAGACCATGATGACGGAGCCAACCGCACGCCAGCACCCGCCTACGGAGCTGAGCTCGAACCAGAGATTCACCGCTCGGGTGACGCGGCTGGTGATGATCAGTGCAGTAGCCCTCGGCGTCATCTGGGTCTTGGCAACGGCCACAGACGGCATAGCAGGTTGGATCCTCGCCGCATTGTTCGCCGGCTGGCTTGCCATGCCGACGGTGCTGGCGCTCAGCCTCTTCCGGCCCAAGCTTCGCTACCTGCTCGTGGTCCCTGCCACGCTGGTCACGATCGGCCTCACCGGGATCTGCCTGACCGCGCTGCCTCCATCCGGTCCCGGGAGAGTCGGATGGCCCATCCTCACTGCGGGGACCCTGATCGGAGCAAGTCTCGGCGGATGGTTCTGGTACCGGTGGCTACCGGTGCCGCACGCCCTCGACGCCCCGTTCTCGCCGGGACGGTGGCTGCTGGTCACGATCCATGCCGGCCTGGTTGTGGTTGGTGCCGCCCTTGTACTCGCCGGCCTTGTCGGCTGAGGAGGCCGGGTCATTCGAGGATTGCCCCATTGCGGAGGGAAAGTCGTCTCACCGTGAGCCAACACTCCGCCATGGCGACAAACATCACCAAGTCAACGATGCCGAAGAGGGCGGGAAACAGAATGTGCGGCACGTCATCGACCACGATCCAGAACCAGAAGGCGATGGACGAGTACGCCAGCTTGTACAGCGTGCCAACTGCGATGAGGTCGACATTGCGCACCAGATCACCCCGATAGATCAGAAAGTAGGCGATGCCGATGACGAACAAGAACGCACCAATCAGTGGCACGTAGCCTGATCCCGGGTCCTCATCGGCGATGTCGAGCAACTCGAAGGCCCAGGTATGGAAGAAGGTGAAGATGGTGCCGAGCACGATGTCGTACACCGCAGCCACCAGGAACAACATTCGGTAGTACTGCTCACGTTGCGAGCTCATGGCTACCTCCCTTGGGAAAGGGGGCTGGCGCCTCGAACCACGTGGCCGCGACGGCGGGCCCGCTTCCTCGCGCTATCGCTGCAGTGACCCGGCGCCTCGAAGGCTGCCCGATCACCGTTCTCCGCCCGGCCGGGTTCCTACCCCCGGCTGCGCTGCGTCGGCGTCGAGACTGCGGGCCCGTCGATCGCCGGCGGACCTGCCGCCTGTGTGTCCGAGACCGGGAACGACCTCTCGGGCCGCCCCACGGTCCCTCGTCATTCACCCTTCGGCACGTCGCCAACCGGCTCAACGCCGACCCTCACCGACATCGTGCCCACCGACTCGACCTCCTCGCCAGGGCCAAAGGTCACCCCGCGCGGGATGACCACGTGGCCCCTGGAAGGGCGGGGCTGGTTCAGGCAAACTGAGAGTCCGCTCACAACGACAGGGAGTCCTTCGATGCGAGGCCGTCGCCTAGTCACCCCCGGCCCGATGACGCGCCGCCCGCTGGAATCATTCGATATCGCCGATCTCGATCCGGCACCCAACGACGTGGTGCTCCAAGTGGCCGCGTGTGGGGTGTGCCGCACCGATCTCCAGCTGATCGAGGGTGATCTTGCCGCCCGGCAACTCCCGATCGTCCCCGGACACCAAGCGGTCGGCACGGTCACCGCCGTTGGCGCCGAGGTCACCGACTGGCAGCTTGGAGAACGGGCCGGTGTGGCATGGCTGGCCGGGACGTGCGGTACGTGCCGGTTCTGCCGGGAGGGCTCCGAAAACCTCTGCGAGGCCGCCGAGTTCACCGGCTGGGATCGTGACGGAGGCTACGCCACCCAGATAGCGGTTCGAGCCGGCTTCGCGCTCCGGTTGCCCCCCGGCTTCACCGACCTCGAGGCGGCTCCGCTGCTGTGCGGCGGGGTGATCGGCTACCGCTCCCTCAAAGTCAGTGGCATCCAGCCGGGCGGCCGGCTCGGCCTGTACGGGTTCGGGGCTTCGGCGATGCTGGCCATCCAGGTTGCCATCCACTGGGGCTGCGAAGTCTTCGTTGCCACCCGCTCGGTGCCCGAGCAGCAGCGGGCCCTCGAGATGGGAGCAGTGTGGACCGGGTCCTATCACGACCAACCGCCGGTCCCGCTCGACGCCGCCATCACTTTCGCCCCTGCCGGATACGTGGTCATCGAAGCCCTCAAATCGCTCGATCGCGGCGGCACCGTCGCCGTCAACGCCATCCATCTCGATCAGATCCCTGAGTTCCCCTACGAGATGTTGTGGTGGGAGCGTTCGGTGCGCAGCGTTGCGAACTTCACCAGAGCCGACGCTCAGCAGTTCCTCGACCTGGCAGCGGAGATCCCGATCCGCACCGTCGTCGACCCCTATCGGGTGGAAGACGCCAATCTGGCGCTGGCGCGGCTCAAGACCGGAGACGTTGTGGGAGCCGCCGTCCTCACGATGGCCGGTGACACCTGAGCGATCAGGAGCCGTTCAGCCAGGCCAGGAAGGCCTCGGCGTCGGCCCTACCCGGAAGCGACGCCTGGAAGGTCGCCAACGCCTGCTGCAGTTCCTCAGCACTCCACGGCCCCTTTGGTGGGCCAAACTCGCGACGGACCAAGACGACGGCCTCCTCGAAGGTGAATCTGCCTGCGGTGACCTCACGGCCAACTACGACGCCACCTACCTGGCGGCCGTCCACTTCGAGGTCGCGCAAGGACTCGAGATCCTCGAGACCTCGGACCCCGCCGGCAGCGATGACCTCTTCCTCGACCGTGGTCAAGGCGAGGCGCAGATTGTCGAAGTTCGGCGGCTCGTTGAGGGCGTCCCGGCCGACCTCGGACAACATGAAGGCGGCGGCACCGGCCGACGACAGCTCGATGAGCGTCTCTTCCAGGTAGCTGCCGCTTCCCTCGGTCCATCCCCGGATGGCCAGCTCCTGGTTGGGGAGCACATCGAGGCTCGCCGCGATCCTGCCGGGGTGATCCCGGCAGATGTCCCAGAACAACACCTGGTCGACCATCGCGGTCGTCCCCATCGTGACCCGCCACGCTCCACCACTGAGCAATGCGTCGACCTCGGCGGGGGTGCGCACCCCACCGCCGACCTGCACCGGCACGTCGACATCAGCGATGATTTCGTTGATCAGGGGCCGGTTGCGATAGTCGCCGTGAGCCGCAGCATCGAGGTCAACGACCAGAAGCCGGTTGGCGCCCTTGGAGACCCAGCCGTGGGCTCGTTCGAGCGGGTTGGCCTCGAGAAAGATGACCTCGTCCTTGACGTTGCCTCGTGGCAGACGGACGGCTTTGCCTTCGAGAATGTTGACGCGGGCGTAGAGATCCATAACCCCAGCGTACCAAGGCGCCGGCGCCGATGGACCGGAGCCGAGCGACTCGCCACTCGGTGAGCGGCTAGATGATGTGGTCGTTCTTGCCGGCGACCTGGCGAAGAAGCTCGGTTTGGCCGGTGTGGTACGTGTCGTGGAAGTAGGCGAAGTGGACCCGGTCGGCGAGCGTGGTGGTGCGCTCGTCCTCAGTGGTCTCGACGGCAAGGTCTTCGGCAGAGAGGGCCCCGAGGGCCGCCTCGAGACGCTCTTGGGTCGTGCTGATGATTTCGAGCAATCGCTCCAGCGGAACCACTCCCGGCCCTTCCCCGAGAATCGGCTCGGACTCGTAGAGGTAGCGATCGAGTTCGCCGGGATTTGCGACCCGATCCGTGCCGACCTCTTCGAGCACGCCGTCGCGACCTTCGGCGATGTGCCCGAGGACCCAGTTGAGGCAGTTGATGTGATAGGGCGTCTGGATCAAGCTGTCGGCATGGCTGAGGCCGTCCGCCTGCCATTTGATGATGGTCGCGTTGCGCTTGTAGTTCTTCGCCAGTTTTGCCCCGGTCAGCATCGCCGCCTCCAGTCCATGTACGTCTACTCGACGAGGGTACGGGTTTCGTCAAGCTGCACCGTGCCGCCAATGGCGGCGGTGTCTCCCGCCCACGTGAGCTGGATCGTCGAAGGATGGCCGATCTCCTCACCCTGATCGATGGTGAGGCGGCCGGTTTCTTCGCCGCGTGACCGCAACACCGTCGCAAGTGCAACTGCGGCGCTCCCCGTAGCCGGGTCCTCGGGGACGCCGGTGTGGGGCGCAAAGAACCTCGCTCGGACTCGATAGCCGACCCGGGCGTAGACGAGGGTGCCGAACACCGTGGCGAGCGTGTCCATGTCCGGCTCGAGCGCAGCAACCGCGGTCGGACTCTCGAGTTCACCGATGAGGTACTCGTATGGCAAGAGGACTCGAGCCGACGATACGATGTCGGCGATTCCGGCGGCGGCAAGAAACCCCGCAACGCCACCGTCCCACCGTGCGTCATCTCTGGGGGCCACTTCGCCGCTCATCGGCACGTCGATCCACACGAGGTCACCATCGACTCGGATGTGCACCTCGCCGATCCCGCACCGCAACGAACCCGCCGGAGACGGACCGGCCACGGTCAGCACCCAGGCCGCGCCCACCAGGGGATGGCCGGCAAATGGCAACTCAGCACCAGGAGTGAAGATCCGCACAGTCGGAGCAACCGCCGAGGGGTCGTCGATGAAGATCGTCTCGGAAAACCCGAGTTCTGTGGCGATGCGCTGCATGGCGGCGCCGTCGAGACCGGTGATGTCGTCGATGACGCCCAGATGGTTGCCACCGCCGCCATCTCGGGTGAACACCCGCACCACGGTGCATGATCGTTCCATCCGCCGAGGCTACCGAAGGTCTTCGACCAGGTCCACCGCATGACTGCGGCGAGTAGGATTGGGCGCTAGCCGAAGGGAGGACCCAGGTGCCACAACCGACCCTGTCCCACACCGCCTACATCAACTGCCGGCCCGGCGAGGCATGGCGAGCCATCGTCGACGGCGACCTGACCCAGCTGTACTTCTACGGCACGCGGGTTGAGTCGACATGGGAACCCGGTGCAGCAATCCGCTATCTCGGAGCCGACGGTGGAGTCGTCGCCGACGGTGCCGTCATTGCCATCGACCCACCACATCGCCTCGAGATGGACTTCCATCCCCGCTGGAATCCCACGATGGAGACGGAAGGTCCGGTGCGCGAGGTGTGGGCGGTCGAGGCAGCGGATGACTTGACCAAGGTCAGCCTCGAGGCATGGGCCATCGATCCGGATTCCGCGACGTACGCCGAATTCTCCGAGGGCCTTCCGTTCATCCTCTCGGGCATGCAGAGGGTTTTGGAGAAGGGCATCGCCGACGAGGCCTGAACGGTCGGCTTTGGTGTCCTAGGAGGTCGCGGCGAGGTCGTTCATCACGGCTTCGAGCGTGACCAGGTCGACGCCGCCTTCGATCCGGTGGTAGACCTTGCCGCCGGCGTCGACGAACACCCAAAACGGGATGGCTCGACCGCCGTAGGCGATGAAACTCGACGCCTCGGCGTCATCCGCCATGACCGGTGAAGACCAGGCCTCGGCCGCAAACCATTCCGAGGGTGGATAGTTGGGCCGTTCCGGCACCACCGCGGTCGAGACCGCCACGACTTCGACGCCGTCCACTCCCCCTGTCGCTTCGAGCCATTCCTGCACCGCAGGTACCTCGTCTTGGCAGTGCGGGCACCAATGGGCGACGAACATGATGGCCTGCGGACCCTCGCCACCCCCCAGGACTACTTTGTTGCCGGCGAAGTCGACGCCGACGATCTCAGGCGGAGTGAGCCCAATGGCGAGGTCTTCTCCGGAATCGGCCGACTCGGGAAGCGGATCACCGGTGATGACGACGGGTGCGGTTTCCATCGGCGCCGACGTGGTCGTGGTGGTGGACGGAGCGGAAGTCGTTGCGGGGACACTCGCTGTTGTCGCATCGGCGGAGGCCCCGTTGGTCGTGACCGGAGCCGCCGTCGTCTCACCCCCCTCGGCTGAGTCGCCGCAGGCGGCGGCCACGAGTGAGAGCAAGGCCAAGAGAAGTCCAATGAAGCGCAATCTGGATGACATCATGAGGAACCCGACGTTAGTGAGTCCTGGGGCTACCCAATTGCCTGGTGAGAGCGCCGCGCCACGACGGTGGCGGCGGCCGCTAGCGCCATCCCGACGGCGGCCACCACAAGCAGCACGTGCCAGTTGCTCCCGAGCACGACCCCGCTCCCGGCCGCCAGCGGCGATCGGCCGCCCTCCGGGTCGGTGGCCCATCGCCCGATCTGCAGCAGGATGGCAAAGGTGAAGGAGGAAACCGCCACCCGACTCGCCAACGAGCGCATCCGGCGCCACCGGTCGTCGGAGACGGCAATGGCGACACCGCCGCCCAGAAGCATTCCGAGAGCCGCCAGCGCGATCACCTTGGTGAGCACGGCCCCGGCTTCGCGGGCGACTCCACCGGAGGTGCGGCTTGGCTCCACCGGAAGCGTGATGGTGTCCACCACCTCGAGGGCTGCCTCGACCTCCGTGGTCGAGGCAGCAACACCGGCGGCCTCCAACTCGCGCAGCAGGTCGGGAATGACGGGGCCCAGGGCGGCCGCGACGTTGATCGAAGGGGCTGCGCCCGGTGGCGCAAGCGCCGCGGTCACCACCTGATCAACGATCGCATCGATCGCCGCCTGCGCCGCCGGCAGGTCGTCGACGGCATCGACCGCGGCGGCGACAGCGACAGCCTCGACACCGTCGGCGGCGTCGAGGCCCTCGGCGAGCCAGTCACCGACCCGATCCGTAATCACCTCAGTTTCGAGGACAGCTTCGGCGCTCGCCTCGAGGGTGGCCTGGTCGCCGGTCACGCTGCGTCCCCAGATCCCGACGAGCAGCACGGTCGTCGAGATAGCGAACACCCACAGCGCGACGGCAAGCGTCACCCGGCGGGGGCGTGTCGGCGTCTGGGTTGGAGAGTCGGTCATGTGCGGGTTCTTCCACGGCGAAGCGAGCGATGGTAGGTATCGCCGGTAGTTAGACGACATCGGGGGCAAATCCGTTCCCGCCCGCGAGTGGCGGGGGCGGCTTCACCCTGCAAGCAGACTTGCCACTCCCCAGATTGTGATCAGCACCCCAACGCCGAACAGCCACCAGGCACGACCAGCGCGGAACTCACCGGTTTCTTTGGCAGGACGACGGCCTCGGTGGTTCTGGTAGATGGCGAATCCGTTGCCGAGCACCATGGCGGCCCCGAGCGCCAGAACCATGGCCCCAAGCAGGGAATCCAACCCGAGCAGTTCGACAACATCCATCCGGCCGGACTCCCAGAGGGCTTACGCGTGCATAGAGGGTTTTGGCGGACATCAGCGCACCATCCTGCGCATATGTACGCCAAAACGGAAAAGGGTACAATCCGCGGGTTCGCGGGTGTAGTTCAATGGTAGAACATCAGCTTCCCAAGCTGAATACGGGGGTTCGATTCCCCTCACCCGCTCCATCCATCAATCGATCGAAGCTCTCACCGCCCACCGCTGGTCTCCGCATCACATGCTGTCTCGGGTCTCGCGCATGATTTCGGGGCCCCACACAGCGAGATGCGTGGTGATGACAGCCACACCGATGGGCGCCAGGCCGGCG
>CAYXMJ010000034.1:0-21410 GCA_964465915.1 uncultured Acidimicrobiaceae bacterium
TCGAGGCCACGCCTCGGCGGCGATCGGTTTCGGATGCGCCCTGCTCGATGGTGTTCACCGACTCGAGGCGCCAACCGACACCGAACTGGGGCTCGCCCTCGACCTCGCTGATAGATACGTCGACACCGGGGTCGACCTTCCCGACCTCACGGTCATGGCCATGGCTTCGATCCGCGATGCCTGGATCCTGACGTGGGACTACCGAGACTTCCGTACGGTTGTGCTCGACAGGGGCCACCACTGGGACCTCCTTGTCCAGGAATCCGAGCTGCCACAACCCTGACCCGCCGCCCCGGGTCCGCGTTTACAGCACAACTCGCCAGGTAGCGCTGGAGGTGCCGAGACTGAGCGCTCGAGGGAATGTGTGCGTTACGCCACCCACATCACCGCACCCCTCCCCAATCGAGAACCCGAGCATCATCACCCAAGACCCCCAAGATCAGGTGCACATCTAGTGATCGGAGCGGTAGCGGGGTTGCGCGGACACCCGGCCAACGATGGTGTTGTTCGTACTCTCGTCGGGCATTTCGCCGGACGGACTGGCAATCATGACGAGGTCGAAGCTGCCGAGTCCCGAGCCAGGTTTTGGCGACCCCGGCTGCGCCGCCTCGGGGTTTGGTGGCCGAGTTCAGCTGACGGGTAAGGCCTCAGCCGCTACGGAGCCTCCAGAGGTGATGTCGCGCTCCCCCGTTGTGTGGACCGAATCATCTTCGAACGAGTATTTGCGGGTCTCTTGGTCCGTTTGACCGAAGACGTAGAGCTCGACGGCGAAGGTGTTGTCGTTGTGCCAGGCGCCCCGCACCGCGACTTGGAGATCGTCGTTGACGCGTTATTGGCCGTCCAACCCGACAGCCAACTCGATGAGACCTTCTGTGTTCGCTTCGCGCAGGACTGCCGTGTCGCTGCGGAGCTCGATCTCGAACCACTCCCAGCCCCAGTCGTTGGGTCGGTATTCGTAGCGAACACCATCGACCAAGGCAGCCATTTCGGCGAGTTCGACTTCCTGAGGCTCTGGCGCAGCATGGGCCGTGGCTACCGCTGCGGTGAGGCGGGCGTCGGCCGCTGGGTCGGGAGGCAGCGAGTCATCGGACAGGACCGCTGGTAAGACGGCGGCTGTATTTGCTGCACCACCGGTCCGTCTACGCGTACTGCCTGCGACGAGTCGACCCTGATGATGCCGTCGACGCTGCCGCCGAGGTGTTCCTGACCGCCTGGCGCTGCATGGACGAGATACCCGATGGAGAGGCGGCGCTGGCCTGGATCTTCGCCGTTGCACGCCGGAGGGTGTCACGTCACAAGCGAGGACAGATGAGACGGCATCGAATCGGGTGGCGAGCGAGATCCCAGTTGAACCCTGCAGCGGAAAGTCCCGAACGAGTAGTGGTTCGAGGTGAGGAATACACGCTTGCGCTACGGGCGCTACGAAGCCTCAAGGCTCCTAATTGCGGCCGCGACGGCCGCCGTCATCATCCTGGCCGGCGTCGGCATCGCCTTCGCCGCCGGCGTATTCGACTCCGAGAGCGACACCACCCCCGCTGATCAACCCACGACCACCGTACCCACGACCATGTCGGCCGATTCGGAGGTTGCCGACGGAAGCATCGGAACGTATCCCGCGGGCCGGTACCGGGTCGACCAACTAACCCCGGTGACGCGGTTCACGATTGAGGACGACTGGACCCTCTCCGATTTCGCCGCCCCAGATCTTCAGGGCGAGTTCTCCGGTCTCCGCCCCGAGGAACTCGCTGCTGCAGATGCAGAGGACCCTTTCGTTGAGATCTGGGGGCCAATCACCGCCTGGTACGACATCGCCACCGAAACCCATGTGGTCTTCCCGCCCGGTGAGTTGGCAGCCAGAGTCGGAGCGGACCCCAGGCTCACGAACGTTGCCGTGACCCAACTCACGGTCGGCGGCTACCCAGCGACCCGCATCGAAGCCAACGTCCTCGACGAGTACCTGGACGGCAACTTCTGGCTGGGTGCGGGCTACCCGAGAGAGGACGGCGACATCAACATGTCCCTCGGCAACGTCATCTCCGATAGGGGTGACGCCGCCGAACACGTCGTGTTCTGGGCCATCGACATTGACGGTATCGACCTGATGATCAACGCCACCTACCCGACGGAACTCGCCGACGAGTTCGAACCCATGCTCGAAGCCCTCGTCGCCTCCATCGAATTCGAGTAGCACCGCACGACAACACCGAGAAGGGAGAGAATGCATGCTACGCCGCAGGCTCCAAACGGCTCAAGGGTGTCAACAAGTTCGCGGGACCGTACATCCGGGAAACGTTGCGCGACGCCGGCTTGGCGCCGACGAGGTCCATGTCCAGGCACCTGCCGCCGGAGGGACCCTGCTCGGGCGGTTCAGCGCCTCCTAGCGAGCAAGCACCACAAGGTCGTCACGATGCACTACGGCGCCACCCGTCACTGTGCTGTGCTGGCCCAAGGCCGCTCGGAGATCCTCTGCGGGCAAACCGACCAGGCCCTTGCCGATGAATTTGTTGTTTGGTCCCACGACCTCGACGGCAGCACCAGCCTCAAACTCACCGGCAACCACCAGGATCCCGGCGGCGAGCAGCGAACCACCCCGCCCCAGCAGGGCCCGGGCCGCTCCGGCGTCCACGACCAGCTTCCCTTGGGCGGGCAGACCGAAAGCGATCCAGAGCTTGCGGGCGGTGAGGCGGGCCTCGTGAGGCTCAACCCAGGTGCCCACCTCATCGCCAGTTACGGCGGCCGCAACCGCCGCAGTGCTTGAGGCGTCGGCGATCACCGTGGGAATCCCGGACCAGGCGGCCATTCGCGCCGCGCTGACCTTGGTGGCTACGCCGCCGGACCCAAGCGCACCCGTGGTCGAGCGCTGCCACAGGGCATCGAGAATCTCGTCGGTGTGGCGAACCGCGCTGAGCAACTCGGCGTCGTCTGCCAGGCGCGGGTCGTCGGAGTAGAGCCCGGTGGTATCGGTCAGGATGACCAACATGCCGGCGCCAACGAGGTGCGAGACGATGGCGGCCAGCCGGTCGTTGTCGCCGAGCCTGAGCTCATCGACGACGACCGTGTCGTTTTCGTTGACGATGGGGACGACCCCGAGGGCCAGGAGTCGCTCCAGGGCCTCACGGGCGTGGAGATACTGGCCGCGGTGCGCCAGAACGTCGCGGGTGAGCAGAACCTGGCCGACGATGCGGTCCCGTCGACCAAACTCCGACGCATAGCGCTCCATCAGACGACCCTGGCCGACCGCGGCGGCGGCTTGGAGGCCGGGCAAGTCCTTGGGACGGGCCGCCAACCCAAGCGCCGGGAGCCCGGCGGCCACCGCTCCCGATGTGACCAGTACCGGCGGATGGCCCAGCGCCCTGAGTTGCTCGACCTGGTCGACGACGGCCCGTACCGCGTCGGTGTTGAGCCCACCGTCGGGGTGGGCCAGGCTCGAGGACCCAACCTTGACGACAACGGGACTCCCCGCAACGGCCGGACGCCTCATGGTGCTGCCCCCCCGCCTGTGTCGTCGTCTGGGGTCTGCTCATCGAACTCAGGACTGAAACTGAAGACGATGTCGCCGATCTGCACATCGTCGCCTGGCATTGCCCCGGCGTCGTGCAGCGCGTCCTCGACGCCGATCCGCCGCAGCCGAGCCGCGACGAAGTCGGCGGCCTCCGGCACGGTGAGATCGGCAAGGTTGATGGCCCGTTCGGCAGCACGGCCGGCGACGATCCAACCGTCGCCGGTTCTTGACACTCGAAAGCCGGAGGCAACCGGCCGGTGCAGGACAAACCCCTCGCGATCCGGGGCCTCCCTCTCGTGTTCGGCCACCGCATCGGCAACGGCGTGCATCAGCGACTCGACTCCTTCGCCGGTGACTGCCGAGACCAGATGGGTGTCCAAATCCGCACGGGCAGCCCATTCGGTGATCTCCGCTACGTCTGCAACGGCGTCGATCTTGTTGACGACAACGACCCGCGGCCTGGTCGCCAAGTCGGGCGAATGTGCATCGAGCTCTCCGAGCAGCACTTCGAGTTGTTCGGCGTAGCTCGTCTCTTGGAGCGGCGTTGGGTCGAGCAGGATCACCAACACCCGGGCCCGCTCGACATGGCGCAGGAACTCGTGGCCGAGGCCCTTGCCGTCGGCGGCGCCCTCGATGAGGCCGGGCACGTCGGCGAAGGCGAACTCGCGGCCGGCGATCGTCAC
This sequence comes from uncultured Acidimicrobiaceae bacterium, assembly GCA_964465915.1. GTDB lineage: Bacteria > Actinomycetota > Acidimicrobiia > Spongiisociales > UBA5794 > CAVPHV01. The sequence goes on from CAYXMJ010000034.1 coordinate 4,186, forward strand.
CACCCCGAGATGGGGGGCGAGAGTTGTGAACGGATAGTCGGCGATCTTGGGTTTGGCCGACGAGACCCGCGAGATCAGCGTGCTCTTGCCCGCATTGGGGAACCCGACGAGAGCGGCGTCGGCGAGGACCTTCATCTCGAGGGTCACCCAGGTGGCTTCACCGTATTCACCCTGCTCGGAGAACGTCGGCGCTTTGCGTTGTGGCGAAACAAACGCCGCGTTGCCGCGGCCGCCGCGACCTCCGTCGACGAGCTTGATCTGCTGGCCGGGCTCTACGAGGTCGGCGATCACCGTTCCGGACTCCTCGACTACGACCGTGCCGAGCGGAACGGGCAGCAGCAAGTCCTCGCCGTTGCCGCCGTGACGCAGATCGCCTTCACCATGGGCGCCATCGGCGGCCCGCCAATGGGGGCGGCGCGAATAACGCAGCAGCGTTGCCGTGGAATCGTCGGCGACTGCGATGACGGAGCCGCCGGAACCCCCGGAACCGCCATCCGGCCTACCACGAGGTCGACCCTTGACTCGACGAAAGCTGGCAACGCCGGCTCCGCCGTCGCCGCCGCGGACTTCAATACGGACCCGGTCTACAAACATGACTACTCCGGGTCGCGACGCAGTTGGTCTCCTGAGTCGGCTAACCCTCGGTGAGGATGCTGACCTGGCGGCGTCCGCGGCGCGAGCCGTACTTGACGGTGCCGTCGATCTTGGCGAAGAGCGTGTCGTCGCTCCCCTTCCCGACGTTGTCACCGGGGTGGATGCGAGTGCCGCGCTGGCGCACGAGAATCGAACCGGCGGTCACCATCTGCCCATCAAAGGCCTTCGGACCGAGCCGCTGTGCGGCTGAGTCGCGGCCGTTCTTGGTCGAGCCTCCGGATTTTGTCTTTGACATGGGCTATGCCTCCTCGTCGCCGGCCGCCGTCTCTGCGGCGGGCGCTTCGGCCTTGGGGTCGGTCGCAGCCTCATCCTTGTCCTTGGGAGCCTTGGCCGCCTTCTTGGGCGCCTTCTCCTCGGACGAGGCCTTCGCTTTCTTCTTCTCGGCCTTCTCGGGGTCATCCTTGGCCGCCTTCTTGGCTGCCTTTTTCGCCCCGATCTCAATGGCCGTCACCTGAATGGTGGTGTACGTCTGACGGTGCCCTTGGCGCCGCCGATACCCGGTCTTGTTCTTGTACTTGAAGACCTCGACCTTGTCACCCCGGCTTTCACCGAGCACCTCAGCAACCACCTTGGTCTTGCCGAGCGCGGCGCGCTCGGAGATCACCGTGCCGTCGTCCTGAACGACGAGCAGCGGGGTGAAGGTGACCTCGGCGTCGGCAGTCTTGATCCGCTCGATGGCGATGACATCGCCTTCGCTGACCTTGGCCTGCTTACCGCCCGCGCGGATGATCGCGTACATGTTCTGAATCCTCCGAAGTGGTTACCGGCCCGGCTGGCAAGCCGGTATGGGCGACACACCGCGCCCGAAAGCTTCGGCGTGCCGAGATATGTTACCCCGTCGGCGACGGGACGGAAACTGCGCCCCAAACGCGCCGCCGGCGCGTCACCTGTTGAACAGCCCCCTAGTCCTCAGCCGACGCCGCCTTGGGGAGTGGGGTGCCTGCAGTTGCGGCGTCCTCGTACAGCAGGACGCCACGGCCGCTGCAATGCGGGCAGACCTCCGAGAACGACTCCAGCAGCCCGGCCGAGACGTTCTTGCGGGTCATTTCAACAAGACCAAGGTTGGAGACATCGAATACCTGGGTCCGCATCTTGTCTTTGGCCAATTGCTCACGGAACTTCAACAGCACCAGATCCTGGTTCTTCTGGATCTCCATGTCGATGAAGTCGATCACGATGATGCCGCCGATGTCGCGCAGCCTCAGCTGGCGGGCGATCTCTTCTGCCGACTCCAGGTTGTTCTGGAGCACCGTCTCCTCGAGGTTGGAATGGCCGACAAAACGGCCGGTGTTCACATCGATGACGGTCAGGGCTTCGGTCCGGTCGATGACGATATGGCCACCGGACGGCAGCCAGACCTTGCGGTCGAGGGCCTTGCGCAGCTGATCCTCGACGTGGAACCGCTCGAAGATGGGCAACTCGTCTTCGTAGAGCTTCACCTTGTTGACTAGGTCGGATTCGGTGCCGCCGAGGTAGTCCAGCACCATGCGGTGGGTCTTGGGGTCATCGATCATCAAGCGCCGGAAATCACGGGTGAGGTGCTCACGGATCACCCGCAACACCAACGGCGGCTCCTGATAGATCAGAGCAGGCGCAGGAGTGTCGCGCTTGGAGTTGACCTCATCCCAGATGCCCTTGAGACGGTCAATATCGGCAGCGACATCTTCCTGGGAAGCGCCCTCCGCGGCGGTGCGCACGATGACACCCATCCCCTTGGGTCGCACCTCGGCGACGATGTCACGCAGGCGGCGTCGTTCCTCTTCGGCGAGGCGGCGGCTGATGCCGCGCACCTCGGGATCGGCGGCCAGCACGAGATAGCGGCCGGCGACGCTGATCTGGTTGGTGAGCCTGGCACCCTTGTGGCCCATGGCGTCCTTGACAACCTGGACCAGCACGGAATCGCCGGGCTTGAGCACCATCTCGATGCGGCGGCGCTTGCCCTCCATGTCGGCGTCTTCGTAGTTGACATCACCGGCGTACAGGACACCGTTCTTTCCTTCGCCAAAGTCGACGAAGGCGGCTTCCATCCCGGGGAGCACGTTGCGGACCTTGCCGACGTAGACGTTGCCGACGAGCGAACGCTTGTCGGAACGTGCGACATAGTGCTCAACGAGGACCGGCCCTTCCAGGACGACGATCTGGGTCTGGTGGGGGTTGGAGCGGACCAGCATCTGCTTGCGGGCGGTATCGGGAGGCGGAACGATCTCGAGATGAGGCCGGCTCGGCCGACGTACCCGCTCGCGAGAACGCCGCGAACGGTCGCTTTGGCGACGCTGCTGGGTCCGCTTCGGTCCCGCCTTGGCCGAACTCTTCGACTTCTTCTTCGCTGGCGCGGCCTGCGGTTTGGGTTCAGGTACGGCGTAGCGCCGGACCGTCACCTCGTGTTTGCTCCCGCGTTTGCGTCCTCCTGAAGCCCCACCGTCTTGCGACGTGGACTTCTTTCGGAACAGTCCCATGCAAATTCTCCTTTGGTCGCCCCAGAGGGCGATCGACAGATCCTGCCGGGTCGGAAGCAGGGCGAACCATGTTCGGGAGCAGAAGTATGGCCCCCGGCGGTTTCTGACCATGGGAGGCACGACTCCGAACGAACGGAGCCAACGAAGATGCGACTAGAACGAACGCGTCCGTCATGCGTGCCTCGGCCCGATGGCGAAACCGGTCACCGCGATGCGGCCCGGATAGCTACAGAGCGTAGCATCAGATTCTTCGAACCCCAGCGAATCCTCATGAAGGGGATATTTCGCGTTCTTGCGGTGATGGCTGGGGTCAATCGCCCCACGCACGCTCGGTTTTCGCGATGAGGAAACTACACGGGTGTAATGCTATGGTCCCGCGCCATGCTGCACCGACGCGCTGATCAGGGATGGATCGAGGTCATTTGTGGCCCGATGTTCTCCGGCAAGAGCGAAGAACTCATTCGCCGGGTCACCCGCTACCACCTCGCCAGAGTGCCTACGCAGACCTTCAAACCGGCTCTGGATGTCCGCTACTCGGTAGGCGAGGTCGTCTCGCATTCAAAGCTGTCGACATCCGCGATACCGGTCCCCGACTCGCAGGAACTACTGCGCGCCGTGGAGGATCGCACCATCGTGGTCGGCATCGACGAGGGTCAGTTCTTCGATGACGACTTGGTCGAGGTTGCAATGATGCTTGCCGGCGCAGGCAAACAGGTCATCGTCGCCGGTTTGGACAACGACTATTTGGGCCGCCCCTTCGAGCCGATCCCCTCGCTCATCCTCCGCGCCGAATACGTGACCAAGAGCCTGGCGGTGTGCCACCGCTGCGGCGGCCCCGGCCTGTTCACCCAACGAGTCGTCCACAGCGATGAGTTGGTAGTCCTCGGCGCCACCGACGCCTACGAGGCCCGCTGCCGCCGCTGCTACAACCCCGAAGAAGCCGTCCAACCCACCCTGGAAATGGAAACGGCTTAGCAAGCGTGGTTTTAGCGGATCTCAGCGACATATCTGTCGGCGTTGTTGTCCGCCAAAACCCTCTCTAGTGGTGTGTCGTTGAAATAGCGTCTGGGTATCTCCGAGGCATCGTCGTCATCCGGCACAGCATGACGACGAAGGCGCAGTCGGGCACTGCGTCGAGGAGGAAGGCGAAGCCGGGGGCGTCGAGGACCGGAGAGACACGACGAGTATTTCTGCGACGCACCACTAGTCAGGCACGGGGCTGCGGCGCATCCACACGGAGTGGGCTAGACCGAGGGCGACGCTCATCGCGATGAAGGCGGACCCGCCGGCGCTGAGGAAGGGCAACGGCAGACCGGTGACCGGCATCAACGTCATCGTCATAGCGACGTTGACGAAGATGTGAAAGACGAGCAAGGCAGCCACCCCGGTCGCGACCAACTGGGAGTACTTGTCGCGGCCGTTGCCGGCGGCGACAAGTACACGCCAGATGATCATGGCGAACAGGCCGAGCACGATCACCGCACCGATGAACCCGAGTTGCTCTCCGATGGCGGTGAAGATGAAGTCGGTCGACTGCTCGGGGACGAAGTTGAGATTGGTCTGGCTCCCACCGAACAGACCCTTACCGAAGAAGCCGCCCGAGCCGATCGCGATTTCGCTCTGGGTCTGGTTGTAGAGAGCCGTCGCCGCCAGATCCTCGGTTGGATCGAGGAACGCAGTCAAGCGGCGCAACTGGAACTCCTTGAGGGCACCGGCCTGGAAAATGCCGACGGCACCGACCACGCCGGCGATCAACAGAAACGCCAACTGGCGCCAGGTCGTCCCCGCCACGAACAGCATGGTGAGGGCAATAAACCCGAACACCAGCATGGTGCCGAGGTCGGGCTGAACGAAGATCAACAGCGCGGGCAGCGCAACGATGAGAAGGGCGCGCCCCACGTAGTCCCATCGCAAACGATCTCCGCCACGGCTCAGTAGCAAGGCCAGCGCCAAGACCACCGCGATCTTGGCGAACTCGGACGGCTGGAACGCATAGAACCCAAAGTCGACCCATCGCCGAGCACCGTTGGCATAGGTGCCGATGGGCGTCAGCACCAGTAGCAGCGCCACCAAGCTCCCGATGTAGACCGCCGGCGTGACCGAACGCACTAGGCGCATATCGATCAGGGAGGTGAAGATGAACACTGCGACCCCCACGACCGCGAACACGAGGTGGCGGCGCATCACGGACGTCGGATCGAGACCTCGCGCCTGGAGCCCCGGAGCCGAAGCGCTGTAGATCATCAACACGCCGAAGGCTGTCAGCGCCAGGTACGGGATGACCATGAAGAAGTCCGGCCGCAACGCCCGCTCCCGCTGGAGGATCGAGATCGGCTCGGTACGGCGGGCGGCGAGTGACATCAGTCGGCGTCCTCGCCGAGGATGATCGGGGTGACGCCCTCGGGACCATTCATCAGGTACTGCAGGATCGGTTTGGCAGTCGGGGCGGCAACCTTGCCACCGGACCCACCGCGCTCCATGACAACGACCACGATGTACTTGGGATTGCTGATCGGGGCTACTCCGGCGAACAGCGCTGTAGAAACCCCGTCCTCTCCCTTGATGACCTCGGCGGTGCCGGTCTTACCACCGACCTGCTCCTTCAGCGGTCCAAAGTCGGCGAAGGCTGCCGCCGCGGTGCCATTGGGGTGGTTCACTACCTGCTGCAGATCACGGCGCAGCGACAACACCGTGGCCCGAGAGATGTCGACATCGCGGATGAGCTTCTTCGGGTTTTCGAAGATGACCTCACCATCGGAATCGACGACCTGGTCAACGACGCGGGGCTGCCACAAGGATCCGCCGTTGAGCATGGCGGCGTAGCCATTGGCGAGCTGCAACGGCGTCACCACCACCGACCCCTGGCCGACCGAGGCGAGCAGCAGGTCACCGCCGAGCCACGGTGATGCCAGCTCGAGGCGGGCCGGGTCGAGCCGCAACGGTGAGTTCTCCGCCCAGTCTTCGTAGAGTGCCCTGTCGGGGATGATACCCTCGCGCTCGAAGGGCAGGTCGATGCCGGTCTCCTCGGAGAAGCCAAGGTCCCGGGCCCAATCCTGGAGCATGTTCTCGCGTGGCGTGTCCTTGTAGGTGTCCCAGATGTTGAGGGCCACATCCCAGAAGTAGACGTTGCAGGACCGCATGAACGCCTCGTGGATGTTCTGCTCGCCATCGTCGGCCCTGGTCCAGTTCCGCCATACAAGCTGGCTACGGTCGGTGAATGGGGCGTCGAGCTGTCCGGCGCACAGAATGCGGGTTTCCTCCGACCGCGCCTCACGCGGATAGACGTTCTCCTCGAGCGAGGTCACGTAGGTGACGGCCTTGAAAGTGGATGCGGGGGCATATTGGCCCTGAACTACGGAATTGGTGAAGGCTCCCTCAGGAAAGGCGGCGAACTCCTCTTGGGAGAGGCCGCCTACGAAGATGTTGGGGTCATAGGTGGGAACCGACGCCATCGCCAGCACGCTGCCGTCTTTGGCATCGAGCACCGCGCCGACGGCCCGTACCGGACAGAGGGGTTCCTCCTCGCCGGGGACACAGTCGGGGTCATATTGATCGCGGGAGAGAGCCAGGCCCTCGGCCAGGGACTCTTCGAGCACCCGCTGGAGGTCGAGGTCGATGGTGAGGATGAGGCTGCCGCCGGGTTCCGGGGACTGTTCGGCGAGTTCCTCGAGGACGTTTCGCTTTGCATCCACCTGGTACTTCTTGAGCCCCGGCGTGCCGCGCAGCAGGTCGTCATACTCACGCTCAACGCCGATCTTTCCGATCAGGTCGGTGTGTTTCACCCCGGGCCGCTCGAGGTCGTCCTCGTTGGGTCGGCCGATGTAGCCGATCACATGCGCAGCCAGCTCACCCTCCGGATAGATCCTGACCGGTTGAGGCTCCACTGCAACACCAGGGAACTCCTCGGAGTGCTCGATGAGGAAGACGGCCTGCTCGTCCGTGAGTTCGGGGACCAGCGTGATCCGGTCGCCACGGGCCCGAGCGTCGTCGATGATGGCGGCCACCTCGGCGGGGGCCAACGCGGTGAAAGCCGCCAAGCTGCTGACGAGCTGGTCCTGTTCGTCCTTGGGGATGAGCTGACCGTCGACCACGATCGCCAAAGCGGGGCGGGTCCCCGCCAGCAGTCGACCTTTGACGTCGCGGATCTCGCCGCGCGGGGCGGGAGTCCTCGCCACGTCGATCCGGTTGCTGACCGCCTGCTCCTCATAGGTGGCGGCCTCGGTGACTTGGATCTGCCACAGACGCAACGTGAGCACGCTGAATAGCCCGATGAAGATCAGGCCAAGGACACCGAGCCTCCAGCCGACACTCACCGCGCGTTCTCGCTATTGGTGATCGTGGTCACTTCGCCCAGCTCCTGACGACGGGGCCTACTCCCATCAACTTGGTCACGCCGGGCAGCACCAGCACCGCCAGAAGCGTGTTGTACAGCGAGGGAAGAATCATGGTTTGCACCACCGAAGGGTTGTTCAGTGTGCGTTGCCCGAACAGCGTACCGCCAACCGCGAATAACACCTGGCCGAGCAGCGTCAGTCCAAAGACGCCGATCGCCACGATCAGCCAGCCTTCATCCGCCCGGCGCCGTACCCGCAAGGTGACAAAGGCGACGACGGTCATGGACATCGCCCACAGGCCGAGTGGGGAGCCGCCGAGCAGGTCGAGCAGCAGCCCGGCAGTGAACCCGATGAGAATGCCCGGCTCGGGGTCGAGATAGCGTACGGTGGCGATCACCACCAGGGTCACGATGTTGGGGGCGGCACCAAGGGGCTGGATACGCCCTTCACCAAACATCGTCGTCTGAAGAATGACGGAAGCAACTACCAACGCGAGGGTGACGGCAATTTGGCGGCCGGTCATTGCCCGTCCACCTCGGCAGGGTCGGCCGGGGGCTGCGAGGTCGTGGTCACGGTTCCCCCGTCGTCCGCGTCGGCTTCTAGCGGCGACCACCCGACGACTACCTTCACATAGTCGAGCCTGCTGAGCTCGATCGCCGGGATCACGTCGGTGATGAGCGCAAAGCCGGCTTCCGATTCGGCCGTAGTCCGCACCGTGCCGACCAGAATCCCCGGCGGGTACCGACCGCCCGCGGTGAAGAGCCGGTCGCCCTCGCGGACCGCCTCAACCGCGTTGAACATCTTCAACTGCAGGTGATCAAGCCCTTGTCCCTCGACCCAGCCGGTTTCGTTGGTGGCCACGTCGCGCACCCCGACGCCCGACTGGGGATCGGTGATCAATCGCACCCGGGCCGAATCACCGGATACAAAGTCGATTCGCCCAACGAGTCCGTTTTCGTCGATCACGGCCTGGCCCTTGACGATGCCGGCCTCGCTGCCTTTGTCGATGAACCGGACCTGGTCGAAAGCGCTGTTGCCGAGTGCCGTGATGCGGGCCGACACTGCGGCCAGGTCGTCGGGCGGATCGAGTTGCAGGGCTCGCTCCAGCTCTTCGACCCGGCGCTCGAGCTGCTCGGCATCACCGACGAGCGCTTCCAGTTCGACGATGCGCACTTGCAGCCGCTCGTTCTCGTCCCGCAGGCCGGCGATGTTCGAGACTCCGTCGACAAAACCGACGACGGGCCGAGTGACCGCCACGGCGACTTCCTGAAGCGGCGAGAAGAGCGATTGGGCGCCGTCACGCATCACGTCGCCGACGCCCTCGCCTTGGGAACGAACGTCGAATGTTGCCAGCAGGAAGGACACCACCAGCAACCCGATGAAGAGGGTGGTGGAGCGATCGAAGCGTCGAAAGGACTGCATCGGCCGGGGAAGCCCGCGGCCTCGGCTCAGGTCCGACCGCTGGAGGACAACACAACGTGCAGCACGTCGAACTCCTCCAGACAGGCACCCGACCCGAGCACGACGGACTGCAACGGGCGGTCCGCGGTCACGATGGGCATGCCGGTCTCGTTGGCGAGCCGCACATCGAGCCCGCGCAACAGCGCCCCACCGCCGGTGAGCACGATCCCGCGCTCCATGATGTCGGCGGCGAGTTCCGGCGGAGTCTTGTCGAGGGTGAACTTCACCGCATCGACGATCTGCTGAACGGGTTCTTCGATGGCTTCGCGCATCTCGGGGCTGGAGAGCACGACGGTCTTCGGAAGACCGGTGATCAGGTCGCGGCCTCGGACCTCGGCGGCGGGCTCTTCGGCATACGGCCAGGCGGAACCGATCGCCATCTTGACCTGCTCGGCGGTCCGCTCCCCAAGCATGAGGTTGTACTCCTTCTTCACCCACGTGATGACCGACTCGTCGAGTTCGTCACCGCCGATGCGGATGCTCTTGGAGACCACGATGCCGCCGAGGGAGATGACGGCAACCTCAGTCGTGCCGCCACCCATGTCGATCACCATGGATCCGGACGGTTCGTGAACCGGCAGACCCACCCCGATGGCAGCGGCCATCGGCTCCTCGATGGTGTACGCACGGCGGGCTCCGGCGTGATAGGCCGCCTCTTCGACGGCGCGCCGTTCAACGGCGGTGATACCGGAGGGCACGCAGATCACGATGCGGGGCCGGGCGGCAAAACGCCGGTTGTGGACCTTGTCGATGAAGTAGCGCAGCATCTTCTCGGTGATGTCGAAGTCGGCGATGACCCCGTTGCGCAGGGGGCGGATCGCCTGGATGTACGAAGGGGTCCGGCCGATCATCCGCTTGGCTTCCATCCCGACCTCGAGCGGCCGGTTGTCGCGCGTGTTGATGGCGACCACGGATGGCTCGTTGAGCACAATGCCCATGCCGCGGACGAAGACCAGTGTGTTTGCCGTACCAAGGTCGATGGCCATGTCTCGGCCGGCGACGGAGAAGATGCTGTTCAGCATGCGAAACTACCCACCCGGATGCGTGCGGTCATTGTAGTCGAGCTGTGATTTGTCATTCCCGGGTCGCTCCCAGAGACGGCTAGGAGGGTGTTGAGCCATAGGCGTGCGGGCTCGCCTCGGCCCCTGAGCGCCTGGTCACGATCATCGTGGTGAGCCCAAACTGACATTGTTCAGCAGCCTCCTAACCGAAGAAGATGTCGAGTTCGCGCTCCGCACTCGCCGGCGAGTCCGAGCCGTGGACGATGTTCTCAGTGATGATGAGGCCGAAGTCGCCGCGGATGCTGCCCGGAGGCGCTTCGGCGGGATTTGTCGGGCCCATCACCGTTCGAGCCACCGAAACTGCCGACTCTCCCGACCACTCCATGGCGAACACCAGTCCGCTGGTGATGAACGCAACGAGTTCGCCGAAGAAGGGTTTGTCAACGTGCTCGGCGTAGTGCCGACCCGCCAGCGTCTCGTCGATCGTCAAAACCCGAGCTCGCTCGAGCTTGAGACCCTTGCGCTCGAACCGGGAAACAACCTCCCCGATCAGACCGCGCGCAACGCCGTCGGGCTTCACCATCAGAAACGTGTGTTCAATCGCCATAGCCAGAATCCTCAGAAGTGGGGTGCGGAGCCCGGGATGGTAGGCGGATGCGGTCGCCAACGGCCAGTCGGGCCGGCCGGTTCGGCCGCCCTAGCTGGTCTGGGTGAAGCGGGGCCGTGCTTCGCCGACAACATACAACGAACCGGCGATGACGATGGCCCCGGTGTCGTCGACCCGATCAAGGGCTTCGGTGATGGCCTGCGCCACGGGGACAACGACCTCGACCGGCACCTCGTCGCCGAATAGCGTGCGAGCGGCCGCGGCGACTTCGGCGGCGGGGATCGAGGTCGGGTCGGCCGCCTCGGTGGCGATGACCTCGGCGACTACCCCCTGGAGCGGCGACAGGAGATCGCCGACATTGCGTTCGCCCTTCATCCCGACCACGAGCACCCAGTCCTGGGGTGGGAACTCATCGAGGAGGGTGGTGGCCAGGCCATCGATGCCTTGCTCGTTGTGCGAGCCATCGGCCACCACTAACGGGTTGCGCTGCAAGACCTCGATCCGGCCGGGCGACGTCATGGAAGCGGCCGCGACCCGCACCGACTCCGGATCCAACTCACGGCCAAAGAACTGTTCGGAGGCGGCTACAGCCGTCGCGAAGTGGTCGACCTGATGCCGGCCCCGGAGGGAAAGGAAGATCTCGTCGTAGTCCCGGTACAAGCCATGCACCGTGAAGCTCCACCCACCGACGGCGAGCAGGTCGTCGCCGACGCTGAACGCATCGCCAAAACGCAGCCACTTCGAATTGGTGTTCGCCACCTGGGCGGTGATGGCGCCCTCGGCTGCCGCGGGCAGCGGACCGGAGACCAATGTGCCATCCGGTTTGAGGATCGCCGCCTTCTCGCCGGAGATCTGCCCGATCGAATCGCCGAGGTAGGACATGTGGTCCATCGCGATCCCCGTGATGACCGAGACATCGGCCGTCACGACGTTGGTGGCGTCCCAACGGCCACCGAGACCAACCTCGACCACGGCAACGTCGACACCCGCAGCCGCAAAGGCCTGAAAGGCAATCGCCGCCGTCAGCTCGAAGTAGGTCACCGTATGCCCGGTCTGCGCTTCGAAGATCTCAACGAAGGGCGCCACGTCGGCGACGGCGCCGACGAAGTCTTCGGGACCAAAGGAGTGACCATCGATCGAGTACCGCTCCTCGACAGCATGCAGGTGGGGTGACACGAACGTACCCACCCGCAGCCCATGAGCCTGCAACACGTCGCGCACCATGCGGACCACCGTTGACTTGCCGTTGGTTCCTGCGACGTGAATGATCGGAAAGCTGTCCTGCGGATCGGTCATCAGATCCAAAGCACCAACCATACGCTCGAGACCGGGCTTCACCCCGTGCCCGATCCGCGCATCGAGGAAGCCAACGGCGGCTTCGTAGTCTGTGATGAGTGACGGCGTCATCGGCGGCGTCAACCCAGTTCCGCGAGAGCAGTTCGGAGCTTGTCCAGCTTGGCCTCGAACTCGGCAGCCTTGGCCTCTTCCTTCGCAACGACATCGGCCGGAGCCCGATCGCGAAAGTTGGGGTTGCTGAGCTTGCCCTGTGTCTTGGCCAGCTGCGCCTCGACCTCGGCGATCGCCTTCTCGAGACGGGGTCGTTCCGCCTCAACATCCACCACACCGGCAAGAGGAATGAACGCCTGCATGCCGCCCGCGGTGAGCCTGGTGTGGCCGGTGACATCGGGCGGCACCTCCCCAACGTGCGGGTCGACGGCACCGAGCATCTGGAGTTGCTCGCGCCACCACGCACCCGGGACTTCACCCGCAGTGTCGACCAGCAGCGGCAGCTCGAGGCGCGGTCCGAGCTGATGCTCCGATCGGAAGCGGCGCACGCCGCTGATCAGCTCCTGGAGTTCGCTCATAGCCTCGGGGGCCGTCACCGCCGGAGGTGTTGGCCAATCGGCCGTGATCAGCAGCGATCCGTCGCCGAGCTCCGACCATAGCTCTTCCGTCACAAACGGGATGATGGGATGGAACAGCTTGAGGAGATCGCGCAGCACGACCCCAAGCGTCTGCCTTGTGATCCCGGCCCGCGCCTCGTCCTTGAGGGGAGTCTTGGCCATTTCGAGGTACCAGTCGAAGACCTCGGACCAGGCGAAGTTGTACAGCAGGCTGGTGGCGTCGGAGAAGCGATAGAGATCCATGAGACGGTCGTACTCGGCGACCACATCGTGGAGCCGGGACAACACCCAGGCGTCTTCGGGTCCGGGATCGCTGGGGTACCCACCGGTGACCGGGACGTCGGTCACGCCGATGTGCTCGACCGCAAAGCGCAACGCGTTCCACAGCTTGTTCCCGAACCTGCGCGAAGCGTCGATCCAGTCCTCGTTGAGCGGGATGTCGTGGCCGGGCGCCGCCGACTGGATGAGGGTCAGCCTGATCGAATCGGCGCCGTACTTGGCGACCAGTTCGAGCGGATCGAGGGCGTTGCCGGACGACTTCGACATCTTGCGTCCGTCCATCGAACGCACCAAACCGTGGATGACGATGTCATCGAACGGCACGTCGTCCATGAAGTGGATGCCCATCTGCATCATCCGGGCAACCCAGAAGTAGATGATGTCGAACCCGGTCACCAGGACACTGGTTGGGTAGAAGCGTTCCAGATCCTCGGTCTCGTCGGGCCAACCCAGCGTCGAGAACGGCCACAGTGCCGAGGAGAACCAGGTGTCGAGCACGTCGTCGTCGGGACGCACCGGCCCGTCACACTTCGGGCAGGCGGCTGGGTCGGCAACCGCGACGGTGACGTCGCCACAGTCCTCGCAGTACCAGGCGGGAATCCGGTGACCCCACCAGAGCTGGCGGCTGATGCACCAGTCCCGCAGATTCTCCATCCAGTTGAGATAGTTCCTCTCCCACCGCTTGGGGATGAAGCGAGTGGATCCGTCCTCGACGGCGGCAATGGCGGGCTCGACCAGGGGTCTGACGCTCACGAACCATTGCAGCGAGAGCATCGGCTCGACCACCGTGCCGCAGCGCGAGCAATGCCCCACCGAATGGTGGTGATCCTCGACCTTGACCAGGTACCCCTCTTTGCCGAGGGCGTAGCGAATTGCCTCGCGGGCCTCGTAGCGGTCCATGCCGAAGAAGCGACCACCCTCCGCGGTGATCTTGGCGTCGGTATCGATGACCTGAATCGCCTCGAGACCATGGCGCTCCCCGATCTCGAAGTCGAGCGGGTCGTGCGCCGGGGTGACCTTGACCGCCCCGGTACCGAACTCGAGTTCGACGCCCTCGTCGGCCACGATCGGGATCTCTCGGTCGACCAGGGGCAGTCTGACCATGCGGCCGATTGCGTTGCGGTAGCGGTCGTCATCGGGGTGCACGGCCACCGCGGTATCGCCGAGCATCGTCTCGGCGCGGGTCGTGGCGACCGTGATGCCTCTCTCTCCGTTGGGCCCGGGCCCGTCAACAAACGGATACTCGATGTGGACCAACTCGCCCTGCTCGTCCTCGTACTCGACCTCGATCTCGGAGATTGCGGTGTGACAGCGCGGGCACCAGTTGATGATTCGGTTGCCGCGGTAGATGAGGCCCTCGTCGTAGAGGGTGACGAACACCTGACGGACGGCCCTGGAAAGGCCCTCGTCGAGAGTGAACCGCTCCCTGGTCCAATCGGTGGAGAACCCCAGGGTTCGGATCTGCTCGGCGATGTGGCCTCCAGAGCGCTCCTTCCAGGCCCACACCTGGTCGACAAATGCGTCGCGACCCAAGTCGTAGCGGGTCAACCCCTCGGCGGCGAGTTCACGTTCGACCACGTTCTGGGTCGCAATGCCGGCGTGGTCGGTACCGGGGACCCAGAGCGCGGCGTAGCCCTGCATTCGTTTGCGACGAATGAGCACGTCTTGGATCGAGAGGTCGAGGGCGTGGCCCATGTGGAGCACACCGGTGACGTTCGGCGGCGGAATGACGATGGAGAACGGTTCCCCGTCGGGATTGACCTCAGGCCGAAAGGCCCCGGCTTCCTCCCAGACGGAGTACCAGCGCGCCTCGATGTCGGTCGGGTCGTACGTCGGCTTCATCGCGTCCTTCGTTCATCTCTTGCCCCAAGTGGAAGCGACAAGCTTACCCGGGGGCGGAAGCGACTCCTGCGACCGCGCCGTCCCGGTTCCGGTCCCGTCCGAGTGGCGGCGTGCCCGATAGGTGACTAGTCCCTTCGCGCCGAACCCTTTGTGTCTAGTTCGTTACCGAGCGTGGTTGTAGCGTAACTCCAAGCGGTTACGAGGACCGCTCCGCAGATACGGCGGGCCAGAACAAACTTCGGTTCGGGCAAGCAGGGGGACGTTGCGGGCCTGGGATCCGGGAGCTGGGGGGCTCCCGGTTCCAAGGGCCGACAGGGGGCGTCACGGAAGGCATGGCTGACCGTAGAGCAGCTCGTGCACTTGCTACGAGGGCATGACCCGGGGCGAAAGCCCCGGGTCATGCGCGTCTGGGGTCAGACGTTCCTCGACATTTACCGCGACCAATCACTGAATCACTGGCGAAGTAAAGCCGGGCCGGCTTGGCCGCAAGGATCGACGTATCGATGCCAGCCAGGGCATTGGAGCTCCTCGGTCACAAACGGGCTTCAGAGCGGAACGGACGGATCGCTAGGCCCGACCCAACACGAGGGACAGCAGCGCCATACGGACGTACATGCCATATTCCATCTGGCGGAAGTAGGCGGCGCGGGGATCGTCGTCGACCTCGGTGGCGATCTCGCCGACGCGGGGCAGGGGGTGCATGACGATCATGTCTTCCTTGGCACTGCGCATCGTCTCGGCCGTGATGACGTACGAGTTCTTGACGAGTTCGTACTCGGACGGATCCTCGAACCGTTCCTTCTGGATGCGGGTGACGTAGAGCACGTCGGTGTCGGCGAGCACTTCGTCGAGGTCCGTTGTCTCATGCTGCTCGATCCCGACGGCATCGACCTCCTTGACCAACAGTTCGGGCATCTGGAGGATCTCCGGAGCCACATAGTTGATCTTGACGTCGAACAGGGTCAGCAACTTGGCCAGCGAGTGGACGGTGCGGCCATACTTGAGGTCGCCGAGCATCGTGATGGTCAGCCCGTCGATCCGGCCCATCTCCTCACGGATGGTGTACGCATCGAGCAGGGCCTGGGTCGGGTGTTCGCCGGCGCCGTCGCCGGCGTTGATGACCGGCTTCGAGGCGGCGTTGGCGGCGATGGCGGCCGACCCTTGCTCCGGGTGACGCAGCACGATGGCGTCGGTATAGGACTCCATGGTCTTAACCGTGTCTTGGAGTGACTCACCCTTGGAAACCGAAGAGTACGTGACGTTGTTGATCTGGACCACGCTGCCGCCGAGTCGCTCGATCGCGGCGATGAACGACGATGATGTCCTGGTCGACGGCTCGTAGAACAAGTTGGTGAGGACCTTGCCCTTGAGCAGGTCGAAGGTGCCGATCCGCTCCACCATTCCGTACATCTCGTGGGCGACCGCAAAGATGGTCTCCAAGTCCTCCCGATCAAACTGGTCGACCGACAGGATGTCCTGCCCGAAGAACCTCGGGTCTCGCTTTTCTCCGAATGGGAGATGCTCGGTAGTCCGCCGCGTGCTCATGTCGTTTCTCCTTTTGGATGATCAGCGCTTGCGCCGGGCGAACCCCTTCGCTCATCCCGACAGGTCGAGTCGGTCACCGTGTTCTTGGCAAAAAAAATACCGCCCCCTGGGCGGTGATTCTCCGACGGCGACGACTCGTACATCGGAAGGAGACCATAGCGGTCGCGCGTCCGCGCGCCGGTATTGCGAGCCCAGATCGCGATATCTTTGTCTGGTCGCCTACTGGTCGGGGGCGACGCCGGCCATCATCAGGCCGATCTGCTCCCGGGTGGCCTCGCCCGGGTCGACGATACCTATGATCTTGCCCTCGTACATGACCGCAATACTGTCGGAGAGAGCGAAGATCTCATCGAGATCCTCGGAGATCACCAGAATCGCCGTGTCCTCGCTGCGTTGCTGGACAAGACGCTTGTGAATGTACTCCGCGGCACCGATGTCAACGCCCCTGGTCGGCTGGCTCGCAAGCAGAACGTTGGGTGCTCCCGAGAGTTCGCGGGCCATGATCAGCTTCTGAATGTTGCCACCCGAGAGGCTCTGCACCGGTGTGTCCAGGCGCGGCGTCTTGACGGAGAAGTCGTCGACGAGGCTCTGGCTGTGGGTGTTGATGGCGTCGAAGTTCATCAATCCGGCGTCGCGGAAGTTCTTAGAGTTGTGGTCGATCAGCAGCAGGTTCTCGGCCACGGTGAAGGTACCGATGATGCCGTCCTTCATCCGGCCTTCGGGAACATACGAGAGCCCGGCGGCCCGCACCTGTAGTGGTTTGAGGTTGGTGACCTCCTGTTCGCCGATGTGGATCGACCCCGCGGTCACCTCGCGCAGCCCGGCAATCGCTTCGGCCAGCTCACGCTGCCCGTTGCCCGAAACGCCGGCGATCCCGACGATCTCGCCGGTGCGGACGTCGAGATCGAGTCCGTCGACTTCGATGATGTCGCGATCGCCCATCACGTGGAGATTCTTGATGACCAGAGCCGGCGGACCCGGCGTGACGGCGGGCTTGTCGGGCACGAGCTTCACGTCGCGCCCGACCATCATTTCCGCGAGCGAGTGGCGGGTGGATTCCTGCGGAGTCGCCTCCCCGGTCACCTTGCCGTTGCGCAGCACGGTGATTCGGTCACTCAACGCCAGCACTTCGTGCAGCTTGT
>CAYXMJ010000035.1:0-3753 GCA_964465915.1 uncultured Acidimicrobiaceae bacterium
GGCGGCGCCGTCACCTTCGACGCCAAGCCGGAGGAGTACGAGGTGGTCCTCGCCCCGGAATGCGTGGCGACGATCGCCGTCTTCCTCGCGGTCTACGGCTTCAACGCCAAGGCAGCGCTCGAAGGTCAGTCGTTTGCCCGCGTTGGGGATGCCCAGTTCGATCCGCGGATTGATCTCGTCGATGACGTCACCGACCGGCGCGCCCTCGGCGTTGCGTTCGACTCCGAGGGGACGCCCAAGCAGCGACTGGCCCTCATCGATGCCGGAGTGACCAGCGCGCTGGCGCACGATCGGCGAACGGCGCGCAAGGCGGGCACGGTGTCCACCGGCCACGCCACGCCGGGTTCCGACGTGTGGGGCCCGATGGCCCACACGCTTTTTCTCCGGGAGGGTCACACTGCGGTGGACGAAATGGTCGCCGCCGTCGAGCGTGGCATCTTCGTGGCCACCTTCAACTACTGCAGGGTGCTCGATCCCAAGTCCCTGGTGGTCACCGGCCTCACGCGCAACGGGACGTTCATGATCGAGAACGGCAAGATCACCGGGGCGGTTTCCAACCTGCGGTTCACCCAGTCGTTTGTCGCTGCCCTCGGCCCCGGCAACGTGCTCAGCATCGGCGACGATGCCCGCTTTGGTGACTCGGAGTTCGGCCCCGGAATGGCCCACGTGCCATCCGTGCGGCTTGGCTCGTGGAACTTCACCGGCGGGGCCGACGGTTGATGCGTTGGCGCGACCCGCTCCGTCCGATTGCCGAGTTTGCCGACCCGGCAGACGCCGACGATGCCTGGGCGCGTCTGCAGGAGTTTGAGATCCCGGCCAGCGTCATCACCGACCCGGCCGTTCTCGGTCAGGACGCGGTCACCCGAGTGTGGGTGGCCCGTAGCCGGATCGAGGAGGCGCAGCGCGCCATCGCCGACCTGATGCGGTGACGCCGGATACTCCGCAATGAGAGAGACCCCGCATGGCGGGGTCTCTGTTGGTAGGTCCAGGGCGTGTGATCAGACGGGGATGGGTCCATCCGATTCGCTGTGATCGTGGTCGTGGTCATGGTCATGACCACCGGCTTCGCCTGCTTCGGACTCGGCGATCTCGCGGCGGACATCGTCCATGTCGAGCGCTTGCGCCTGCTCGATGAGGTCCCGCAGGGCGGGCTCGGGGAGCGCGCCGGGCTGAGAGAAGATGCCGATCTGATTCCGGAAAATCATGAGTGTCGGGATCGAGCGGATATTGAAATAGGCCGCCAGCTCTTGCTGCGCCTCGGTGTCGACCTTGGCGAACACGACGTCCGGATGATCCGCCGAAACCGTCTCATAGACCGGGGCGAACATCTTGCAGGGTCCGCACCAGTCGGCCCAGAAGTCGACCAGGACCATGTCGTTGTCGACGATCGTCGACTCAAAGCTGTCTTTTGTCAGTTCAAGCGTTGCCACTGAGTTATCTCCAATTCAAAGAACGTGTCGTCAACTCAACCAGTGAGGGCCCCCATTATTCCACATACCCAGGGGGGTATATCCGCGAGGGCTGGAGACCCGGACTCGGGCGGCCCATTGGAGGAGCCCTACACTCGCTCTCCGTGAGCTCTCACGATCCCCTGATCGACCTGCGCGGGGTGGGCGCCCGGATGGGGGCGACCACGATTCTGCGCGATGTCGATGTCAGCGTGGCTCCCGGCGAGGCCGTTGGGCTGTTCGGCGCCAACGGAGCCGGCAAGACGACGCTGCTGCGCATCCTCGCCACCTTGCTGACGCCGTCGGCTGGTGACGGCACCATTCTCGGCGCACCGGTGACGGGGTCGGCTCGCTACGACGTCCGGCCCCAGATCAGCCTGATCGGACACGTCCCGGCCCTCTATCCGGAACTGACGTTGCGTGAGAACCTCCAGTTTGCGGCTCGAATTGGTGGACAGACCGATCAACGGGTCGATGAGGTGCTGGCCACGGTCGGCCTCGCCGATGCGGCCGACCGGCGGGGGGCGGCATGTTCGTACGGGATGCAACGCCGCGCCGAGTTCGCCAGGGAACTGATGCGGGCTCCGCGCCTGCTGCTGCTCGATGAACCACACACCGCGCTCGACGCCGCCGCAGTCGAACTCGTCGGCCACATCACCGCGGGGGTGGTGAAACGGGGCGGCGCCGTGGTCGTCGTTTCCCACGACAGGACCAGGGTCGCTCCGATGGTTGATCGCACCCTGGAAATCGCCGGGGGGACGGTGCAATGAGCAGTCTCTCGACCCAGATGGCGGCCGTGACGCGACGCGACCTCGAGCGGGAACGGCGCACCGGTGAGGTGCTGTGGATCACGATCCCCTTCGGAGCGATTGCCCTGATCCTGGTGCCGATGGCGGTGGGTGCCGATGTCCCGCTGCTCCGCCAAATCGGGCCTGGTCTGTATTGGGTGGTCGTCATGCTCTTCGGGGTGCTCATCGCGGTGCGGCGCACCAGCATGGAAACCCCGGCGCAACGCGACCTGCTTGCTCTGCTCGGGATCGACCCTGCTGCTGTGTTCGGCGGACGGGCGATGGCGAGCGGCCTGATGCTGCTGGTCTTCGAGCTCATCGTTGGTGCGGTTGCTGTCTTGTTCTACGACATCGACCTGAGTGGTTGGCCCTGGCTCTTGCTGGTCCTGCCGCTGGCTGCTGCTGGTCTCGCTGCCCTGGGCACGATCGCCGGTTCGATCGCCACGAACGCCACCGTCGGCCCGGCGCTCATCCCGCTGATCGTTGCACCGCTGGCCGTCCCACTGCTGTTGGCCGCGTCGGAAATCGTTGAGGGCTTGCGCACGGACAGCGGTATCCTGCGCTGGCTGCTCCTCATGGTCATCGTCGACCTGGTGCTCTGCATCGCCGGCGTTGTGACCGCCCGCCCGTTACAGGAGACCCAATGACCGACGCGTCGAGTGACGCGAAGACCTTGCGATGGCTGGACCTTGCAGCCGCCGGAGCGCTGCTGGTGGCGCTCGGCTTTGCCTTGTTCAGTCCGCCCGACGTCATTCAGGGCGACCTGACTCGAATGATGTACATCCATGTGCCGACCATCCTGGTGGCCTACGGAGCCTTTGCGGTGACCACGGTCGCCACCATTGGGTACCTGATCACCAAGTCGCTCAAGTGGGACACTATCGCCGCCTCCTCTGCCGAGGTCGGTGTCGTCTTTCTCGGGCTCGCCATCGCCACCGGCATGATTTGGGGCAAGCCGGTGTGGGGGGTGTGGTGGACCTGGGACGCCCGGCTGACGACGACGGCGATCATGTTCTTCATCTATCTCGGCTATCTCGGCCTGCGGCGCTCGATCCCGGATCCTGTGGCGAGAGCGCAACGCTCGGCCATCCTCGGCATCGTCGCCGTCGTCCAGATCCCGATTGTCCACTTCTCGGTGCAGTGGTGGAACGCCCTGCACCAGGCGCCCACCATCCTGAGGCCGGGCGACCCCCAGATCGACAGCCCGCTGCTTGGCGCCCTGCTGGTCGGCCTCTTCGCCTTCGCCATCGTGTACGTGTGGCTGCTGGTGCGGCGGGTCCAGCTGGCCAACCTCGATGCCGAACTCGAGGCCCGTGATGCCGCGCCGGATGTGCCGATGGCGGGAGAAGCCGTCTCCGCCCCCGACCTCTCCGACGGCGGGGCGGTGTCATGAGCGACTGGGGCTGGGTCACCTTCGGCTACGTGGTGGTCTACGGCGGTGTTGTTGCCTACGGCGCCTCTCTGCTGTGGCGGACCAAGGTGGCGCGCCGCAAGCTAAAGGCACGTGGTTGATATGA
>CAYXMJ010000035.1:3853-19911 GCA_964465915.1 uncultured Acidimicrobiaceae bacterium
GCGGTATTGGCGCTTCCTCGTCCCGGCCGCCCTGCTGGTGGTCGTGCTCGTCGTACTTCTCATCAACCTGTCGAGCAGCCTCGTGTACTTCATCACTCCGACCGAGCTGATCGCAGAGGATGACGACGACACGGCGCGGCGGAGGCTGGGCGGCCAGGTCGTTGCCGGCACCGTCGTCGAGGACACCGAGGGGATTCGGTTCGACGTGACGGACGGGCGCGAAACCGTGGCGGTCTTCCATTCCGGGGCGCCCCAGCAGTTGTTCCAGGAGGGCATCGGCGTTGTGGTCGAAGGCACTTGGAACGGGTCGGAGTTCCACTCCGATGTGATGCTGGTCAAGCACGACGAGCAATACCGCACCGAGGACGGCACGGAGTACGACCACGAGGACCAGGCCGAGGATTCGGCGGCGCCATGATCGCCGTCATCGGCTACCTGGGAATCCTGGTGGCGCTGGGAGCCTCGGTGAAGCTGGCCATCGATGGCATTCGGTTGGCGCGCCGCGACGAGTTTGACGCCACCGGGTTGAAGCGCGATGCCCTGCTCCTCCTCATCGGAGCCATCGTTGCGTTTGTAGCCCTCGAGGGGGCGATTCTCGCCCACGACTTCAGCATTGAGTACGTTGCCGACAACACAGCAACCACCACCCCGCTCGTCTTCCTCCTCGCCAGCGGGTGGGCGGCGCTCGAGGGCAGCATCGTGTTGTGGGGCATCGTGCTCGCCGGCTTCGGCTACCTCGTCGCCCGGCGAGTCGGCAACGGAGATGGGCTCGGCGCCGGCGCTCTGGGCGTCGTCGGGTTGGTCGCCATCTTCTGGTTTGGGCTCATGGCCACGACGGCGAATCCGTTCAGGATCTGTACCGAGGTGATTGAGGGCGTCTGCGCGGCGTCAACGTGGCTGCCGGTCGGCTCGGCCGTGGCGCCCCTCGAAGGGACGGGACCGAACCCGTTGCTGCAGAACCACATCCTGATGGCCGTCCACCCACCCATGCTCTACGTGGGGTACGTCGGGTTCACGATTCCCTATGCCTTTGCCATGTCGGCGATGTGGCGGGGAGACCAAGGAAGCGTCTGGCTGGAACGCACCCACCGCTGGTCGGTGGTGGCATGGACGTTCCTCACCTTCGGCATCATCCTCGGCGGATGGTGGTCGTACGAGGTGCTCGGCTGGGGTGGGTACTGGGCGTGGGATCCGGTTGAAAACGCCGCCATCTTGCCGTGGCTGATCGGCACCGCGTTTCTCCACTCGGCGGTGGTGCAGCGTCGTCGCGGCATGCTCCAGGCCTGGAACCTCGTGCTCATCATCTCGACGTTTGCGCTGACCATCTTCGGCACTTTCCTCACCCGTTCGGGCACCATCTTCTCGGTCCACAGCTTCACTCAATCCCCGGTTGGGCCTGCCTTGTTGGTCTTCCTCGGAATCGTCCTGGTCGGCTCGTTCGGCCTCTTCGCCTGGCGCTCGCACTTGGTGGCGTCCGCGCCCCGGCTCGAGTCGCTGGCCAGCCGCGAAGGTGTGTTTCTTGCCAACAACCTGCTGCTCACCCTGTTCGCCTTCACCGTCCTGGTCGGGACGATGTACCCGCTGATCCTCGAGGCGTTCGCCGGCCGGGAAGTCACGGTGGGTCGGCCGTTCTTCGATCGAGCCACCATCCCCATTGCTTTCGCCTTGTTGCTGGCAATGGGGATCGGTCCGGTCACCCCGTACCGGGTAGCCCGCCCCGACGTCGTCTGGAGGCGAATCCGCAGCCCGCTCACCGTCGGCCTGTTTGCCGGAGCGCTTGCCGTGGTGGCCGGCGTCTGGTCGGTCGCCGTCGTGATCGTGGTCGTGCTCGGCACCTTTGTGATCAGTGTGATCGTGCGCGCCCTGTGGGTCCGGTGGCAGGCGGGCCGCGACGCTCCGGAGGACGGGCCCAGCCTGTTGCGGATCGTGCGCAATGACCCGGGGTATTGGGGGGGCCAGCTTGCTCACATCGGGGTGGCGCTGATGGCGATCGCCATCGCCGCCTCGAGCGCCCTGGCGGTGCGCAACGAAGTCCGTCTCGAAGTGGGCCAAGCCGTCGTCGTCGATGACTACTGCGTGGTGTACGACGGCCCGGTCAACCGCACCGAACCCAACCGCATCGTCCAAGGAGTCGCGGTGCGAGTCCTGCGAGCCGACTGCTCCACCGAGGTTGCTTCGCTGCAACCCAGGGTCAACGTCTACAACAACTCGTCTCAGCCGGTGGCCACCCCCGCGGTCCACACCGGTCTGATCGAGGACGTGTACCTCAGTATCGCCGGTGGTGGTGCCGACGCCGTGACCCTCGACGTCTTCGTGTTCCCGCTGATGTGGCTCCTGTGGGCGGGCGGGCTGATCACGGTTGCCGGTGGGGCCTGGTCGCTGCTGGCAGTCAAGCCCAAGCGCCGGGTGCTGCCCCCCGAGGTAGACAGGGTGAGCGAGGACCTAGATGTCTGACCAAGTCCGCCGCACCCTGCGCATTGTCCTGCCCCTGCTGGCGGTCGCCATCATCGTGGTCGGCTTGTGGCCGCGTGGTGACGCGGTGGTCACCGACGCCGAGCGGGTCGACCACGTCGCGGCGCGGATCCGTTGCCCGTTCTGCAATGGTGAATCGATCGGTGGCGCCACTTCGCAGGTGGCGCGCGACCTCGAGGTGTTGATCGAGGAACAGGTCGCCGCGGGATCGACCGATCAGGAGATCTACGACTTCTTCGCCGCCAGCTACGGAGAGAGCATTCTGCTGTCACCGCCACTGGCCGGCTGGGGCTGGGCGCTGTGGGCCCTGCCGCTGGCCGCGTTGGGGGCCGGCACCTATGCCATCGCACGCCGCAAGCGTTCGGGGGCGGCGATCGCGGTGGCCACCGACGCTGAGCCGGAGTTGGTCGAGGCGCAGCTCGCCGAGCAACTGGCTCAGGTCGAGCGGGATCAGCGCGAGGTAGGTGACCAGATTGCCGCCGGCGAAATCGACGGGGCCGAAGGGGCGCGGCTCATTGCCTCGTACGAGGCGGAGGCGCAGCAACTCACCGACGAACAGCACCATCTTGCGGACGCCGAGACGGCGGACGGGGGATCGGCGGCGCTGCGGTCGAGCAACCGCAGGCGGGTTGCTGCCGGCGCCGGGGTCCTCCTCGCCGGAGCCGTCGCCGTGAGCGTCGCGCTCATCGTGACCACCTCAGACCAGACCGGTGGCGAGGGAGTAGTCGAGGACGCCCTGGCCGCCGGGCCCGTCGACCTCTCCAATGTGACGCCGGAGCAGCTCGAAGCGGTAGTGGCCCGCAACCCCGACATCGTCGGGATGCGGCTCGCCCTCGCCCAGCTGTACTACGAGAGCGGCGACGCGTCGCGGGCTGTCGACCACTTCCTGGTTGTGCTGGAGAAGGAACCACACCCCGAGGCCATGGCGTGGGTGGGCTGGATCCTCTATGAGAGCGGCGAAGCCGAGACGGCGCAGAGCTACCTCGAGAACGCGCTCGAACGCCGTCCCAGCTACCCGCAGGCGCAGTGGTGGTTGGCCAACGTCCGTTTTGTCGGACTCGGTGATCCCGCTGGTGCGATTGGCCCGCTCGAGGCGCTGCTGTTGTTCGATGATGTGCCGGTCGAGGTGCGCCAGGCCGCTGAGGTCATGCTCGAAGAGGCGAGGGCCGCGGCGTGACCGACGAGGCGAAGACATCACGCTCCGGCTCGGGGCTGTTCTGGGCGCTGTTGGCGGCCGCCGTCGTGGTCGTCGTGGTCGGCGTTGCGTTTGCCAGCCGCTTTGGGGTCGACCCCGACCTGACGGCTTCGCCGTTGATCGGCACCCCGACCCCGGACGTCACCGTCCCGTACCTCGAAACGGACGAGAGTCTGCGTCTACGCGATCTCGACGGTGACATCGTTGTCGTCAACTTCTGGGCATCCTGGTGCACCGGCTGCCGTCAGGAACATGAGGCGCTCGCGGTCGCCGCCGAGGGCTACGAAGAACTCGGCGTCACCTTCGTCGGCGTCAACTATCAGGACCAGCCGGCTCGCGCTGTCGCGTTTCTCGATGACCTCGGTCGTTCCCCGGCGACCCACTACGTCGAAGACGTCGGTTCACGCACCGCAGTGCACTTCGGAGTGCTCGGTCTGCCCGAGACCTTCTTCATCGGTCGCGACGGCATCATCGCCGGCAAGGTCAGCGGGCCGCTGACCGCCCCGCTCCTCATCAACACTCTCGATCGGATGCTGGTGGGTGAGGACATCAGCGGCGAGGTCAAGACCGGCGATGTCGAGAACCTCGGCGGCTGACCGGCCGATCAGGCTTCCGGTTGCGGCCGCCGCACGGGCGGGCGTACCACCAGGCCGTCGAGCAACGTGCGCGAGATGGCGGTGATCTCGGCCACGGCTCGACCGAACACCTCGGTGTTGGCCTGTGACGGCTTGCGGTAGCCGCTGATCTTGCGGACGTACTGGAGCGCCGCCGCCTCGATGTCTTCGCTCGGAGCGGGCGTGTCGTAGCTGCGGAGGGTCTTGATGGATCGGCACATGAGCCGATGCTACGCCGCGATCACCCGAAGCTGACCGGGGGATCTGCTCGCAGGTCGACCCGCATCTCCACGGTGTCGTCCCCGGTGCGGAATCCGATGTCGATTCGGTTGGCGCCTGGGTAGGTCGTGGCCACCGCATCGTCGACAACGCCGACCAGCGAGAAGACGGTGACCAGGCGGCCGATGGCTTCTCCGGTGGTCTCCCAACCAAATGCGGTTGCGGGCACGATTTCGCCCTCCCGTGGCGAGTGCCACCCCTGGGCCACCGGCTCGGTCCGGCCGCGGACTGGGGCGATCGGTGTCGCCCCTGCGATGGATGCCGACCAGACAACGGTGGCCCCGTCTCCGGCAACGAGTCGGAACCCGTCCCCGTCGGCGACGGCGTCGAGGTCGGGGGCAGCGTGGAACCACTGTCGATAGTCGTGTGGTATCTCGCTGCGATCAACGACGAGGTCGACGACGGTCAGCCAGCGACCCGGCGCCATCACCACGGCACGGCGGTGGATCACGGTTCCGTGGGGGGCGACCGCCGTTCCATAGAACACGGCGTCGCCGCCTGGCATAGTCCCAGCCGTCTGCACTGCCGACCCATACGGAGGACGGGTGCGGTCCTGGTCTCGGCCGTCGACCTCGATGGTGTTGTGGGCCCGGGTCGACTCGCAGTACATGCGGCTCGGGTCTGCATACCAGTAGCCCAAGCGGGCCGCTTCGCTGCCCTTGGGTAGGCTTCCCCCGACATACCCGTAGCGTCCGGCATCGACGAGCAGGTGGCGTCCGGCATCCCACCAGACGATGGAAAGGTCGTCGGCGTGTTTGTGCACTCGGGAGTGGAAGGCACCCATCATGGCGAGGTAGGCGGCGTCGCCTGGGTCGGATTCTCCGTCCGGCCAACGGGAGCGCATCACGAGGTAGCCACCGGCCGCGAACTTGCGCACGAGTTGCTGGGGTGGTCTGCCGATGTGTCCGGCCGACGCGACAGAACGCATCACCGGGGTGGTGAACCGTTCCTTGATGATGGCGGGAGCGAGCTTCTTGTCGGCGCGGTAGGCCGGCGAGACCGGTCGGTGATGGGTGTCGCCAAAGCCCGTGTAGGAACCGTCGGGCATCACAAACCAGGCCAAGGAACGTTCCGCCCGGTCCCGGGTGGCGATGACGTCGGGATCGTCGGTCAGCCCGGAGGCCAGGGCCGTGCTGAGCGTCTGGCTCATCATGGCGTGATACCCCGGCGAGTGTTCCAGGTGGACTCCGTCGGGCCCAAACTGCTCAGCGAGCATGGTGCGCAGCCGGTGCAGACCGATCTCGCGGGCCCGGACGCACTCAGGGATCTCAGGTAGGCGCTTGCCCAAGGCGAGCATGCCGGCGATCTGGAAGTAGCCGTGGTTGCTATGTCCTGCGAAGAAGTCCTCGTCGAGCAAACGTACGGCGTGCTCGGTGGCAGCGGCGGCGAGGACAGCGAGATCCTGATCGGGCACGGTGGTGTCGCGGGCCATGGCATCGACCAGGTAGGCGAGGCGATAGGCGCGCTGGCCGGTCGCCATGTCGTACCAGGCGTACCGGGAGTTGCGGCGGTCGCCTCGCTGCAACCAGTCCGCGGCGACGGCGGCCGCCTGCTGCAGCCAGCGGGCGTCGCCGGATGCGTCGTAGGCCCGCAGGTAGACCTCGAAGGGCCGCCAGGCGTGCAACATCCATGACAGGTCCGGTGAGGTGCCGCCGTCCCACGGCACGGGCGGCGTGATCACGACTGGGTCGGAGGGGCCGCGAGCCCAGCCTTCGGCGATGATCGCTTCGGCGGCGTCGACCGGCGAGCGACGGGTTGGGCCCGACAGCGGGGGGCCGTAGGGCTCGAGTTGGGTGCCGGCTCGGTTGGCGCGTAGCGCGGTGACGTGGACCGTCACGGCAGCGTCGCTGCCGCTGTCCCTGCGGAGGAAAGGGTCAGCGGGTGCTCGTTCCTGAGGTCGACCGTGACGTCGACCGTCTCGCCGTCGACCTCGAAGACGAGATGTGCCTGATTGACGCCCCGGCCCGACTCGGTGCTCACCGGGCGCACCGCACCGACCAACGAGAGCACGGTGGCAAACATGGCGCGTGGTCCCTCAGCCGCTTTGAAACCCACCCCCCACACCGGCTCGATCACGCCGTCGTGCGGCGAATGCCACCCCTGGGGATACGGATCGAGTTGGCCGCGCAGCGGACCGATGGTGTCGGCGCCATTGAGCGAATGAACCTGCAGGTCGACACCGTCCCCGGTGATGGAGAAGGCATCTGCGCGGGTGCCGGCCTCGAGGTCCGGGGCGAAGTGCAGCCAGTTGCGATAGGTGTGTGCGGTGCCGCTGCGGTCGAGGAGGAGATCGACGAGCAGCAGCCATTTCCCGGGATCGAGCAGAGCGAGTCTGCGGTACACCAGCTCGCCGAACGTGGCCTTGGCGGCGCCGTAGCGGCGATCGCCCAGCTCACCGGCGTGGGTGGCTCCCGAGCCAAACGGTTCGCCGGGGTAGTGGCGGGCGCCATCGATCTCAACGCCGTTGTGGGCGCCGGCCGAGGTGACAAATCGGCGATACTTGTCCGTCGCCGCCTCCCCCGAATCGGGTGGACGGTCGTAGCTGCCGGCGTCGACCAACAGCGGCCGCCCGCGGTCGTACCAGATGACCGAGAGGTCGTCGGCGTGCTTGCGGCGGGTCGAGTGGCGTCCGGCCATCATCGCCAGGTAGGAGGCATCCGGTTGCGCCGGCCGGTCGGGCCATTGGGAGCGGAGCACGACGTAGCCGCCGCGCTCGAAGGCCATGACTCGTTCGACGGGTAGCCGTCCGCCCTTGCCCGCCGATGCCGCTCCCCGCATCGGTCCGGTCCGCCACCGTCGTTTGATACCGCCGAGCGATGGCTTGTCCGAGCCGGTGAGCCAGTCGGACACGGTCACCGCCTCGGTGTCGCCGAACCCGGCTATCGAGCCGTCGGGAACCACAAACCAGGCGAGCGCCTTCTCTGCCTTGTTGCGGATTCTGGTTGGTTTGGCCCCGGCGATGGCGCCGATGTCGATGAGGTGGGTCAGGGTTTCGACGACGGCAGCGTGGTAGCTCGGGGTGTGCTCGAGGTGGACGCCATCCTTGGCAAACGAGGCGTCGAGGAAGGCGTCCAGGCGGGCTTCGCCGAGCAGCTGCAGCTGGTCCGCATCTGGGATCTCGGGCACGCGGTTGGTCAGGTCGATGAGGCCGACGATGTCGGAGAGCCCGGCGAGCTCGGTCAGCGGAAGGTGAGACTCGCCGGCCAGATGTGCGGCGTGCACCTGCGCGGCCGCGGTGAGGCTCTGGAGTGCGACGTCGCTCGCCAAGGGGTCGGCGGCGAGATGGTCGATGAGCGAGCCGAGGCGGTGGGCTCGCAACCCCGTTACTCCCGGCGCCCAGGCGGGATCGTCATCGGGGAGTGGGTGGTAGGCGACCCAATCGACGCCGACCGCAGCGGCAGCTTGCAGCCAGCCTCGGTCCGGTGTCTGGGCATACGCTCCCAGCAGAATTCCGATGGGTTCCCACGCGTTGAGCGCGGCGGCGCCTTCTGGTGAGCCTCCGGTCCAGGCGATTGGTGGTTGCAGCGAAACGATGTCGCCGTGTCCGCGCTTCCAGCCGACCTCGATCAGTTTCCGGGCCCGCTTGGCGGCGCGGTGGGCGGGGATCGGCGGCGCAAAGTCCTGATGGACGAGTGGTGGGCTGCTCGCCCGTGCCGTGCGCATCGCTTCGGTGTCGAGCGGTTCGGGCACCCGAACGTCGGCGGGCCGGGACGCCTGTTCGCTCTCGCTACGGCTGTCGCGCAGCAGTTGCTTGTCGCCGAGGGTGTATTTGCCTCGATAGGCCATGATGACCGCAGCCGGATCACCGATCTGCTGGGTCTCGCCGTGATCGAGCCACATCACCCGATCGCAGAACTCCTGAACCGTGCTCAAGGCGTGCGAGACCATCACAATCGTCCCAGAGCGGTCGAGCAGTTCGTGCATCGTGCGCAGGCTCTTCTGTTTGAAGGCGGCGTCTCCGACGGCAAGGACCTCGTCGACCAGCAGGATGTCGGCGTCGAGGAAGGTCGCAATGGCAAACGCCAGCCGTGACTGCATGCCGCGCGAATAGGTATGGAGAGGCCGGTACAAGGCGGGCCCGAGTTCGGAGTACTCCCAGATCTCGTCGTGGAGTTCGTCGACCCGTTTCTTCGGCAACCCGGCGGCGAGACAGCCGAGGTAGATGTTGCGGGACCCATCGAGTTGCGGGTTGAAGCCCACCCCGAGCTGGAGCAGCGTTGAGGTGGCACCGCGCACCGTCAACTCACCCGAGTCTGGGATGAGGGTCTGGCCGATGACGCGCATCAACGTGCTCTTGCCGGCACCGTTGGAGCCCACGATGCCGAACGCCTCGCCGGCCCTCACGTCAAATGACACGTCGGTCAGCGCCTTGACGGCGCCGTCGTCCGGGTCCTTCTTGCGGCGCGCTCTCGAACCGAGGTCCTTGAAGACCACCGTGATGTTGCGGGCGGTGATGGCGGGTTCGGTCATGGTGAGTGCGCCCGATGGAGTGGCGGAAACCTGCGGCGGCGCGCGGCCGCGGGCCGGAGTCTACGACTACGCTCAGATTCCATGGACCTCTTCGATCTGACCGACCATGTGGCCATCGTCACCGGGGGCAACCGCGGCATCGGGCTCGGGATGGCTCGCGGTCTCGCCGCAGCCGGTGCCGGCGTTGCGATCTGGTCCCGTAACGCTGAGCGCAACGCCGCCGCCGCCGCTGAGTTGCAGGGCATAGGAGCCGACGCCGTCGGCGTCGAGTGTGACGTTTCCGATGCCCAAAGCGTAGGTGCCGCGCTGGACGCGACGGTCGACCGCTTCGGCAAGGTCGACTCGCTGTTCGCCAACGCCGGGACGACCGGGGCCGTCAAGTTCGAGGAGATGACACTCGAGGAGTGGCGCCTGGTGATAGACGTCAACCTCACCGGAGTGTTCCTCACCTCCCAGGCGGCCGCACAGCAGATGATTCGCCAGGGCTCGGGTGGCTCCATGGTGTTCACTGCCAGCCTGGCTGCCACATTCGGCATCCCACAATCGCCCCACTACACGGCCAGCAAGGGCGGCGTCCTCCAGTTGGCTCGCGCCGAGGCGGTCCGTCTGGCCCGGTACGGCATCAGGGTCAACGTCGTCTCGCCGGGCTGGGTCGCCACCGAGATGACCGAGGGCGTGCAGGCGTACAAGAAGGCCAACGAGTTGGCCATGGCGCGCACCCCGATGCGCCGCTGGGGGACCCCGGACGACTTCGCCGGACCGGCGGTCTTTCTGGCGTCCGAGGCCTCGCGTTTCGTGACCGGTGCCGAACTCCAGGTTGACGGCGGGTTCCGCGCCAGCTGACGGATCGGGTCCGTCCGCTACTCGGCGAATCCCCACATGAAGAACACGCTCATCAGCAGCAGGTTGAGGACGAGCGCTCCGTACGTGACGATCAAGTGGCCGGTACGACTGCGGACCCAGGCGGCCAGGGCCATCCAGCTCGGGAAGATCACGATGGCTTGGCGAGCGAATGAGAGCAGCGGCCGGCCGGCCTGATCGTGACGCGAGAGCACGATGAGCAGCATCGCCAGGGAGTAGAGCCCAAATTCGATGGGGAGCTTGCGGAAGGCGACCACGGTCAGCATGACCACTACCACCAGGGCCACCAGCGCCAGCAGTCGGGCCGCCGGCAGGCCGTCCGTGACGAGGTCTCGCACCGAGAGCCATGCGTCGTATCCGGGAACGGCGCCGACGGAACGCCACCGGTCGCGATAGACCTCGTACGACGTGGGAAGGCCTGAGTAGACCAGATAGGCCTGATGGGCGACAACGGCCAGCGGCGCCGCCGCAACCGCCCACCATGCCCCCACCGACCGCCAGGGCCGATGGTCGAAGTGTTTCCATGCGATGGCGAGTAGCGGGAGAGCCAACGCTGCGGCGTGGCTGCGGGTCATGGTGGCCAGGAAGGCGCTCAACCCCGCCAGTACCCAGTGGTCTCGCCGCGCCAGGTACAGCGCCAGGACGGTCAGCAGCAGCATCAGCGGTTCGGCGTAGCCGGCGATCAAGATGTACCCGAACGGGATCACCACCTGATAGATGACGGTGTGCTGCGCTCCGATGCTGCCCAGGACGTCCTCGGTCATGCGGTAGAGCACGGCGAGGGCAAGAGCCGTGGAGACGGTGGAGATGAGAAGGGCGGCGACCAGAGGGTCGAGACCCACCGCGGTGCCACCGCGGATCAACAGGGGATAAAGCGGCGGGAACACGATGTTGTGTTTGTTGACTTCGTAACCGTCTTGTGCAATCTCGATGTAGTGCATCGTGTCGTGGCGTTGCCAGACGCCGAGCGTCCACCCCGACACCGGGCCGACCATCGGCTCGGATCCCAGGTAGAGCTGGTCCTCTTGTTCGGGGCCGAGGGGAACCTCCTCGGCTTGCCAGAGCAACAGCCCGAACCCAAGGGCGAAGAGGCGAGCTACGAGGGTCAGTCCAACACCCCACAGGAGAGCCCGTCTCCAGGGGTGATCTTGCGATGTGGTTCGGGTGGCTGAGGGCATTGCTGCCGTTTCCAATTGCGGCGGGTGCGCGGCGGCGATCCGTGATGGGTCGGAAGCGAGGCTAATGAGCTCGCCTCTGCATCGGTGGCATGGTTCGACCTACCTATCGGCGGGTTGGGCGGCGGCGCTTAGCCTTCGCGGTACGACTCTGCCGGGGGATGTCGAGGGTGTGGCGGCCGTTACCATTTGGCGGTTGTCCGATCCACAGGAGCTGCGCGTGACCACGGAAGCCGACTACCGCCTGCCAAGGAATGTGATTCCGCGGCACTATCAACTCACGCTGGAGCCCGACCTCGCGGACTTCACCTTCGTCGGCAATGAGGTCGTTTCCGTTGAGGTGGTCGAGGCCACCGCAATCGTGGTGCTCAATGCCGCCGACCTCGAGGTGGACTCCGCCACGATCAGGACGCCGAGGGGGCGCGGGACTCTCGCCACCGGCATCGACCGGGATGAGCCCGCCGAACGGCTGACCCTCACCTTCCCGGAGCCACTCCTTCCCGGTGACTATGAACTCCAACTGTCGTTTCGCGGCATGCTCAACGATCAGTTGCGTGGCTTCTATCGGTCGACCTACAAGGACGAGGCGGGCAACGATGCGATCATCGCCACGACCCAGTTCGAAGCGACGGATGCCCGGCGTGCCCTACCGTGTTGGGACGAACCGGACCTGAAGGCGACCTTCGGGGTCACCCTGATCGTGCCCGACGGGTACGCCGCCGTCTCGAACGGCCCGGAGACCAGCCGAACTGGGGCGGGGCCGGGCAAGGTCGCCGTCACGTTCGCCGACACGATGGTGATGTCGACCTACCTCGTTGCGTTCATCGTCGGCGAACTCGACGCGACGGAGGCGGTCGACGCAGGTGGGGTGCCGCTGCGGGTTCTCACCCCACCCGGCAAGACTCACCTCGCCGACTTTGCTCTCGAGGCGGGCGCCCATGCCCTCGTCTACTTCGCCGACTACTACGGGATTCCATACCCGGGCGACAAGGTGGACATGATCGCCATCCCCGATTTTGCCTGGGGAGCGATGGAGAACCTGGGTGCGATCACGTACCGGGAGTCCGCGCTTCTGGTTGACCCCGCCACGGCAACCAGGACCGAGCTGGAGCGAGTGGCTGCGGTCATCGCTCACGAACTCGCCCACATGTGGTTTGGCGATTTGGTCACGATGAAGTGGTGGAACGGGATCTGGCTGAACGAGGCGTTCGCCACGTTCATGGAGATGAAGTGCACCGAGGCTTTCCGCCCCGATTGGAAGATCTTCCTCGGCGCCGCGGCAGATCGTGGTGCGGCCATGGAGATCGACGCGCTGGCCACCACGCGGCCCGTGGAGTTCCCGGTGGCCTCTCCCGAAGAAGCCAACGCCATGTTCGACACCCTCACCTACGAAAAGGGTTCGTCGGTGCTGAGGATGCTCGAGCAGTACATCGGTGAGGAGACGTTCCGCCGCGGCATCGGGTCGTACCTCGCCGCCCATGCCTACGGCAACACGGTGACCGACGACCTGTGGGATGCCCTCGAGCAGGCTTCGGGAGAGCCGGTCGGCGAGATCATGCACGGCTGGATCTACCAGGGGGGGTTTCCCCAGGTCAGGGTTGAGGCGGAGGGGGACCAGTGGGCACTGCGCCAGGAGCAGTTCCGCTATCTCGGCGAGGGTCACGGGACCTGGAAGGTCCCCGTGCTCTACAACGGGGCCGGAGGGCCGGGGAGGGTGGTGGTCGATCAGGCGGTGACGATCTCTCCTGGCGATGACGCCCTCGTCAACGCCGGCGGGTCGGGCTTCTACCGGGTTCGCTATTCCCCCGCGTTGCTCGAGGCCGTGGCCGATCGACTCGGTGAACTGGAGCCGGAGGAGCGCTATTCGGTGGTCAGCGATACCTGGGCCAACGTGCTCGCCGGCGAGGTGCCTGCGCCCGAGTTCATCGAACTTGTTGGCGGTCTGTCCGAGGAAACCGAGCCGTCCGTCTGGCGAGTCGCCCTCACCGGGCTGGCTGAGCTCGACCGGGTGGCGTCCTCGGATGTGCAGCCGGCACTCCAGGGCTTTGTCCGCGACCTGGTCGGCCCACAGGCCGACCGGCTCGGCTGGACCCCCCAACCAGGGGAGGACGACCTGACCAGGGAGTTGCGCGGCCTGCTGCTGCGCGCCCGTGGTGGTCTCGGCGACGACCAGGACACCGTGGCCGAGGCCCGCGGCGTGCTCGAGCAGGCGCTCGAATCACCAGACGCCGTTGACGGTGAGGTGGCCAGCGCAGCGCTTGCCATCGTCGCCTCGAATGGGAGTGTGGACGACTTCGCCCGCTTCCTTGAACTCCGGGACACCGCCGGTACCCCGCAGGATCAGGTTCGGTATTTGCGGGCGGCCGCTGCCGTCCCCGAACAGGAGACGGCGGCGCGGCTGGTCGACATGATGCTCGCCGGAGACGTCCGCAGTCAGGATGCGTTCTGGCTCGCCGCGCTCCTGCTCGGCCACAAGGACACCGGCGCCGCCTCGTGGCAGCGGATCAAGGGCCAGTGGGATGAGGTGCTGGCCGTGATGCCCAAGCAGAACCTGCGGAGGATGTTTGATCTGATCCAATACCGCTCGGAGCCCGAGGTGGCTGCCGACATCAAGGCGTGGCTGGATGAGCATCCGGTCGCCGGCTTCGAACGCCACCTGGCCCAGCAGATGGAACGCCTCGACGTCCGCGTCGCACTACGCGAACGCGAATCTGACCGCATCGAGCAAGCCCTCTAACCCGTTCTTGCGTGGCTCGGGTACCAGAAACCGCGCTCCAGCCACGCAAGAACGGGGGTTACTCCCCGATGTCTTCGTTCCAGAGGGCGGGGTTGGCGGCGATGAACTCTTCCATGAGGGTGCGGCAGGCGGCATCGTCACGGATCTCGACCTCGACGCCGCGGGAGCGGACGTAGGCTTCGGGTCCCTGGAAGGTGTGGTTTTCGCCGACGACGACCCGGGGGATCTCGTAGAGCAGGACCGCTCCGCTGCACATGTCGCACGGTGACAGCGTGGAGTAGAGCACGGAGCGCCGATAGGTCGCCGCGTCGAGTCGCCCGGCGTCTTCGAGGCAATCTATCTCGGCGTGGAGCACCGGACTGCCCTGCTGCACCCTCCGGTTGTGGCCGCGGCCGATGATCTCGCCGTCAACCACGAGTACCGATCCGATCGGAATTCCGCCTTCGTCGCGGCCGAGCCGAGCCTCGGCGATGGCGGCCTCGAGAAACGGGTCGGGTCCCCGGCGTCGCAGTGTCGCGGTGAGGTGAATCTGGTTCTCCTGGCCGACGGCCGCCATCCACAATTCGTAGCGCAGTTCGTCGCCGTCGACTTCGAGCGTTCGCGCCACCGAGCGCACTTCCTTGGCGGTTGACGTGGCACCAACGGTGGTGGTCTCCAGTCGCAGCACGTCGTCGTTGACCGTCCCGGCGTGCACCTCGACGACGCCGGTCGGCATGGCTACAACCGCCTCGGCTCTTCCCGGTCCTGCGGCGCGCAGATAACCGGTCTCGGTGTGGAGCGGTGCCCCGGCCTCGGGGTGGTCGCCGGTGCGCCAGGTGCGCTGAGTGTACGTCAGGAACGGCTTGTCAGGTGGAGCGGCGATCGTGATCTCCTCGCCGTAGGTGAAGTCGGTGATGGTCGGGTACTCGCCGCGGCCCTCACCGTTCCAGGTGCCGATGAGGAAGGCCAGTGGGGTGATCTCGGGGTGAAGACTCATCGGGCAAGTGTACGAGACCGCGACGGTGCGAAGTGTCGGCCTCGTCGTTGCTCGGTAGGCTTCCTTCCCATGCTGTTTGATGATGCGGACTGGTTGCGAGCCTCCGAATGGCTTGCCCGCGGAGCGGCCCGACCTGATGTGGCGATCATCGGCGTGCCCAGCTCCGTCGGGTCGATATCGGCATCCGAAGCCTGGCGTACCCCTGGCCGCCTCCGTGAGGTCATGGCCGGGTTTTCGCCGTACGACGGCGAGACCGGAACGGACCTGACGTCGCTGGCCGTGGCCGATCTGGGGGATTGGCCGGTGGCCGATGTTGAACTCGACGAGTTGGTCGGCACCGTCGCCGGTTACGCCGCCGAGTTGCCTCGAGGTCCGCGTTACGCCTTCGTCGGTGGCGACAACGCCATCACTCGTCCCCTGGTCACGGGACTCGCCGGCGCTCGTCTCGCACACGTCGGCGTCGTCACGTTCGACGCCCACCACGATGTGCGAGTGCTCGACGCCGGCCCCCGCAACGGAACCCCAATCCGCGGTCTGATCGTCGACGGGCTCCCGGGGGGCCAGGTGCACCAGATCGGTATCCACTCCTTCGCCAATTCGGCGCCGTACCGACGATGGTGCGATGAGGCGGGCATTGGCATCACGACGATGGCGGGGGTCGACGCAAGGGGAATCGAAGACGTCGTCTCGTCGGCCCTCGGCGATCTGGCGGCCACTTGCGAATGGATCCACGTCGACTTCGACATCGACGTGCTCGATCGAGCCTTCGCCCCGGGCTGTCCCGGGGCTCGGCCGGGCGGGATGACGCCGCGCCAGTTGGCGACGGCGGCTCGGCTTTGTGGGAGGCATCCCAAGGTCCGCAGCGTCGACTTCGTCGAGGTCGATCCAAGTGCCGATCGGGACGACCTGACCGTCATGGCCTTGGCGAGCACGCTGTTGGCGTTTCTGTCGGGAACGGCTCAACTGAAGGAGAGCGAGGGGTGAATGCGCACCGTTGTTGTTGATGGTGGACCGCTGACGGTCGCCGATGTGGTGGCCGTTGCCGGCGGGCGTGCCGCGGTCGAACTCGATCCGGGGCTGGCGGCGAGGATGGCACCGGCGCGCCAACTGGTCGAGGAGGTCGTGGCCGAGGATCGCACCGTCTACGGGATCACGACGGGTTTTGGCGCCCTCGCCTCAACTCACATCGACCCGGCCCAGGCGGCCCGACTCCAGGTTGGCCTGGTCCGCAGTCACGCTGCCGGCGTTGGAACACCGCTCCCAGACGACATCGTGCGCG
>CAYXMJ010000036.1:0-19444 GCA_964465915.1 uncultured Acidimicrobiaceae bacterium
CCTCGGTGGCGAGTTCGAGTAGCACTTCAGCATCGTCGAGCGAGCCGCCGAGCCCAGATACCTGGTTGATCGTGGCCTCGTATCGCGACAACTTGCGGGTGAGCAGGCGTGCCCGGTCCTGATCGTTCCAGAGATCCGGCTCCGAAGCAGCCTTCTTCAGCTCGTCGAGCTCAACGGTCTTGCCTTCGACGTCAAAGGAACCTCCGGGCGTCGTCGAGGCGAGAACGGAGGTCTTTGAGTTGAGCGCGAGGGTCTTGATCGGTCATAGGAACAGGAGCGTACCTCGTGTGCGCTGCGTAACTCGGAACCCCCTGCGAACTCACGCAGCTCGCGGGCCCCTACGGGCCGCCGGATACGCAACAACGGGCTCAGCCGGCGAGCGGTTCTGCTCCCGGTTTGCCGTGGCAGATCTTGTACTTCTTGCCGGAGCCGCATGGGCATGGATCGTTGCGACCCACCTTGCCCTTGCTCTTGATCGGCTTCTGCTTGGCAGTGATCCCCGGGGCGTTGGTTTGGATCGATTTGGGGCGCTGCGGCTCCTGCTTCTGGACCACCTTGACGTGATACATATAGCGCAGGCTGTCGTGCTTGACCGAGTCGACAATGGCGGAGAACAGGTCGAA
The DNA here is from genome assembly GCA_964465915.1 of uncultured Acidimicrobiaceae bacterium. Lineage (GTDB taxonomy): Bacteria > Actinomycetota > Acidimicrobiia > Spongiisociales > UBA5794 > CAVPHV01. The sequence goes on from CAYXMJ010000036.1 coordinate 624, forward strand.
GCCTTCGCGCTGGTATTCGACAAGCGGGTCGCGCTGGCCCATGGCCCGCAGCCCGATCCCGGCCCGCAGATAGTCCATTTCGGCCAAGTGCTCACGCCACTTGTTGTCGATGATCGACAACACCACCGTCCGTTCGAGTTGGCGCATCGTATCGACGCCGATCTCTTCCTCCCGGGCGGAGTACATGTCGTCCGCCTCGGCCGAAAAGGCCTCGATGACTTCGACCTCATCGAGGTCATCGGGGTGATCGAACGTCGCCACGCTGAGTTCGGTCGGATAGAGCTGAGTCATCTGAGCCACCAGCTCGTCCCAATTCCATTCGGAGGGTTCCTTGGTGTCCGCGGTCACCCCGCCGACGATGTCGTCGACCACGTCGGCCCGCCAGGTGGCAAGCAACTCGTCGGCGTCTTCGCCCTCGAGTACCTGGTTGCGCCACTGGTAGATGATCTTGCGCTGGGTGTTCATCACCTCGTCGTACTTCAGCACGTTCTTGCGAATCTCGAAGTTCTGGCTCTCCACCTGGCTCTGGGCCCGCTCGATCGCCTTCGAGACCATCTTGTGCTCGATGGGCACCTCGCGCGGGATCTTCAGCCGGCTCATGATGGAGGCAACCTTCTCGTTGGCGAAGCGACGCATCAGGTCGTCTTCCAGCGAGAGATAGAAGCGGGACTCGCCGGGATCGCCCTGGCGACCTGAGCGGCCGCGCAGCTGGTTGTCGATCCGGCGCGAGTCGTGCCGCTCGGTACCTAGGACGTAGAGCCCGCCGAGTTCGATGATCTTCTCTTTCTCGACCTCGGTGTGGGCGGTGAATCGCTCAACGGCGGCATCGTATTCGGCCTGGGACACATCGGCATCGAGTTCGATTCCCTGCTTGCGCATCTCTTGTTTGGCGAGCTCTTCAGGGTTGCCACCCAGCATGATGTCGACACCACGGCCGGCCATGTTGGTGGCAACGGTGACGGCGCCATACCGGCCGGCCTGGGCGACGATGTGGCCCTCCCGGGCGTGCTGTTTGGCGTTGAGGACCTCATGGGGAATGCCATTGCGCTTCAAGAAGCCGGCGAGCCGCTCCGACTTCTCGATGGAAACGGTGCCAACGAGGACCGGCTGGCCGGCCCCATGGCGTTCGACGATATCTTCGGTGAGCGCCTCGAACTTGGCGTCCTCGTCGACAAACACCACATCAGGCTGATCGACGCGGGCCGTCGGAAGATTGGTCGGGACGGAGAGCACCTCGAGGTCGTAGATCTCCTTGAATTCACCTGCTTCGGTGAGGGCAGTACCGGTCATTCCGGCCAGCGTCTCGTACATCCGGAAATAGTTCTGCAGGGTGATTGTGGCCAGCGTCTGGTTCTCTTCCTTGATCTTGACGCCCTCTTTGGCCTCAATGCCCTGGTGGAGCCCCTCCGAATAGCGCCGACCCTCCAGCACGCGGCCGGTGAACTCATCGACGATCTTCACCTCGCCGCCTCGGATGAGGTAATCGACGTCGCGTTGGTAGAGCTCTTTCGACTTGAGGGCGACATCCAGATGGTGGATGAGGTCGACGTTGGCAAAGTCGTACATGTTCTCGACGCCGAGGATCTGCTCGACCGTGTGCACACCCTGCTCGGTGGTGATGACCTGGCGTTTCTTCTCATCAACCTCGTAGTCGACGTCGCGCCGGAGCCGCATCGCGATCCTGGCGAAGTCGCGGTACCACTTGCCGGTTTCGCCGACCCGGCCGCTGATGATCAGCGGGGTGCGGGCCTCGTCGATGAGGATCGAGTCGATCTCGTCAACGATCGAAAAGGCGTGCCCCCGCTGGACCTTGTCTTCGACCCGCATGGACATGTTGTCGCGCAGGTAGTCGAACCCAAACTCGTTGTTGGTGCCGTAGGTGATGTCGGAGTTGTAGGCCGGACGCCGCTCCGCGGGCGACATCTCGGCCTGGATCACGCCAACCGTCAACCCGAGGAAACGGTGAATCCGGCCCATCCACTCGGCATCACGAGCGACGAGGTAGTCGTTCACCGTGACCATGTGGACACCATTGCCGGTCAGGCCATAGAGGTAAGAAGGCATGGTCGAGACGAGGGTCTTGCCCTCACCGGTCTTCATCTCGGCGATCATCCCGCGCGCCATCGCGCCGCCACCGATGATCTGGACATCGTAGGGACGTTGGTGGAGCGTTCGTTTTGCCGCCTCGCGCACAACTGCGAAGGCTTCGGTTTCGATATCGAGTACGGTTTCGCCGTCGGCAAGCCGCTGTCGGAACTCGTCGGTCTTGGCCCGAAGCTCGTCGTCGCTGAGCGCTTCGATCTCGGGCTCCAGCCCGTTCACTCTATCGACGAGCAGTTGGAGTTCCTTCAGCACCTTGCCCTCGCCGGCGCGGAGGACCTTGCTGAAGATAGACATGAGATAGATATCCTAGGAGACTGCCGAACTATTGGCGTGCGGGGGCTCGCCGGAACCGACAGGGCCCGGCCACCACCCTGGCCGCGAGCCCAAACCGACGTGGTTGAGCAGACAACTAAACTAGGCGTCTGCTGAGGCCTTGGTGGAGGGTCGCTGCGGGGGACACATTTGGTCTCAGGCTAGAGGACCGGCGCTGCAGCACAAGGGTGCCGGAGTGGTCAGTTGATCGAGATCAGACCCTCGCGAACCGCGTAGAGGACGGCTTCATTCCTGGAATGCAGACCGAGCTTGTCCAGGATGTTGCGGATGTGGTTCTTGACGGTGTTCTCCGAGATGAACAGCTCGAGCCCAATCTCCCGGCTGGTCATGCCGCGGGCCACCAACTGGAGCACCTCGATCTCACGTCCGGTCAGCGTCGGCTTGCGCGACTGCAGTAGCTCCTGATGGCGGAGCAGTTGCCGACAGACGTCGAACAGCTTGCCCGCCATCTGCGGTGAAAGGGCGGCTCCACCGTCGGCTACGGCGACGATGGAGTCGACCAACACTGGAAACGGCATGTCCTTGACGATGTAGCCGCGGGCGCCCGCCTTGAGGGCCGTCAGCAAGTCTTCTTCGGACTCACTGCCCGTCAGCAGCACCACGCTGGAATGCGGCGATACAGCCGTGATCTTCTCGACAACATCGAGGCCGGATAGGCCCGGCATCAATACGTCGAGGAGGACGAGGTCCGGTTGGTACTCTTCGGCCTTCCCCACCGCAGATTCGGCGCTGCCGGCTTCTCCAACAACCTCAAAACCTGCTGCGGTGAGCGCCGAGGTCAACCCGGCCCTGAACAGCGGTACATCGTCAACAACAAGAAGTCGTGTCATGCCGGCTCGATCAATCCCAGTGTTCCGTCGCGGCGGTGGTACAGCACACAGTTCTCGCCGGTCTCGGCGTTGAGAAAGAAGAAGAAGTCATGTCCGAGCATCTCCATCTGTAGTGCTGCTTCCTCCGGTGCCATCGGCCGCATCGCAAACCTCTTGGTTCTGACGATTTGCAGCCGCTCGTCTTCCTCTTCATCGGAGGGTGATGGATCGGGATTGAGTCGTTTGTTTGGGCTAGTGCGCGACCGCTGAATGAGCCGTTCCTTGAGCTTGCGGAGTTGCCGCTGGTATTTGTCGACGGCGAAGTCGAGCGCGGTCCGATCATCGTGGGCCGAGGCCTCCACCCGAACGGTGTGGCCTGCGGCATGGCTCGTGATCTCTACACAAAAACGCCCCTCCGAGTTCCGCGGGTTGCCCCGCTCGGCGAACTCAACATCGGTGCTGCCACCGTCGTCGAAAATTCGCCCGGCATGCTCAATCTTGTCGAGTGCTAGCTCGCGCAGCTCGTCACTCACCTGCATGTTCTTGCCGTGGACTCGGACGTTCACCGTTGCTCCTCTCTGGGGCGCGCGACCGCGCAGAATGCAGTCGCGGCATGTCGTTGGGAATAGGTCCTACCTGACGCGGCATGCAGGCGACTCGGCGTCCGTCTCGCTATACGGTGCGGTCGTGCCGCCACACAGTCTCCAGTGCCTCGGGGCCGGTTCCCAGCCCCTCGACCTTCACTCTACCTGGTGATGTGGCCGAGAACCCATGCCAAATGGCTGTTTCGAGGGTACAAATGGCCGCCTCCATGGTCCGCCCTGTTGTGACCACGTCATCGATGACCGCGGCCTCCTCGGGCACCTCGGCCACCTGACGAAACCGCGCTCCCCCGGCTTGCCGATTGTGCCCGGCGTGGCGCGGCCACCACAGCGCAGGACGTAGCGCGTTCACCACGGGCACGCCGGCGACGGCACCCAGTGCCTTGGCCAGCTCGCGAGCAGGGTCGATGCCGTACTGCAGCCTGCGCAGCCGCGCCCGCGGAATCGGGATCAACGCCGTCGTCTCCGCCGGCAACTGTGGAGCCATCGTGGCGGCGAAGAGCCGCGCAACCGGCACCAGTCCCTGGTACTTGAGCCGGTGGATTAGCTGCCTTGCCGGACCGGAGTGCCGATACGCTGCGGCGAGCATGACACCAGAGGCAAGCGCTTGGGGCGGCACCGCCCCAAGCGCCTGCTGGCATCTTCCACACAGTGGAGAACCACGACGTTCGGCACACGCCAAGCAGAGCATGTCCCCACCGTATGGGCTGGCTATGACAAGTGCCGTTGGCCGGCGCACCCTCCCGAACGTGCGGTGACCTTGGCCGCCGTCGGCCGCATGCACGCAAGAACGGGGAGTCAGGTTCCCATTTGCCAGCTGGCCAGGTAGCGCTCCTGCTCCTCGGTCAGCTGTTCGAGGCCGCCTCCCATGGCTGCCAGCTTGAGGCGGGCAACCTCCTGGTCCAAGTCCTCGGGAAGGACGTAGACCTGGGGCTCGAGGTCGGCACCGACCTCGAAGAGCCACTCGGCCGCGAGCGCCTGGTCGGCGAAGGACATGTCCATCACGTCGGCAGGATGCCCTTCGGCAGCTCCGAGGTTCACCAGGCGGCCCTCGGCGACCACCAAGAGACGCCGTCCATCGGCCAAGGTGTGCTCCTCGAGGTTGTCCCGCAGCTCACGGCGCGAGATCGCCAACTGGTTCATCGCAACGAGGTCGATCTCGACGTCGAAGTGACCGGCGTTGGCCAGGATGGCGCCGTCCTTCATCTTCACGAAGTGCTCGCCGCGGAACACGTGGATGTTGCCCGTCGCCGTGATGAAGACGTCCCCGACTTCTGCTGCTTGGTCCGTGGTCATCACGCGGTGACCATTCATCGCAGCAGCAACCGCCCGCACCGGGTCGATCTCGACCACCACGGTGTCGGCACCCATGCCCTTGGCCCGCTCGGCGATGCCCCAACCACAGTCGCCGTAGCCGGCGACAACAACTGTGCGGCCTGCATAGAGAATATTGGCCGCCCGCAAGATCCCGTCGAGCGACGATTGACCCGTGCCGTGGCGGTTGTCGAAGAGATGCTTCGTATCTGAATCGTTGACCGCAACGACCGGGAACCGGAGAACCCCGTCCTCGGCCATCGCTCGCAGCCGAACCACACCCGTCGTGGTCTCCTCGAGTCCGCCCAGGATCTGCTGTCCGGACCGATCCTTGTGCAACACGGTGGTCATGTCCGAACCATCGTCGAAAATGACATCGGGCTGGGTGTCGAGGACCGCATAGATGTGCTCGTAGAAGACGGTCGAGTCCTCACCGCGGCGGGCGTACACGGGAATCCCCGAGTCGACCAACGCCGCGGCGACGTCGTCCTGAGTCGATAGCGGGTTGGAGGCACACAACGACACCTCAGCCCCCCCGGCACGCAAGGTCAGCATGAGAACTGCCGTCTCCGACGTCACGTGCATGCACGCCCCGAACCTGCGCCCGGCGAAGACCTGATCACGCTCGAACCGTTCGGCGATGGCCCCGAGGACCGGCATGCGGCGCCCAGCCCACTCGATGCGACGGTGGCCGAGCTCGGCGAGTCCCGGGTCGGTGATGTCATAGTCCACGATGGTTCGTCCTCCTGATCGGTTGAAAGCAGCGGTATGTTCGTTGCGAGAGGTCGGCACCCTACTGCGGCCGGATGGCCTCTTCGACCAGCATCACGGGAATGCCGTCACGGACCGGATAACGCAGGCCACAGTCGGCGCACACCAGAACGGAGGCCGCAACGTCCTCGCTCAGTCCGCCGCCACATTCAGGGCATTGCATGATGTCGAGCAAGCCGTCTGGGAGCAGGTTCTCGCTCACGAATCCTCCTTGATGATCTCGGCGACCGTGGCAACCAGCGCATCAACGCCGGTGGCATCTGGTGCCTCGACGTTCAGCCGCAACACCGGTTCCGTGTTTGAGGGACGAAGGTTCAACCACGATGAGCCGAAGTCCACGGTGAGGCCATCGAGTTGGTCCTGGTCCGCTTCCGAAAACGCCGCCGACACGGCTTGCATCGCCGCCTCTTTTTCCGCCACTTCGAAGTTGATCTCGCCCGACTGGGCGTACGGCTCATACCCGGTGCGCAACTCGCTGAGCGGCACTCCCGACTCTGAGATCACCTGGAGCAACACCAGCATCGTGAGGATGCCCGAGTCGGCTCGGTAGTTGTCCCTGAAGTAGTAGTGGCCGGAGTGCTCGCCGCCGAAGATGGCCCCCGTGTCCTTCATGACCTCTTTGATGAAGGAATGGCCCACCCGAGTCCTTACCGGGGTGCCTCCCGCCGCCAGCACCATCTCGGGCACGGCCTTGGAGCAAATGAGGTTGTGCACGATGGTGCTGCCGGGCTGTCGAGCGAGGAACCAGCTCGCCACGATGGCCGTGATCGTGCTCCCGGGAAGCGGCTGGAGCTTGTCATCGATGAAGAAGGCACGGTCGGCATCGCCGTCGAACGCGACCCCGAGGTCGGAGCCCTCCGTGCGCATCAGCACCTCGAGATCGCGCAGATTCTCCGGACGCAACGGATCGGGGTGGTGATTGGGGAACGTGCCGTCGGGCTCGAGGTAGAGGCCGGTCAGCTCTGCCGGCACCCGAGCGAAGACCTGTGGGACGGCAACCCCGGCGACCCCGTTGCCGCCGTCTGCCACAACCCGCAACGGTGCGATTGCCGTCGGATCGATCACCGAGATCACGTGGTCGACGTACCCGGACAGGATGTCGACGACGTCGACCCGGCCCGGTTCGGTGCTACGGGCAGGCGGAGCTTCCGCCAGCGCCTTGATCTCGACAAGGCCACTTTCGGCACCCACCGGTGCGGCACCGGCGCGGCACATCTTGATGCCGTTGTAGCCCTTGGGATTGTGCGACGCGGTGATCATCACCCCCGGTTCGTCGAGGGCGCCGGCGGCGTAGTAGACCATGTCGGTCGTGATCATCCCGAGGTCGTCGATGTCGACTCCTTGGGAAGTGATGCCATCGATGAGTGCGGCCGCAAGTTCCGGCGACGAGAGCCTGCAGTCGCGCCCCACCGCGATACGGGGTGCCCCCATGAATGCGGCGAATGCCGCTCCGATACGGCGGGCGGCTTCCTCGTCGAGTTGGTCCGGTACGAGGCCCCGGACGTCGTAGGCCTTGAAGATTGCGTCGAGATCCATGGGTTCGATGATAGGAGGCCTTACCCGACCTCGGTGTTCGTTGCCCGACAGCCCGATAGACTCGCACGCCATGTCTTCGACTCCCCCCACTCCCCTGGGTGTGAGCGTACTGATGCCGGCCTACCAGCTGGCTCCAGAAATCGCCGCCAATATCGACCGCACCGCCGAAGCGCTGCATGGTGTGCCCGGTATCGAGATCATCGTGTGCGATGACGGCAGTACGGACGGGTGCCGCGCCGCAGCCGAACACGCGGCTGCCGGGCATGACAACGTCAGTGTGGTTGGCTACACCCCAAACCGGGGCAAGGGGGCCGCCCTCCTGGAGGCCTTCACCGCCAGCACCGGTGAGATCGTGGTGTTCCTCGATGCCGATCTCGACCTTCCGCCCGGACAGGTGCCGGCATTCCTTGAACGCCAGCGCACTACCGGTGTGGACGTTCTTGTGGGCGCCAAGCAACAGTCGATGGAACCGGGGCGCTATCCGGCACTGCGCCGTGTGCTGAGCAAGATGTTCTCGCTCGTGACGAGCCTGCTCTTTCGCCTCCCGGTCGACGAGACCCAGACCGGGCTGAAGTCCTTCCGGCGCGAAGCGCTGAGCGAGACTCTCCCCCAACTCCAGATCATGCGCTACTCCTTCGACCTGGAACTCATCGTCAGAATCAATCGGGCCGGCTATTCCATCGCCGCCGCACCAGTCGAGCTGGCGGTTGGCGCATCTGCCACCGGCGTGTCACCGCGCACCCTGTGGGAGATGGGGCGTGACACGTTCCTCATTTGGGTCAGGAGCTTCTCCTGGCCCAAGGGGCCGTCCTAGGACCGCTCCGGTTCCTCAGCAGTTGGACTGGCCACCGGGTCGCGGCCGTCCGCGGTCAGCGCCCGTCGGAAGACGATGTCGCGATAGCCGGCGAACTTGGGGATGAGAATGACCACAACCGCGGCAAGCTTGGCAACGTTCTCGCCGAGCAAGCTCAGCGGGCCAAAGAACCACTCGGCGATCTGAACGATCCCAATCGTGACCAACCAGGCAACGATGTTGATGGCATAGAAGTTGACGGTCTCGCGCAGCGAGACGTGGCCGTCGGTGAGTTGGAACGACCAGCGGCGATTCAACAGATAGGACACGAACGTCGCCACGGCAAACGCAATGGTGATCGCCCAGTTGCGGGGAACCCCCCCGACGCGCAGCATGTTGAACAGGGAGAAGTCGACCACGGTGTTCAGCACGCCGATGGCGCCGACCTTGACGAACTGGTTCGCCGACTCACGGTTGAGGAATGTCTTGAGATATGAGTTCACGCGGCTTGCTCCTGGGCGGCCTGGTGGCGCCGCCTTCTCCGCAGCACCCACCACCCGGCAATGAAGCCGAGCCCGGCAAGCGTGAGCACCGTACCGATGTTCTCGACCGATGTGGCCCGGAACTCGAGGACAACGTCCTGTTCGGTGGGAACAACCAGCATGAGGGAAGGCGTAACCGGGTAGGGGCCCTCCCCACCGGAGACCACCTCCCAATTGGGGAAGTACGACACCTTGACCAGGTGGGGGACGCCGACCGCCGTCGTTGAGAACGTCACCCGCTGGTCTTCGATGACGACGTCCGTCACGTTGGCGTCGGCGGTGTCATACGGCGGCGTGGCGAATCTGGCCGCGGGTTCTTGGACCCGGCGCCACTCCTCGGGGCCATCCAAGGCCACAAACCGATCGAGTCCGTTGATGTCGTCGTACCACTCGAGCGCCACGTCGAGGAACTGCTCCTCGCCGGCATAGACGACCGGCTCGAAGGCGAGGGGGACGACGGCCTGACTCTCCCGCAGATCGAAGACCGTCCACGGTGACGGCTCCGCCAGCACGGGCAGACCCGCCGCGATGGCGGCGTCGCGGGCCTCCTCTGTGAAGCTGATGTAGTGCTGGACGTTGTAGAGCTCGAGGTGTTCGACCGCACGCTCGAAGTCCATGCCCCGATAGTCGAGACCGCGCACCGGGTTCGACGGGCTCTGGCTGACCTCGGAACCGTTGAGGAAGTGGAACGGCGTTGATACCGAGGATTCGAAGAAGACACCCTCCATCGATTGGTGTTCATCGCTCCAATAGGGGATGAGCATCAACGCCATGGGTGTGCCGTACCGGTTTTGCCCCGAGTTGATTTCCCACATGATCCGACCCGGCGGCAGCTCGTCAACAGATTCGAGCAAGGCGCGGTACTCGGGATACGGCTGCTTGCCCTCGTAGCCGGTGTAGTTCCAGCTGACCCAACCGGGGAGGTCGTGAACGCCGAACACGATGACGTTGACCAAGACGAGGATGGCCAACGCGGAACCTGCAACCAGGTTCTGGCGCCGCTGGGGGAGCACCCGTGACAGCGTCATCACCCCAAGGCCGATGGCGATCCCGGCGAGCAGGAAACCCCCGAGGAACCAGTACGGCAGAAGGCGAGCGTTGTACAGCTTCGTGACACCGATCACCGGCAGGAAGAGGTAGCCGAGGAGCGGGAGAATGGTCATCGTTAACAGGACCGATACGTCCTCTCGCCTCACCAGCGACCACACCGCTCCGATCAGCGCCAACACCGCAATAGGGATGAACTCGTCCGGGAATGGTGTGGAGACGATGCCGGGAGAGGAACTCTCGCCGAGAAGACCCTTGACCGGGGACCACCCCATGTCGGTGGTGAGCCCATCGAAGGTCCTGACCGCCAGCGGCACCGCCCAGAAGGCAGACAGCGCAAACCCCAAACCCCACGAAGACAAAACCACCCGCGGCCCGCCACGCCGCAGCAGCAGCGGTACCGCGGCGACCACAACCACGATCGTGGTGACGATGTGGCTCATCGCGGCCAGCGCGAGAACGACGGCAGGCAACGGGCTGAACGGGCGTTGCTCGCGGGTGTCGCGCACCACCAACCCCAGGTAGATCAGCGACAGCGCCAGCGAGAGCGAGAAGGAAAACTCCCCGGCGAGGGTGGACTTGATGTTGCCCCCGAAGATCGAGAAGCTCTCCATGAACACGTACATCGACCCGGTGACGGCCGCCATCGACGCCACCACCCGGGCCAACCCGAGGGCACGCACGAAGAAGTAGCACGCTGCCGGCAGCATCAGCAGTCCGATGATGGTGGTCAGCTTGAAGGCAACACCGTAAGGGAGCAGCACATCGAGCAAGACCGTGATGATTGCCGGCAGCGGGAAATAGAAATAGAGGACGGGGAACCCGGCGTACCAGGACGAGCTGAATCCGAGGATCTGGCCGGAGGGAAGCAGATCCTCTTTGAGCAGTTGCGGTAAGAGCACGTGGGCGCCCATGTCGCCGCCGGTCGGGGTGTTCGCCATCAGCAGAGTGGGCGATCTGAACTCGACGTTGATGTACGGAAAGGAGTCGATGACCGTGGTGCCGGGGCTGATGAAGCCCAGCATGAGGATCAGGATGATCAGCGTCGGGATGCCGACGGCGGCGACCGCGATCCAGCGCGACACTGAGGCGTAGCCTTGCACTGGTGGCGACGCGTAGTAGATCTCGGGGGAATGGGGGGGCGACGGGGTGGTCACGGGACAAAGCGTAGCCGTGACCTGGATTTCTGGTGGTGTCTCGGCGTCCCGGGAGGGGTCAGACTTCGCTACCGGGTTGGTTCAGGAACGGGAGCGGCGTGCCATCTCGAGCACGGTGTCCAGTTCCAGCGCCTCGCCGTCCTGGTTCCACCAGCGGCTCTCGCAACGGTGACACGAACAGAAGTCGACCTCGGTGCCGTCCGGCAGCGTCAATTCGATCTGAATCACCGACGCCGCGCCGCACCGCTCGCAAACGAGCGGCTCTGTTGAAACATTCCTACCCATGGGCGCCCCATCGTAGCGGGGAAACGCCGATTCGACTACAGAAAAGTCGCGAAAGTCGCATGAACCGCAACGGGTTCATCCGACCCCCAATTCGGGCAAATCGTCCAGTTTGCCGACGTACCGTGAGCGGCGTTGGCCGTCTTCCCACCAGTACGCATACCAATACGGCCCGTGAGGGCAGCGAGAGCAGTTCGCCTTTCCACATTTGACCGACTGCTGACGCAACTTGACGTCGGGGACCACACCGGGGAACGCAACGCCACGCTGCTCGAGGCGGGCCTTGGCCAGGATCAGGACTCGACGCAGCTCGTGCTCGTCCATCTCCCGGATCGCCTCGAGCAAGTCACGATCAATCGGCATCGGTCAGGCCACGTCCGGTATCACAAACATCGGACGCACCTGGCTGCGGCTGTCGGTGAGCGACCATCCGACCGGGGCCGTCATCCGATCGGCGTGACCATCACAGAGGGCATAGTCGGCGCCAATCTCGAGTTCGCCAACCAGGTCGCCGAGCCACACCGCACGAGTTCCATAATCAAAACCGAGGACGGCCCCTGCCGGGCCACCGCATCGGCAACAGTGAATTCCCATAGGGGGAGAAGCTAGGCGCGTTCCGTGACTAGACAAAGGACCCCCCTCCGCTCCAGCCCGTACCCTCATGCCGCGGCATCGACCCCGGCGCTGCGCAGCGCCCGCTTCACCCGGCGGCCGCTCACGACGCCCGGCAGTTGCGCGACAACGGCCCCCTGGTGGTCGAGCACCACCGTGAGCGGCACCGCTTCAACTCCGGCGGCCTCAAACGCGGCGGGTTCGAGTTCGTGCGTCACCTCCCGCAACGGCACGTCGAGGCTGCGCAGCGTTGCCAGCACCTCCTTGCAGTTGACGCACTCCGTCGACGTGAACACGACGATCCCGGCGGGAAGATCGAGCTCCGATACATCAATCGGGGGATGGCTCGTCCACGCCACGTGGCGCAGAAGGAATCCGATCGCCAGGGCGGCAGCAGCCACCAAGACCACCGCTGCCACCCGAATCAGGGTCTCAGACATCGAGAGCGGTGCCGGCAAAGAACGCGACGCTATCGGGCCGGGCCGCGCTCCAGGCAGCCGTCACCGGGATGGACGCGTCGAGGAGGTATCCGCCGATTTCGACGTCCGCGGCGAGCGGCACCTCGAGCACCGTGCCGGGAGCGACGATCACCTTGTCCGCCGGTAGCGAACGAACTCCCAACGGCTGAATCGTCACCGTGGCCGGCTCCGGATCCGTGTTCAGAATCCACAGCGAGGACGTCGCGTCGGGAACGGCGCCGGCTCCGGGAAGCAGCCAACGCGACGAGGGAAAGGCCGCACCAACGGTTCCCGCGATCCGGTCGACGGTCACGTCGGTGGTCTCGTCGGTGTCGCCACTGTCATCTTCGTCGCCGGCGTCTGCTTCGCTCACATCGCTGGGGGCGTCCTCTGCGACGACCGCGGCGCTCACAGGACCGGTAGATGAGAGGCGCAGCCCGAACTTGCCGTCGACGATCTCGTCGAGCGCAACCCGCAGCGGTGAATCCGGACTGACCTCGAAGCTGGCCGCATTCGGTATGGCCCCCGCCGTCGTGAAGACATCAAGCGTCACAGTGGCCGTTCCCGGCCCCGGGTTTGAGATCATCAACGTCGGCGTCAGAGTGTCCACACTCACCACCGGGAACTCCCAAGTCGTGGAGAGGCCGCTGGCGGGCAGGCTGACCTCGTCGCCGTCGCCGAACATCGTAACCGTCGGGATCACGAGACCTTCCTCGGTCGTGACGAACAACGTGAGGTCGTCGAAGAACGGGATCAGAGGGTTCAAGTCGATGTCGACCCAGCCACGGGGCGGGACGTCAACGGTCGCCAACTCAGGCAGCGGGAGAGCACCAAACTCGGTGCTGCCGCCGACCGACACCTTGGCCAGAGGGAGGAACGGGTTGAAAAGCCGCAACGTGACCTCGCGCCCCTGGCGGGTGCTGACACCGGGAAGGTGCCACAGCTTCGAAACCGCCACCGTGCATCGGTCGCCGGAAAGCAACTGGTCGCCGCTCACCCACGCACCCGTTGCCGCCGGCCCGTCCGAGTATTCGACGAAACCCGGGGCCGCACCGCGCCGCACGAGATCACCGACGTTGAGAATCTCGGCGCCCGGTCCGGTGATCGATCGAGTCGCCAGGTCCGGCTCCTCCTCGTTGAGCGGGCTGGGAAGCGTCACGATGGCGTCCACCTCGACGGTGGACGCCATGAGGATCGCCGCATCCTTCTCCGCCCCGGCGTCCACCCATGGGCAGTACCAGACGCTGCTGCTCGCCGATGCAGCCGCTGCCGGTTCAACGGCGCCCGAGAACGTCGGGCCGGGAGCCGGTGCGGGCTCAGGGAGGGCGATGGCAGCAAACGAGATCACCAGAATCACCGTGGCGACGATCATCCGTTTCATCCCCGCCTCCCCCACCACGACACGCCCATCAGTACCAACACGAGGACCCCGGCGGCAACGGCTTGATTCTGCCTCGAGGGAATGGTGGCGAAGTCGACCCGGCCGTCAACGGTCGACAACTGATTGCCCCATTCGGCTTGCTGCCAGTCGGGTCCCCAGCGACCGTTGGCCGTCTCAGCGATGAACAATGTGCCCGCACCGGCCGGTCCGACGTAGCCTGAGCCCGACCGGGCCCAGGCCTGGCCATCGGCCGTATAGGCACGGACCGGCACGATCTCTTCCATCGTGAGGGCAACCCCCTCTGGTGTGCTCAGAGGAATGAGGTCGAGCTGGCCGTCGAACACCTCTTCGAGCGGAGTGTCGCCGACCGAGATGACCCAGCGAATCCCGAACGGAGCCAGTTCCTCGCCCGCCCGGAACGTCTCTCCGGAGAGGAGGTCCTCGAGGACGAGTGCCAACGCGGTGTCGACGGAGGTCGAGGCCGGCAACCATGCCTCCATCAGCGAAGGCATCGGAGCCGAGACCACCCGATACCCGGCGCCCTCAATCGTGACCGAGTCGCCGGGGAGTGCATCCTCTGGCCCGATGAGCAGAATGCGAGACGACGCTGGGTCTCCGCTTGACAGCGCCGTGAACCCAATCTGCCTGGTCAGGGTGTCTCCGGGCAAACCGGCGCGACCCGGAGCCACGACGAGGAGGGTGGCAGCAAGGACGACGGCGGCAGCCACAGCACCCAATCCGACAATGAGCCGCTTCCAGCCGGTCACTTCATCAACCCGGCGGACCGACTCAAAGGTCGCCCCGACGATTGCGGCCGACCCGAGGGCAACCGCGGCGAGGCCGAGGCCCTCAACCTCGCGCCCGCCACCAAGATCCGAAGAACGAGCCACAAGACCGCCGATTACGGCCAACAATCCACCCCAGGCGGCAATGTCGGCCAACCGCGACGGTGCCGCGAGCAGCGCGGCACCGAGAGCAATCGCAATCGCGCCGACCGGCACAACTCCGGGATCCCAGAAGGCTTCGCCGGCATCGAGCAAGGCATTCATGTCGGCAAGGGCGACCCACGGCAGCAGAGCGGGGAACGCGACGAGAGTGGCGACCCCGCTGACGAGCGCCGCACGCCAGGCGGTCATGTCTCGGAAGTTCAACACTGCCCACAAGAGAACCGCGGCGGACGGCACCACCAGGAGCGGCGGAGACAACACCGCGATCACGGCCGTGACCCATGCCGCACCGGCAACCCGCCCGATCTGCCTCCGCCGAGTCGCCGGCCAGCGGGCGACCGCCAACCGAATCGCCCAAGGAAGCAGACCAACCGCAACCAAGGTCGGAACGTTGGTGTCTTGGGCGATGGCGCGGGTGGCCGGACCGGCCACGAGCACGGCGCCGGCGAGCACCCCGGCAACCGCCTCGACTCCCCAGGTGCGCAGCATCCGATTGGTGCCCCACACCCCAACGATCATCGAACCCGCGATCAGAATCGTCGACGCCCACCGCACGTTGTCGAACACCACGACCTGGACCAAACCACCAGCTGCGAAGAACGGTCGCAGCGGTTCCACACTGCCAAACCCGCTGGGGTTCCAGCCCCCGGCGTAGGCGCGCAGCGCGTCACCGCCGGACGTCGGCAAGGGAAGCGAATACCCGACCGCGGGGAGGCCGTCGGCCCAGATGGCCCGCGTTGCCAGCGCGATGAAGCCCAGTGATATCAAGCCAATGACCAGGGCAGGTTGGCGCAGGTCGCGCCCGAGCGAGGCCAGGGTCAGCGCTTCGTCGCTGCCGACCCGATTCCGCAGTCGCTTCGAAGCCTCAGTGCTGAGGCTTCGAAGCGTTGCCGATCCGCGCAACTGGTAGCGGAACAGTTCGGCATCACCGACCACCCGGCCCTTGCGGGCCGCAAAACGTTCCCGCAACGTCGAAGGGAGGTGGACGATGTTCCACAACCACGACTTGATCCAAGCGAAGAATGTCCACCGGCCGAGGAAGGGAGCAACAATGGCCTCGATGAGACCGATCAGGATGTCCAGCGGGATCGTCCACAGCAGCGTCAGTACTGAGTAGACCTTGAGCATCGCCCTGATTCGCCCGGCGTCTTCACGCCACAGCCGAGTCTCGGTGGCTGCCAGCGGAACCATCACCTCCGACGACGGCACCACGACCACTCGCGCTCCACGCAGTCGGGCGCGCTGGCAGAGATCGATGGCGGCAGCCTGTCGCGGGAGGAGCGGATCCGGGCCGGCCACTCCCTTGGCGAGGTCGCGTCGAATCAGCATCGAGGCGCCGGCGACGGCGGCGACGTCGCGGACAACGTCATACTGGCCGGCGTCGATTTCGTCGTCGTCGAGTCCGAGGTAGGGGGTATCGAAGACGTCTGTCGCGATGCCGACAGAAACCAGCGACTCGGGGTTCTCCAACTGCAACACCTTGGAACCAGCCACAGCTGATCCCGTGCGTTCGGCGCCCTCGAGCAGCGTTGCTAGGGCATCAGGCCGCGCAATCGTGCCGGCCCGCAGCACCCACACGTGGCTGACCTCGGTGGTGAGCGATGCCAGGAGCGCGCTCAACGAGGC
Source organism: uncultured Acidimicrobiaceae bacterium (assembly GCA_964465915.1). Taxonomy (GTDB): domain Bacteria; phylum Actinomycetota; class Acidimicrobiia; order Spongiisociales; family UBA5794; genus CAVPHV01. Next base: position 16,937 of record CAYXMJ010000036.1, read on the forward strand.
CGACCACTCTGCCCCTTCTTCGTCGGCAGTGTGGCGGCCTTCAGCGTCGCCGCCCACGACGACAACGCGCGCCGGTTCGTACACTTGGCCGCTGATGGCTGCCAGGGTGTTCGAGATCGCCGCGAGGTCGCCGACCGTGATGGCGGCAACAATGGAAACGGGCGGAGACTCCTCCGCACGAGACGACATAGGGGTGCATTCTGGGACCGACAGAGAATTACCGCAATGACCGAGCCGCTTTGTTGTCCGGCGGCGTCGGCGGCGCCCGCCTGGCGCGGGCCCTCCAGCGGGTCATAGATCCCGCGGACCTCTCGGTGATCGTCAATGTCGGAGACGACGAGGATGTATACGGCACAAGGGTTTGCGCCGATCTCGACACTGTCTCGTACACCTTGGCCGGCATCGAGGGGTCTCAGGGTTGGGGTGTTGCCGACGACACCTTCAATGTCATGGAGGCTCTGGCCGCGATGGGCGTGAATACCGCATTCCGGCTCGGCGATCGCGACCTCGCGCTCTGTTTGCGACGCACCACCGCGCTGCGCGCCGGCGTCCCGCTGTCGGAGATCACGACCACAATCACACAATCGCTTGGTGTCGCACCTCAGGTGTTTCCGGCTTCGGATGATGAGATCCGCACTCGAGTTCGAGTCACAGGGGGAACCTGGCTCGACTTCCAGGACTACTTCGTTGTACGAGGTCACCGCGATCCTGTGGATGCCGTGCGCTACGACGGCGCCGCCTCAGCCCGGCCGGCGCCGGGCGTGCTCGAAGCCATCACCGCGGCCGACCTGGTCATCGTGGCGCCATCAAACCCCCCGCTTTCGATTTGGCCGATCCTCGCCGTCCCGGGGATCCACGACGCGATCTCGGCCAGCCCACGCACGGTTGCCGTGAGCCCCCTATTCGCCGGCAAAGCGCTGAAGGGTCCGGCCGACCGGGTGATGGCCGGTCTGGGGCTACCGCCCGGCAACGCCGGCGTGATGGCGGCCTACGAAGGACTCATCACCGACCTCGTGATCGATCAGGTTGACGCCGCGGAACGCGCCGCACTCGCCGGAGGTCCCGTGGCCGTTCACGCCATGGACACGCGCTTGACCGGCCCCGACTACGGCGCCGCCGTCGCGGCGGCCATGCTCGCGGCCCTCGACTTTCGGTCCTGACGATGGAGTCACCGCACCGCGGTACCCCGTCGGCCACGTCGGGTCAGCCGGCCCAACAGAGCGGTCGGCGCCGGTACGATGCCAGGCCACGATGAGGCAAGCATGACCGACGGCACGATCGAGATCATCCCCGTTACCGGAATCGGCGAAGTCACCGCCGGCGCCGACGTGGCGTCGCTCATCCATGCCGCGCTCGAACCGTCCGGCGGGTTGCAGGAGCGCGACGTCGTCGTGGTCACGCACAAGGTGGTCTCCAAAGCCGAAGGTCGCACCGTTGCCGTGACCGACGATGCCGCCTACCGACGAGTGGCGGAAGCCGAGGCCACCACCATCATCCGCCGTCGCGGCGATCTCGTCATCGCCCAGACCCACCACGGCTTCATCTGCGCCAACGCCGGCGTTGATCGGTCAAACGTTGTCGGCGACCACGCCGTCCTTCTTCCCGAGCGCCCGGACCGATCCGCCCACACGATTCGGCGCGGCCTCGAGCACGCCAGTGGGTGCCACTTGGCTGTGGTCGTCACCGATACCTTTGGACGTCCCTGGCGCCGCGGTCTGACCGACGTAGCCATCGGTGTGTCCGGCATGGCGGCGATCCTCGACCTGCGCGGCACCACCGACATGCAGGGCCGGATGCTCGACGTCACCGAGGTCGCCATCGTCGACGAGATCGCGGCCGCCGCAGACCTGGTCATGGGCAAGTCCTCTGGGATCCCCGCTGCCGTCGTGAGGGGCCTGTCTTGGTCCGACGGCGAGGGACGCGCCACCGACCTGGTACGCCCTGCCGCCGAAGACATGTTCCGCTGAGAGGACAGCCGTAGTGCCGGAACTCCCCGAGATCGTCGGATACCTCGAAGCGCTCGAGCCAAGGATCGCCGGGCGCGAGCTCGAGCGAATCCGTGTCCAGTCGTTCGCTCTTCTGAAGACCTACGATCCACCCATAGACGATGCGGCGGGACGCGCAGTGACCGGGCTTCGCCGCATCGGCAAGCGCATCGTGGTTGAACTCGACGCAGACCGGTTCCTCGTCATCCACCTGATGATCGCCGGCCGTTTGCATTGGGAGGCGCCCGGTAAGGCCATTCCCAAGAAGTACGGCCAGGCGGCCTTTGACTTCGCCGACGGAACGTTGTTGCTGTCCGAAGCCGGCACCAAACGCAGGGCGTCGCTGCACTACGTCGTCGGCGAAGACGCGCTGGCCGGCCTCGATCCGGGCGGTATCGAGGTCGACACCGCCTCGAGCGAAGACTTCCGGGCGGCGCTCCAAGCAGAGCGCCACACCCTCAAGCGGGCTCTCACCGACGCCAGGTTCATCTCGGGGATCGGCGGTGCATTTGCCGACGAGATC
>CAYXMJ010000037.1:0-18816 GCA_964465915.1 uncultured Acidimicrobiaceae bacterium
TACGCCACGATGCGCCGGCATCGATCACGGACACGGGTCGGGGGACCCGGTGGGGGCGGCTCCGGCAATGGCGACCAGGTCGCAAGTGAGGAAGTAGGGGCGACGGACCATTCCGCCACTACCCTTCCCCGGGCTTCTCTTTGGAAGGCAACCCGCGACCCGAAACCGGCGTCGGATCGAAACGGTACCTACTACCGGGTCTATTGGCGCACTCAACAGATGAGCGACCATCTGCCCATGTGGGTCAAGCCGGCATCGACAGTTCCGAAGCCTGCCTACAGCGGCGAGGCAACGAGTGACCGGAGGCATCCCACGGGTGGCATGGGGTCCCACCTGCGACGGATCATCTCCAGGGCTGCGGGCATCAGCGCCCTGTTCGCCGGATCAGTCTGCTCCTCGACGAGGCCGACGCCCTATTCGGGAAGGGGACGAGGTGCGGTGACAGCCACGACCGGTACGCCAACATCGAGGGCTACCGGGGGCTGGTGATGCTCGTCACCGACAAGGGGGCGAACGTCGACGCGGCGTTCATCGCGTCCTACGCCGCCGGCCATATGTATGGGCTCACGCCAAACCCTCCCATTTGTATACACATGGGGTCGGCCATACGCAGGGGGTCGGCTCAGTCTGTCGGTTCGGGTCCGAGGACGTGACGCGTGACGGGCACGTGCTGTTTCTCGAGCGCATCGATGAGGTGGTCCCAGTGGAAGCCGGACATCCACAAGCTGGAGTTCCGTACCCGCTTACCCGTTTCACATGAGGAGGTTGGCAAAGAGGGCAGCTACTGGTGGTCCTCGACCATGCGGTTGCCGACTCTGCGGGAAGAAGCCCCGCGGGCAGCTTCTGACATCGCTGGGCCGCGACCTCAGTCCACAGCAGCCCTGTGTAGCCCACTAACGACGAGGCTATTAGTTCATTCGGGCCGTCTGTTGTGGTCGTGTTGGTCACCAGCCGCGGAGATGCACTTGGCCAGCTCTGGCGTCGCCACCTGATCGGCGAGACAACTGATAGGTTGGGTCGTGTATGCGTGAGATTGATGTCGATTCGTGGTCGCGGCGGGAACACTTCGAGACGTTCCGCTCGTTCCACAACCCGCACTTCACCATGTGCGCCGACGTTGATGTGACGGCACTGATGTCAGCCGTGCGGCAAGGAGGCGTGTCTGTCACCGCTGTGATTGTGTACGTGCTGGCGCGAGCCGCCAACGACATACCTGAGTTCCGGCAGCGAATTCGCGACGACAGCGTTATTGAGCACGTCAGGGTTCACCCCTCGACGACCATCCTCGTTGACGACGGCCTCTTCAGCTTCTGCTCGCTCGACTACGACGACGACTTCGCGGTGTTCGCTGCCCACGTCGAGGAGCGCATTGCGCATGTCAAGGAACACCCGACCCTGGCGGAGCTGCCGGGTCGAGACGATCTGCTGTACATGACCGCCATCCCGTGGGTTTCATTCACGAGCTTCTCGCATCCCATCATGGCGCTTCCGGCAGATTCCATCCCCCGATTCGCCTGGGGCAAGTTCCACGACAATGGGAACCGACTTCAGATGCCACTCAGCGTGCAAGGCCACCACGCGCTCATCGACGGACTCCACATCGCCCGCTTCTACGACCGAGTCAACGCCTACCTGCAGGACCCCGAATCCCTCCTCGGCGGGCCTTGAGTACTCACATCTCTTGCGCTGCACCTCTTGCGCTGGATCTACCGCACCGGCGTCAGAAAGAGAAAGGGCCCCGACGGATCGGGGCCCTTTCTCGGTTCAGTAGTCGTTTGGCTAGTCGCCTTCGCCCGGCTGCTCGTAGAGAGGAACCCAGCTCTCGCCGACGCTGTTGGGGTCGAGCCCAACAAAGACGCCCTCGACGTTGTCCAACTTTTCCAGCTCGGTGAAGACGACCTTGATGGCGGGATCAACCGTGCCGTTTGGTCCGTCGCCGAGGTGGATTCGGATGGTGTCGGGTCCGTAACAGGTGTAGAACTTGGCCTTGGCCACCTTCGTCCTTGCCGCTCCCGGTTCCCAGTCCTTCACCAAGAGATCGTCATGACAAGGTCCCACCCTGCCGTCGTCCCACTTGCCCTCGAGCCCAATCGGCTTCGGGAAGTCGTCGTCGATATCCACCACGTCGATGCCGCGAATCACGATGCGGAAGTGGGCCGTACGGTAGTTGTTGTTGAGCCTGACGATGACTGAGTTCGACTCGGCAACTTGCCGAACGATGACCACCCCGGGTGCCCTCGGGTCGAAGCCCTCGTCGTCGATCCCGATTGCCTCGTCGGCTACAGCCGGCATGGCAACGAGGACCATCGCCGCCACGACGACAAAGAGTGGTGCCAATAGCTTCCTTCGACGAATCATGATGCCCTCCTATGTGCATATTCCGATTGAGGGCAACGCCAGTGTTGCCAGCACAACCCCCGTAGGGGTAAGCCTACTCTGACGGGGCGCCGAAGGTAATAGTGAGTTCTTAGGCACGCGAAGTGACCAATTCTTGGTCAGGCAAAGAGCTCGGATGAGTGGGTTGCGGGGCTTTTGCCCCTAGTGGACCTAACCAGTACCCGGTACCAATGCAGGCAGGACAAGGAGGTTCAATGGACTCCGACCAAAGCATAATTCTCGACGTAACGCCGGGCGACGCAGGATTCGACACGAGCTTCCTCGAGCCATTGGGCCATCCCGTGTTGGTTTGTCACGGTCCCGATATGGGGACTGCATGCCCGATTCTCAAAGACACCTGTTCGATGGTTGAGAACGCCCACGGCGTGGTGTTCCAGCTCGATCTGGATCGACCACAACACCGGGCAATCCTCAGGCGATACAAAGAGGTCATCGCCGACGACGTGCCGATATGGGCGTCGGTTCAACCCGGTCAGGACGACCAGTACGCCGACCTGCTCGAAGGGATCGACGTCGTGATCGGGGAGCCGGGTCCGGCCGATCTGGACGGATTTGCGGCCCGGGTTGAGGCGTCCGACCGAACCCGATAGTCACCGAACCTCCTGCGTGACCACTGCTACGCTGCGGCTATGGCTAGCAACGACTTTTCAGTCCTCCAGCGCGTCCCGATCTTCGCTTGCCTCGACGAGCAAGGTCTCAGTCAGGTGGCCGCCGTGGCCACCGAGTTTGAGGCACCGTCGGGGCAGGTCTTGGTAGAGATCGGCCAGCCCGGTCTTGGTGTGTTCGTGATCGAAACCGGAACGGTTCGTATTGAGCCGCCGGGGGATGAGCCGATCGAACGGGGTCCCGGTGACTTCTTCGGCGAGCTCGCGATCCTGACCGATAGCCCGAGGACGGCGCGGGTCTCGGCAACGAGCGACGTGAGCGGCCTTGTCATTCGCAGGGCCGACATTGCAGACTTGCTGAATCGCGAACCGACCATCGCCGTTGCCATGTTGCGAGAAGTGGCACAGCGACTCGTCGACCTCACTTAGCGCATACCGACCGACGCCGGCGGCGTCTACGCCGTTTGGGTATTCACCGTGGGGTGCTTGCGGCGGAAGATCAGGAACGTGATGATCCCGATCACGATCTGCGGGAAGAACGTTGCACCGCGCCAGATGAGAGTGGCCGCCATCGCATCGTTGTTGGGGACGCCGAAGGCGACCAGGATCGCGGTCATCGCGGCATCCACCGTTCCCAGCCCGCCCGGCGGCAGCGGGATGAAGGTCGCCAGCTTGGCGAAGGCGAAGGCGGCAAACGCCTCGATGAACGTGGCTTCGCTGCTTCCGTCGCCGATGGCCAGCAGGGCCATGTAGAGAATGAAGAACTGGGTGAACTGTTGTCCGAAGTTGGCCAGCGTGACCCATCCCCACCTTTCGCGGACGACGCCAACCACGGAGTCGCGGAACTTGACCGCACCCTCGGCGAGATTGGGGTCAGGGTCCTTGTTGATTAGTCCTGCGGCCCATTTGATGGCGTTGTCGGCGTAGCCGCCGAGTCTGCGGGCCATCTCTTCGCTCTTGAGAATGAGGGCGAAGAGGCCGATCAAAACCCCCACCACAACGAGACCACCGACGGCCAACAGCGTGGCGGTTCCGTTGGTATAGCCGACGAAGACCAGACCAAGCGCAGCGAGAACCGGAAGCGTCAGCGTCACGAGGGTATTCCACACGCTGGTGATGCCGATGGCGGCCGTCGCAGGCGCAGGGCCAAATCCATAGCCGTTGAGCATTCCGAACTGGACGCCCAGGCCGATGGCGCCGCCCGCAGGGATGGAGTTGCTGATCATGAACGAGGTCTGACGGACCATGAACGCGTTGCCATACGAGAGACCCGGCAGCGCCGCCTGGAACGGCAACGCGTAGATCAGGATCATCGAAATGGTGGCGACCACCAGTGCGACGACCCACGCCGTGGACATGTTCTGAATCGCAGCCCACGCTTTGTCATAGTCGCCGAGCTGGGGAAAGATCCGTACGAACACGATGATCAGAACGACGAGCGTGATGATGGTCGCAATGATCTGCTGCTTGCCGAAGCCGCCCTTGGGAGGAGCTTCAGCCTCGGACGCCGCGTCGCCCGCGTCGCCTGCCGGAGCCTCGTCGCTTGGTGTTGTCATCGCATCCTTTCCGGGTTGCACACATGCGGATGATCGGCCCGCCTGCCTGCACGGTGGCGAAAGGGTAGTACCGCCGCACGGCGGGGGGCTTCGCTCTTCAACCCGGTGGCGCACGGGCTAGTCCTATCGCACGAAACAAGACAGCACGGCCCAAAAAACCGTTGCCCACGTATGCTGGACCTCTACTTTGCGCCTTGGAGAAGAGGGGACACCTGTGAACCGTCGTGTAGGGAAAGTCATCGTCGCGCTCTTGGTTGCGACAACGGTCGTTGCGATCCCCGCAGCCGGGGCCGCGCAATTGGAGCCGGAGCCGGTTGCCCCCGAAATGGTCGAGCTGATGGAAGGCAATCCGGCCCTCGCCAAGGTCTCCTCGGACCTTCTGGGGATCAGGGCCGCACAAGCGGCAGGACGCCCTACTGAGGCGCTCAAGCGTGAGGCTCTGGGTTTGGAGTTCGGCGCAAGCTACCCCGCCCTGGACATCCGACTGACGGAGCTGACGCCCGAGGTCGTTGCCCAGGCCGAAGCGATCGGCTTTGAGGTCCAAGGAGCCTTCCCGGAATGGGGGAGATTGAGCGGGACGATTGACCCCGCGCGGTACGACGAGTTGGCTGCTATCTCAGAGATCACCACCATCCACCCCAACTATGGAGCGAAGACCAACGTGGGATCGGTGGCGAGCCAGGCCGATCTGTCGATCAACGCCGCTAGCGCTAGGTCGACCTTCGGCGTAGACGGCTCGGGGATCACGATTGGGGTGATGTCGGACACGTTCCATCGGAATATTGGTGGCTCGCTCAGCGGCGGAGGGTGCAACCGGAAGCTGACTGGTTCTTCCCCGCAGGGAAGCGGTGACCTGCCCGCAACTGTGGGGATCCTCGATCCCGGACCCACGACTGGGATCGACGAAGGCGCGGGTATGGCCGAGTTGATCCACGATCTAGCTCCTGGCAGCGACCTTCTGTTTCATTCCGCTTTCGATACGATCCCGAATTTTGCGCAAGGCATCACGGATCTGGTGAACTGCGGCGCCGACGTCATCGTCGATGACGTGATCTACTTCGCGGAGCCCATGTTCCAAGACGGCCTCATCGCCCAGGCCGCCCAGGATGCGGTCGATGCTGGAGTCGCGTACTACTCGTCCGCTGGCAATAGCGCCCGGTATGGCGTCCATCAAACGTACCGCGACGTCAACCCTCCCTCCGACGATGTGACTTTTGGAGACGACTTCCACAACTGGGGCGGCGGTGACGCCTACGCGTCCATTCAGCTCGACAACTTTGAAGCGGTCAGGCTGTGGCTGGGCTGGAACGAGCCCTTCAGCGGTCAACAGGGCCCCGGGTCTGCGGTGAATCTCGATCTGCGGATTTGCACGGCCCAGAATCCTGCATTTTGCGGTTTGGGTGCCTTTGGGGGAGGCGCCTCCGTCCAGGGTTGCTCACAAGGCAACCGGGCAGGTGACCCTCAGGAAAACCTCGTCTATCAGAACACGTCCGGGGGAACGCAGACGGTGCATCTGGTCGTGGAACACGTCTGCGGCCGCATGGCCGGGGTTGATTTCCGCATCGCGGCCTATGACTACTTCGACTCGGGTATCGGTTGGGATGCAGGGGTATTCAATGATGCCCAGATCTATGGACACGCTGCAGCTGCGGGAGCGATGGCGGTCGGCGCTGTCTACTACCGAGAGATCGATCAGGGCGGAGCCTTTCAGCCGCCGGCAGGGAAGATCAACGTAGAGCCGTTTAGCTCGCTCGGCGGGCAACTCCAGTTCTACTTTGATGCTGCCGGGGCGGCGTTGCCCGGCGCACCGGTGAACCGCTTCAAACCGGAGATTGCGGCTCCGGACGGCACCAATACCACGTTCTTCGGAAGCGATTCTGATGGCGACGGCTTCCCGAACTTCTTCGGCACATCAGCTGCCGCGCCGCACGCGGCGGCGGTAGCGGCGTTGATGCTGGACGCCAACGGATCCCTCAACCCTGCTGCGACCAACGACATCCTGCGCGGAACGGCCATCGACATGGAGAACAACGGCGTCGACCCGTTATCTGGCAGTGGGCTGATCGATGCCTTCAGCGCCGTTCAAGTGGCCGATGCGGGAGGCCTCTGCTTCGGCAAGGTGCCGACGAACCTGAGTTTCACCGCCGGCGACGACGTCATCAACGGAACCGGGGGCGCCGACGTCCTCATGGGCGGTGGCGGCAAGGACACGATCAACGGCCGCGGTGGGAACGACAGAATCTGTGGCGGCGGCGGCAACGACAAGCTGACCGGTGGCCGCGGCAACGACAAGATGGACGGCGAAGCCGGGACCGACCAAGTCAAGTACACGAAAGCGACGACGGGCGTGACCGTGGACCTCGGCGCCAAGACGGCAACCGGCGAGGGCAACGACACGCTGCGCTCTATCGAAAACGTCGTCGGCAGCAACTTCGACGACTCCATCTCAGGTACGGGTGCCGCCAACCTCATCAAGGGCCTCGACGGAAACGACCTGTTGGACGGCCTACACGGCGGTGACACGCTATTTGGAGGCGCCGGGAACGATGAACTCCTCGGCGGTAGCGGCGACGATGTTCTCAAGGGTGAAGGCGACGACGACTACTTCTCGCCGGGACCTGGTAGCGACAACGTCATCGGCGGCAACGGATCAGATACCGTGAGTTTCGAAGACTCGCCAAGAGGGGTGACAGTCAATCTCGCCACTAGCAGCGCGAAGGGGTTCGGCAAGGACACGCTCAAGTCCGTAAAACACGTGAACGGGACCCGGCACAACGACAACATCACCGGGAACAACGGCAAGAACAGAATCCGAGCAGGGAAGGGCGCCGACCGCGTCGACGGACTCCAGGGTGACGACACCCTGTATGGGCAGGCCGGCGACGACCTCATGTTTGGTCGTGAGGGGAACGACAGGCTCTTCGGTGGTCCCGGGAGCAACACACTCCGCGGTGGCCCGGACCAAGACCGCTGTGTCGATTTTGTCACCCAAAGCGGCTGCGAGACGCTCAACGCCGTGATTGATGCCGTCGGGCTGTTCTCACGCCTGATGCGCATCATGCTCTAGACCGAACGGAACTGTTCGATGGGAGCCGGCTTGTCCCGGCTCTCGTCCGTCATAGGGGAGATAGCCGTGGATGAGAGTGCACCCAGTGGCGCTTTCGGTGAGATCGATCGTCTCGCCCGCTCGCCAGATCCGGAGGCGGTGGCTGCCTGCCATCGGAAGGCAGTGCGCGACGCCTACTGGGAAGCCGAGGACCTTGGGGCCGTGGCCCCGCTGGCGGCCGCCGGATACGCGCACTGCTGGGTGGCGGCCGGCGCGGCCGAGGGCGAGGTTGCTTACCGGCTGCGTTCGGAGGCCAAAGCGTTGATGTACGACCTCGCATCCTCTACCTGGCCGGGGTGGGGAGAACCTGGTGTAGAGGTTCTCGAGCGTGACCTGCAGATCGGCCTAGACGCAGCCATCACCAACCTCCAACTCGCCCGGGAGCTCGACAAGGGCGACTTGCCGGAGTCGCGAGCGTTGTGGATGCTCGGCGGGCACATGCTGGCGGCGGGCCGCTACCTCGAGGCGGGTGATCGCTTCTGCGAGGGTGCGGCACTCGCCGAGGCCGCCGGGGAGTCGGCGGAGGCGCGTCTCGGCGAGGCATTTGCCGCACTCAGCGCAGTGTTGGCGGGGACCGAGGGCGCCGAGCAGACCTTCGACGCGGCAGTCGCCCGGTTGGCCGCCGAGGAGGAGGGCGCCACACTGGTCGAGCAGGGTTCCACCGCTCGAGATGTGTTCGAGTGACCATCCCGCGATGAACGTCCAAGAATCGACCCGCGAGAGCCAGCGGGCGACCATACTCGGAGACGAAGAGGGACAAACCAACAGGAGGGGTCGACCATGCGCACCATCGCACCCAAGAGGGTGTCGCACCACCCACAGGGACAAGACGACCGTGGCTTGCAGCGCCTCGGTGACACGGTGCCCGGCCGGTCGGTAGCCGTCGTAGCCGCCGCCTGGTTGATAGGACTCGGCTGGGTGTTTGCGGTGACACCGACGGCGGATCCTGCGGCGGCGCCCAGCACCCTGGGCGCTTTGGTCCAGAGCGTGATGCTCATCTCGTGGATTGGGGTGATCACCGGATTGGCGGCACGCCAACGGTGGGGCCTGGTGGCAGGGACGATCGGCGGAGTAGTGCTCGCCGCCGGAGGTGTGCTCTGCCTCGTGACCGGCCATACCGGGTTCTGGATCGCAATCCAGATCGGGGTCGGGACCGGCTTGGCCGCCATCAGCCATAGGGTGTCGCGCTTGGCGTGAATGCCTACCAAGGTATGCGACCGGGTGCCGGAGTAGCCCGGGATTGGTCACTTCGGAAGTTTTAGAAAAGATACGTGACGAACCACCACGCTGCGTAGTATTTTAGGACCAGACCAGGAAGGCGCTGATGAGTGATGTGACGCAGTTTGAGGCGGTGCAGTTCCTGGAGCCCGCGCTCGAGCCGGGGCAGAGGTACACCGGACCGATCGAGACCACTCTTGGGGTGTTCGAGGTCGAGGCGGAGGCCGTTGCCGTGGGGAGGGCAGCCTGGCTGGCACACCGTGGGTCTGATACTCGCGACGTCGCCTGGTGGCTGGTGCGGGTCCCAGGGGAGAGTTTGGCACGCTGGATCGCCGACTCGAGGAGTGATGTCGAGCGAGTGCTCGATCTGACGACGAAGCAACTCGTCGAGGTACGTCCCTGACTGCGAGTCCCGATTGGGACCGCGAGATTCGGGAACTCCACGAGTTCTTTGACGCGTGGTTCTGTGGAGACCTGCCGAACCACCACGACGCGTTCGAGCGATTCCGCGCCGTTCTCGACCCCGGCTTCTCCATGGTGACACCACAAGGTCACGTGTTGACGTGCATCCAAGTCCTCGCCGGGGTGCGCAACGGCCACGGCGCCCGTCCGGGCCGGATCTGGATCGAAGAGCCGGTGCTCTTGCACGATTCGGCGAGCATCGTCGTCGCTCGCTATCAGGAATGGCAGCAGGAAGCCGCGAACACGACGGGGCGGCTATCGACGGTGGTGTTCGAACGCGACGGGGCGACTCCAAACGGGCTACGTTGGCTGTCGGTCCACGAGACCTGGCTGGACGCGGACCGGAGCGCAACGCGCTGACAGTCAGTCAGCGGCCGTGGCGGGCGTTGAGCTCGGAGATCGACCGGGCCAGCGCGGGAGACAGCGCGTCGGCTGAGATCCGCCATGTCCAGTTGTCGCCCGTCGTCCCCGGCGTGTTCATTCGGGCGCGGTCGTCGAGTCCGAGGAAGTCCTGCAGTGGGGCGACAGCAAACATCGCCCGCGAGGCCCATACCGCCTCCAAGAAGCGCGGTGCCGGGTATGAGCCGTCCCAATCCAGGTAGCGCATCGCCAACTCGCGCTCCGCTCCGGTTGCCGTCGCCCACCAACCGCTGACCGTTTGGTTGTCATGAGTCCCGGTGTAGGCCACACAACGCTCCGGATAGTTGTGGGGCAGAAAGGGGTGCGACTCGTCGTCGTCGAACCCGAATTGGAAGATCTTCATGCCCGGCAGCCCGAGCCGGTCGCGCAACTCCGGCACAGCAGGGGAGAGCTCGCCGAGGTCCTCAGCGATGATGGGTAGCTGACCGAGGGCAGCCCTGATCGCCTGGAAGATGGCTTCGCCCGGGCCGTCGAGCCAGCGTCCCGTTTCTGCGGTTGGGGCGGTCGCGGGCACTTCCCAATAGTCGGCGAACGCTCGGAAGTGGTCAATCCGCACGATGTCGACCATTTCGAGGGTTGCCCGAATCCTCTCGATCCACCACATGTAGCCTTCCGCGGCTTGCTCATCCCAGTCGTACAACGGGTTGCCCCAGAGCTGGCCCGTTGCTGAGAAGTAGTCGGGCGGAACACCTGCCACAACGATGGAGCGGCCCTCCTGATCGAGGAGGAAGCGCCGTTGGTTTGCCCAGACATCGGCTGAGTCTGAGGCGACATAGATCGGTATGTCTCCAATGATGGAGATATCGCGGCGATTGGCATGTTCCCGTACCGCCCTCCATTGCCGGAAGCACACGAACTGTCGGAAGGCGTGCCGCTCGATGTCGCCGGCCAACTCGGTGCGGGCGGCAGCAACCGCATCGGCCTGGAACACTCGTAGGGGTCGCTCCCATACGGTCCAGGGGCGTCCTTGATGTCGGTCCTTCAACGCCATGAACAGCCCGAAGTCGTCGAGCCAGGATGCCTGCTGGACTCGGAAGATCTCGTACTCATCGCGCAGGTCGCCGACTCCGATCGTCTGGAAGCGGGCGAATGCGGCGTCGAGGAGCTCCAGCTTGGCGGTGATGACCGATCCATAATCGACACGGTCGGCAGGCAACTCTGGATAGGCGTCGAGGTCGGCTTGGGAGACGAGGCCGTCGGCGAGCAGCAGGGTGGGGCTGATGAGGTAGGGGTTGCCCGCGAAGGTAGAGAAACACTGGTACGGCGAGTCACCGTAGCCGGTGGGTCCAAGGGGCAGGATTTGCCACAACGCGGTTCCGGTGTCGGCGACGAAGTCCACCCATTGATGGGCTGCGGGGCCGAGGTCGCCGATCCCGAAGTCGGTACGCAAACTGGTTGGGTGCAGCAGAATGCCGCTGGCTCGTGGGTCGTGATCGAATCGTTCCATGGACTGGCCATTCAAGCCGCGTTGCGACATGGCATCCAGCCTGAACTCGCATCGTACAACGGGCTACAGTCAGGGGCGTTCGCAACAGAGGAGGGAGCGACGTGCCGGTGGAGACCATTCCCCAGAAGGTATTGGACAACGGATCGCGGAAGGCCGACAAGCCTGCCTACTTCGTCCGTGGGTCGGGTGGATGGAACCCGGTGTCGTGGGCAACCTACGCCCAAGAGGTGACCGGCGCCGCAAAGGCGTTGATGGCATTGGGGGTCGAGCCCGGCGACAAAGTCACCATCCTCGGCTTCAACCGCCCCGAGTGGGTCATCATGGATGTGGCCGCGATGGCCATCGGTGCCGTACCCGCAGGCATCTACACCACTAACTCGCCCGAGGAGTGCAAGTACATCGTCAGCCATGCTGAGGCCGTTGTGCTACTGGCTGAGGATGAGGGCCAGTGGAACAAGATCGACGCCATTCGCGACCAGGTGCCGAGCCTGCGCCAAGTCGTGATGATGAAAGGCGCCGCCGAGATCAATGATGACATGGTCACCTCGTGGGACGAGTTCGTCGCCGCAGGCGCGGGCGTCAGCGACGAAGACTTCCAAGCCAGGGTTGATGCGCTCGAGCTGGACCAGCCGGCCACACTTATCTACACCTCGGGGACGACGGGGCCTCCGAAGGCCGTGATGCTGAGTCACGACAACCTCGCTTGGACGGCCTCGCAAGGGGCGGCCGCCTTTGGACTTTCTTCGAACGACTCGAACATCTCCTATCTGCCGCTCTCGCACATCGCCGAGCAGATGTTCACGATCCACATTCCCACCACCGTCGGCAGTGCCGTGTATTACGCGGTGTCCATTGATGACCTCGCCGACAACCTGAAAGAGGTCCAGCCCACGGTGTTTGCTGCGGTCCCCAGGGTGTGGGAGAAGTTCTACGCAGGGGTGACCGCACAATTGACCCAAACCGAGGGGGCCAAGGCGAAGATCGCCTCATGGGCGATGGACGTCGGCCGCAAGGCCAATGCGTTGCGCAACAAGGGCGGCAAGCCGTCCGGGGTCCTGGCGGCCCAGGAAGCGGTTGCCGATCGGTTGGTTCTCGGCAAGGTCCGTGAGGCGATCGGACTCAAGAACGGGCGGGTGCTGGTCACCGCGGCGGCCCCGCTGTCGATCGACATCAAGGAGTTCTTCTCTGCGTTCATCGTGATCAACGAGGTCTACGGGCAGTCCGAGGACACCGGCCCGACTGCCATGACGGTTCCGGGGCGAACCAAGTATGCCTCGGTGGGTCGGGCCTACCCGGGAGTGGAAGTGAAGATCGCCGACGACGGTGAGATCCTGGTCAAGGGTCGCAACGTCTTCATGGGGTACTACAAGGACGACGCTGCCACGGCGGAGACGTTGATTGATGGCTGGCTGTACTCGGGCGACCTCGGTGAGTTCGACGGTGACGGCTACCTGTACATCACCGGTCGCAAGAAGGACATCATCATCACCGCAGGCGGCAAGAACGTTGCTCCGATCCCGATGGAGTCGACGCTGAAGAACTTGGACCTCGTGTCGGAGGCTGTTGTGATCGGGGATCGTCGCAAGTTCCTGTCGGTGCTCGTCTCGCTCGACCCCGAAGCTGCGGACAAGTACCTGGCCGACCACGGACTCGACGAGGACCCCCATGAATCACCAGAGATTCGGGCTGAGATTCAGCAGGCGATCGACGCAATGAACGCCAACTACGCCAGGGTGGAGCAGATCAAGAAGTTCACGGTGCTGCCTCGGGAGTTGTCGATCGAGGGCGGTGAGCTAACGCCGACATTGAAGGTGAAGCGCAACAAGGTGACCGAGCATTTCTCCACCGAGATCGAAGCGATGTATGCGGACTGAGGTTCGCACGCCGGGTCGGCAGAATCGAGGGACTAGGCGCCGGGGGACCGGTAGCATCTCGTCCATATGACTACTGCTACCGACCACGTCATCTCCATCACCGACACCGCGCTCGAACAGATCGTTGCCTTGCGTGAGCAAGAAGCGATCCCCGATCTGCACCTTGGGCTACGGATTGCCGGCGTCGGGCCACAGGGTTTTGTGTACGAAACGGCGTTCCTGCGCGACGCCGACGTCGAGCAATCCGACCACATAGAGCACCACGGGGACCTGCCGGTCGCCATCTCGGAGTCGAGCATCGACAACCTGCGCGGCTCGGTCCTCGACATCTCGAGCGACCCTGAAGCTCCCGGACTGGTCCTGCGCAATCCCAACCCCGCCACACCGAGTATGGGCGCTGAAGACCAGCCTGAGCTCGAACTGACCGGCACAGTTGAGGAGCGGGTCCGCCAGCTACTCGACGAGCAGATCAACCCGGCAATCGCAATGCACGGCGGATATGCGGCCTTGGTGGGCATCGACGGGGGGACGGCGCATCTGGAACTCGGTGGCGGCTGCCAGGGGTGCGGCCTGGCAGCAATGACGTTGCGCCAGGGGATCGAGACCGCGATCTTGCACCACATCCCCGAGGTGACCGAGGTCGTCGACGTGACCGACCACGCCTCGGGCACGGATCCGTTCTACGCCTGACATCCCCCCGCATCCAACCTTGAACGCACGATGGCCCCCTCCGAAGAGGGGGCCATCGCTATTACGACGAGTGCGGGGCGGTCGTGCAGCCGTGCGCGTGCGGGCCGTTTTCGAGGGCACCCGCTCTCGTCGAACTTAGGCGGTCTGCATTGCGAGGTCCTCTGAGTTGTTCGGGTCCCCTTCGGAGCCCAAATCGGACCCCTCCCGGGCTCGGGCTCGCATTGCGCTTACCGCCGCAAGCGCACCGCTGGCGGCGTCGGCTCCGATACGAGGGAGTCGGGCCGAGCGCCGTGAGTAGAACGAACCGCGGGGAGCCCGGGCCGCATCGGCCTCGAGATCCGCCCGGTCAACGTCCGCCTCACTCATGGGTGCGGCAGCTTGCTCTCTCGGCTCATCCTGGGCCTCAGCCCGCTCGTGCCCCTCGTCGTCTGTGTCGACGATCACCTGGATGGTGCTCTCGTCGGCAGTCGGCACTTGCCCGTCAACCGTTTGCGGCGCCTCAGTATCGGCCTCGGGGACGGTAGGTTGCGTCTCCTGGCGGACGATTGGCGTCGCGGTTGCTGCGGCGGAATGAACCTCCGACTGGTTGATCACCTGTTCCAGCCGGGGATCTTCAGTGAACTCGTGTTGCAGGTCGGCGTGGATCGCGGCGACCTCGCCGATGGCTCCTTCGGCGACCAGGCGAAGGCGTTCCTCGAGATCCGACGCCACCGTCTTGAGATGCTGGAGGCGCTCGGTCGTCATCGAGGACTCGCTGTCGGCGGCGGCCCGCAGTCGCTCCAACTCCTTGTCGCGCTCGGCGACCATGCGCTCGGACTCCTCCTTGATTTCCGAGAGCATGCTGAGAGCTTCGCTTCTGGCGTTGGCGAGGGTCGTCTCCGCCTCGGTGCGCGCCTCGGCGAGGATTCGCTCAGCGTCACGTTGGGCGTTGGCCGTTATCTCTTCGGCCTCACCGAGTGCGTTCTCGTTGAGAGACCCGCTCTGGTCGCGGATGCGCTCGACCTCGGCGCGGGCCGCTTCAACGGCCTTCGCGGCCTCTTGAGTGGAGTGGGTGACGGTCTCGAACGCTTCGCGTTTTGCGTCCGCGAGAATCCTGGTCGCCTCCTCCTGCGCTTCGATCTTGGCATCCTCGAGTTGGCGCTTCGCGGACTCGAGCAGTTCCTCTTTGGTCTTGGTGGCGGCGACGAGGGTCAGATGAACAGCTTCCTCACGTGACTTGGCCTCGGCGAGTTGCGCCTCGATCTTGTCGATGTACTCGGCGGTGCCGGTGAGCTTGCGCTCCCACTCGTGGTCGCGTTCCGCGATATAGGCCTTGACCTGTTCGGGGTCGTAACCGCGCCGGACTACGGAGAAGTCGTTTCTTGGGTCGGCACTCATAGACTGCACACCTCTGACGTTGCCCTCGTGTGCCGTTCCTACCTTGTGCCCACCGAGAGTGTATAACAGTGGACGTTACGTAGTCAACTAGTTACTACGCGTCATTTCCGACTAGTCACTCGAGTTCGAGGACTCCGGCGTCGGTAGCGGCGTCGATGGCCGTCAGCGTGTCGAGTCGGTGCACCAGGGTGCGCAGTTCCTCGGCGAAGGCCAGCCGGCGCTCCACCATGTCTGGGCTCGAGACACACAGGCCGCGGTTTACGGCGAGCTTGACCGCCGACGAAAAGACGACGGACGTCACCGACTCGGGGCTGGTCAACTTGCCTTGGAGCAAGTATTGCTTTCCGAGCGCAAGCGCCTCCTTCTCGAGTTCGTCGACGTCGATGGTCGATTGGTAGGCGTCGCGCTCGATGATGTCGCCGACCACGCGATAGGCCTCGAGGAAGGGGCCGAGCACGGCAGGCGCTTCAAACGGACGGGTCGCGAGGAGCACCGTCCTGGCATCACCGTCGGCGAGACGTTGCTTCCACGCCGGCTCGTACAGCGAGAGCTCGGATCGAATCTGGGCCTCAAATTCGTCGCGTTCTGCGAAAAAGAACTCAAACTTGAGGAGATCCCGCAGGTTGAAAGCCTCGTCGATGACCACTCGGACCAGGTCCGCTTGGTTCGTCTCCTCGGCCTTGAGCAGAGCAAGCTCGACGATGGCTGAGTTCACGAAGAAGTGGATGATGGTGTTGCGGTAGTAGGCGGCGGCGAGGTGTTGTTCAGGCCCGATCTCGTAGAGCGTGTCGGTGGCTGCCTCGTGGATGACGACGACGCCGTGCTCGCTCAGTTCGTGGAGAGCCCGCACCACCATCTCGCGGTCGTCGATGGAGAACTTGACGGTGACCGGAAGACTGCGGATGGTGACGTAGTCGATGTACGGCTCCAACGTCTGCATCACTTGGTCGAGGGTGTGGGCGCGATCGCCCGCACTCAGCAGGGCGAGGGTGACCAACGAGATGGGCGTGATGGGGGTGGCTTCGTTGATTCGGGTAGCGATCTCGAAGGCAAGCTTGGGGATGGCCGGCCGGCGTGTATCCGCAAGATCGGCCGCGGTGACATCGTTTTCTGCGAGGAAGGTGCGCAGCGAGATGGGGGCTCCAAATCGGACGTGGGCCGTTCCATACCCAATCCGGAGGCTCTTGATCACCTTGATCATCCAGCTCAGGCTCTCCCGTTCCTTCGCCCCGCCAGTCTGCTCGGCGGCGTAGGTGCCGACCTCTTGGATCTGGTCGTAGGCGAGCGACACGGGTAGAAGGATGACGTCCTCGGAAGACCCCCGTTGGTACGACTCAACCACGTAGGCGAGCATGCCGTAGCGGGGAGCTCGCATCTTCCCAGAGCGAGAGCGACCACCTTCGATGAACCACTCCAGCGGAAAGCGCCGTTCCAGCAGGTAGTCGATGTAGCTGCGGAGAACGAACTTGTAGGGCTCGTCGTCGCGGAACTCGCGGCGGATGAAGAACACGCCGCTGCGGCGCAGGAACGGCCCCACCGGGAAGAAGTTCATGTTGATCCCGCCGGCCGTGTGGTTGGGTGGCAGACCGTTTTGGTGGAGCACGTACATGAGCACCAGGTGGTCGAAGTTCGTCTTGTGGGAAGGAAGGAAGACGATCGGGTAGCGCTGGCTCATGGTGTACAGCGCGTCGAGTTCTTCCTTGTCGTAGTGGAGCGCCACGTAGGCTTGCTCGAAGAGGTAACGCACCCCGCCGACGACGAGGTCGATGACGTAGGGGCTGTGGGTGGCGGCAATCTCGTTGACGTAGCGGCGCATCCGCCACGCCATACGTTCGTAGCTGGTGTTCTCTTCCCTGGCGTACTTGGCGACGCCCCTGGCAAAGGCACGACTCTCGTACAGGCTCTCACGTGGAAAAGCGGGAACCTTGTAGCGGCTGCCGCGCACCGCCCGCTCTTGCTCCTCGAGCAGCATCAGAGAGGCAAGGCCGGCGAACTCACCGAGGCTAAGTCCATCTTGGGCGGCTCGTCCTTCGGGGTCGGCCCAGGCATCGCGGACCTCGCGAGCTCGGTGGGCACCTGCGGCAATGATGGCGCATCGTTGCGGGGACTTGCGGTAGATGACGTACTGGCGGAGTGGGTCGGGGTCGCGGGGGTCGCCGGGCTGGATGAGGTCCTGCCACCCGACCATGTGCTCACCATCGCGCTCACGAGGAAACCAAATGACCCGAAGTGGGATGACGAGCGGGTCGTCGGTGGTGGTGAGGAACGCTTCGAGCCTGGGGTCGTTGCGCCACCTGCTGCGCCGGGAGCGACGCGTCTGTGGGAGGAGTGCGATCTGGACGTCACCGTCGGGTACATCTGCCGGGCGGTTGGCTTCGATCCACTTCTTGAGGAGCTGGCGTTCGAATGGGCCGGTCGCTTCGAGCAGGAAGAGATATGGCCCTGGTTCGGTGGGCCATTCAGGTTGGGCCTTCAGCGGCAATGCTCCCGGCGCTCTCTCCACGGACTCGATTGTAGGAAATCGTGGCGGAGCGTGTCGCACCGGGCGCAAAACGACCCGGGCGGGACCCGGGCCATTCGAGGTTCTGACCTGTCAGGTGCGGGGGCGTACCAGGGTGCGGTTGCGGGAACGGGGCCGATCCATCGTGAAGATCTGCACAGGGTCGGGGAACGGACCGTCAATTCCGAGAAGCTCGGCGACGGAAACGCCACGACCGAGGTCGTGGTTGCATTGCTGCTCGCACCGGCGGTATGGATCGTGGTTGGTGTCTGATCGTGCCCTACGCATACCTCAGGTTATCGGCATCCGGCCGATGGGGAATGAGGGATTCCGTGTGGGTCGCTAGTCCCATCCGAGTTCGTGGAGGCGGGCGTCGTCGATCCCGAGGTGGTGTCCCATTTCGTGCAACACGGTGCGGCGAACCTCGGCGCGCAGTTCGTGGGGAGGGAGCCCCATGGCGAGGTGGGGGCCCATGTAGACGGTGATGGTGTCCGGCATGGCGCCGAAGTAGTCGACCCCTCGTTCGAGCAATGAGATGCCTGAGTAGAGGCCGAGGAGGCCGGTTCCTTCGGGATCGTCCTCCTCGGTCGGCCAGTCCTCGACGACGACTTGGAGGTTGTCGATCTGCACAACTACCCACTCCGGTAGCTCAGCGAGGGTCTCGTCGACCCAGCGCTCGAATGTGTCGGGACCGATGCGGGCCGGTCGCCGGGCATGGCGGCGAGGCGGTCGTTGCGGGGGTCGGCTGGGGGAGGGCATCGTGTTCCAAGCCTAGGTCGTGACCCACGTGTCAGCGGGCTCCGAGGCGGTCGTATCGGTAGGGTCGTTGCTCTATGGCACAGATCACCAAGGAACGATTGACGGGAATGCTCGTGGGCTTTGCGGCGGTAGGAACCCTGCTGTCGACCTGGCTGGTGGCATCTGAAGTGTTCCGTGAGCCGACGTGCCCACCGCTGCTGGGCATTCCGGCCTGCTACCTGGTGCTGGCGGCGTATGGAGCGACGACCATAGGTGCCTGGTACGCAGACACCAAGGCCGGTGACGTCGCCTTCTACGTCGGAGCGATCGCCGTGACCGTGATCGGAGTCCATTTCTCGATCGGTCAGCTGCGGGGAACGGCCGAATGCCCAACGTTCGAGGGCCTCCCGATGTGTTACGTCTCCC
>CAYXMJ010000038.1:0-18751 GCA_964465915.1 uncultured Acidimicrobiaceae bacterium
TTCGCCATCTCTGTCTTGTTCACGCCCTTGCTCCTTTGCTGCGGTGCGGTGATTTGGAGTATCCAGCGACTCCCAGAGACAGGACACTATGCACGAGAGCCCCAAAAATGGGGGATTTCCGTCGCCCCGCCGAAGTCGCGAAATCCGAAGACGGGGTACACCTGCCGTCGGTGCCGTGCCGATGTGCCCTATCCCGCCCCGGCTTCAGGTGCTGAGAATGCGCGGAATGCGTGAATACACAACCGGTGCGACGGCGATCGTGCGGGGTGCCATGGCAGCTGGATGCGACTTCTTCGCCGGCTATCCCATCACACCCGCTTCCGGGATCCTGACGGCGATGATGCGCGAGCTCCCCAAGGTGGGTGGCATTGCCGTTCAGGGGGAGGACGAAATCGCCTCGATCGGCATGTGTATCGGCGCGGCGATGACCGGCTCGCGCGCAATGACGGCGACCAGCGGCCCCGGCCTCAGTCTCTACAGCGAGAACATCGGACTGGCGGTGATCGGAGAGGTGCCGCTCGTCATCGTCGATGTGCAGCGGCTCGGACCGTCCACGGGCGGCGCAACCACGGTGGCGCACGGTGATGTCCAGTTCGTGCGCTGGGGAACGTCCGGTGGCTACCCGATCATTGCGTTGGCGCCTGGCAACGTCGTGGAGTGCTACACGCTGACCGCCAGAGCCTTCGAGCTGGCTGAGCGGTTCCGCTGCCCGGTCTTTGTACTCACCGACAAGGAGGTGGTCATGACGTTGACCACTGTCGATGTGGAGGCATATCCCCAGGTCAGGACGGCCGAGCGCGTCCTCGCCACGTCTGGCGCCCCCTATCGATATGAGCCGGCAGGTGAGTTGGCGCCGCGGCGGCTCTACGGAGGTGGTGAGCCGGTGCGCTTCACCGGATCGAGCCACGACGAGCGGGCGTTCATCACCAAACATGCACCAACGATCGGCGCCCTCAACCATCACCTCGCCGCCAAGATCGAAGACCATCTCGACGAGATCGAGTTGGTCGACGCCGACCTCGAAGCCGGGGCCAAGACGCTCGTGGTCGGCTACGGAGTCACCTCCAACGCGGTGCGAGCAGCCGTGGCGACGGCCCGGCGCTCAGGCGCGGTGGTGTCGTCAATGGTCGTGCAGAGCTTGTGGCCGGTGCCGGAGCGAGCGCTGGCCGAGGCGCTCGATGGCGTCGAGACCGTGATCGTTCCCGAGCTCAACCTCGGCCAGTACCGCCGTGAGGTCGAGCGTTTGGCGGTGGGGCATCGGGTCGTCGGAATCAACCGTGTCGACGGAGAGCTCATCGCCCCTGAAGACATCGTGGAGGCAATCGTGTGACGACGACTGTGACCCCATTGAGCACCTTCCGCAACGAGACGCCGTACCCGTTCTGTCCCGGCTGCGGGCATGGGCCAATTCTCGATCGCCTTGACGCCGCGCTCGTGGAACTTGCCATCGATCCTGCCTCGGTGGTCATCGTCAGCGACATCGGTTGCTCGGGTCTGTCCGACCAGTACTTCGCCACGAGCGCCTTCCACGGTCTTCACGGCCGCAGCGTCACCTACGCCACCGGCATCAAGCTCGCCAATCCGGACCTCACCGTTGTCGTCATCATGGGCGACGGTGGGACCGGCATCGGCGGCACGCACCTCATCAACGGGGCGCGGCGCAATATCGGTGTCACCGTCATCGTGATGAACAACCTCAACTTCGGGATGACCGGCGGCCAGCACTCCACGACCACCCCGGAGGGAGCGGTGACGGCGACGACGCCGGCCGGCAATCTGGAACACCCGCTCGACATCTGTGGCACCGTCGGGGTGAACGGCGCCGGGTACGTGTACCGGGGAACGAGCTTCGATGACGACCTGACCGAAAGGCTGGTGGATGCGATTCGCCATCCGGGGTTTGCCCTGCTCGACATCTGGGAGCTGTGCACCGCCTACTACGTGAGGGCGAATCACTTCTCGCGCCGCGCCATTGCCGAGACGATGGATGGCCTCGGCCTTGCCGCCGGCGTGTTGTATGACCGGGATGTCACCGACTACGCCACCGCCTACCGGGTGGCGCACGCTCCCGACCTGGGGACGGCGCTATCGGGCCCCGCGGCGATCCCGGTCGACTATCTCTCGGAGCTGGCTGGTCCCGTATCGATGGTGGTCGCCGGGTCGGCGGGCGGCCGGGTGCAGTCGGCGGCCCACCTGGTGGGCGCCGCCGCGATTCGAGCCGGGCTATGGGCAACGCAGCGCGGCGACTACCCGATCACCGTCAAGACCGGCCACAGCATCGCGCTACTGGAGTTGGCGCCGACTGAGGCCCCCCTGGTCAGCATGTCGGTCCCCGACGTTCTCCTCATCCTCAGTACCGATGGGCTGCGCACCGCACAGCGCTGGCTGCCGGCCATGAGCCCCGACGGCGTGGTGTTCACCTTGCCCGAGTACGCCGACCTCACCACGGCTGCCAGAGTCGAGGTCATCGATCCTGCGGCAGTGTCGCCCCCGCTGGGCAAGACCCGTCTGGCGCTCGCAATGCTGGCCGCGGTGGTGTCCCGCCGTCGCCTCCTCCCGATCGAGGCGTTGCAGGCCGCGGCGAGTGCCGCTCCCTTCGCCGATCAGAACCTCGCCACCATCGAGGCCGGTCTCGCACTCTGAGAGGGTTTTGGCGGACATATGCGCAGCATGCTGCGGCATTGTCCGCCAAAACCCACTTGAGTTTGCGGTACCGTGGGGGGATGGGACGCATCAAGAAGCTCGCGCTGGGGATTGGAGTACTGGCTGGCGTGTCGGTTGTCGTCGATTCGAGGGCGGCGGCGCATCAAGCCCGGCTCTTGCGGAACCACTTCCGGTTCCCTGCCGAGGACGCCGGGTTCAGCCCTGACCTCGTCGCCGACCTACCGGAACCGGTGCAGCGTTACTTTCTGCACGCCATCGCCCCGGGCACGCCGCTGGCCCGCTCGGTGCGGCTGACCATCTCGGGTCGGATGCGGCCCCGGCCGGATGCGGCGCCTCTCGACATCACCGCCAAAGAGACCCTGGCACCGCCACTCGGGTTGGTGTGGGAGGCGCGGACTGCCGTCGGGCCGATCCCGCTCCACATCGTGGATTGCCACTTCCAGGGCGCCGGGCGGATCGAGGGCCGGGTCGCCGGCCTGCTGGCTGTCATGCGCGGCGACGGGATCCACATCTCGCGTTCATCCCGCCATCGGGTCGCTATCGAAGCGACCTGGGTGCCTTCGACGCTGCTGCCCCAGCACGGCACGGCGTGGACGGCCCTGGACGACGACCTCATCCGTTACGAGATCACCGTCGATAGAGAGACCATTCCGGTGACGCTGCGTATCGATGGCGAGGGGCGAGTCGGAGAAGCGAGGATGGAGCGCTACGGCGACGTGAACGTCCCCGACTATCAACTCATCCCATATGGGTATGCCGCCGTTGCCGAGGCCGAGTTCGACGGCTACACCATCCCCTCGCGTCTCGTCGGCGGCTGGTGGTACGGCAGCGAGGACTACGACGAGGACGGCGCCTCCGAGTTCATCATCGAGGACGCCATCTACTGATTCGGGTTACGGGGGGTGTTGATCAATTGGCGTGCGGGCTCGCCGCGGCCCCCAGCTGCCTGGTTACGGTCATCGTGGTGAGCCCAAACTGACATTGTTCAGCAGCCCGCTACGGCCCTATGGCGTTGGCTTCGTGGAAGGCCGGGGGATAGACGAGTCTGCCGCGGTACTTCGGGTCGTAGCTGCTCAGCGGGTACACCATGAACGCTTCATCGGGGATCTCATGGGCCGGCTTGTCGATGTGGTAGTCCGCTGCCGGCTTGAACCCGAGGCGGGGGTAGTAGGCCGGGATGCCTTCGAGCACGACGAGTGGTTCGGTGCGCTGGTCGCAGCGAGCGAGGCCCTCTTCTGTCAATGCACGTCCGACTCCGGCGAGCTGGGCCGAGGTGGCGACCGCAAGCGGCGCCAGGCTCAACACCCGGCGGGTTTCCTCGCCGACGAGGTCGACGTAGCTGAACAAGATGTGGCCGACGATGAGGCTGTCGACCTCGGCAACAATCGACAGCTCTGGGACAAACCGGTCCGATTGGCGGATCAGATCGACCAGCAAGGCCTCATCGGGGCCGTCGAAGGCGTCGATCAGGACTGCCCGGACGGCGTCGTGATCTGCGGAGGTCTCGGTGCGAACCAGCATGCACGTCACTCTACGGCGTGCCGAACAGGTCGCAGCCTGCTACCAATGGGTCCATGCAGTATTGGCTGATGAAATCAGAGCCCGGCGACTACTCGATCGACGACCTCGAGCGGGACGGCACCGAGCATTGGGACGGGATCCGCAACTACCAGGCGCGCAACCTGATGCGCGACCAGATGGAGATCGGCGACCGGGTGTTGTTCTATCACTCGAACGCCAAGCCACCGGGGGTGGTCGGCATTGCGGAAATCGCCAGCGGTCCGTATCCGGACCACACCCAGTTCGATCCCGAGGAAAAGTACTTCGACGCCAAGTCGGATCCCGAGGACCCGCGTTGGATCATGGTCGACGTGAAGTTCGTTGAGAAGCTGCCCCGGATGGTGGGGCTGCCCGAGCTGCGTGAGTGCGAAGAGTTGTCCGACATGGTGCTGCTCAACCGCTCCCGGCTCTCGGTCCAACCGGTGACCAGGGAGCAGTTCGAGTTCATCGTGGACCGGGCCGGCGAGCCTGAGCCGCAGTAGTGAGGTCTAGTTGTTTCCCCTGCTCAGGCGGGCCTTGAGCTCCTTGCAGGTCGGGCAGATGGGGTAGCGGCTGGGGTCCCGATTCGGGATCCATTTCTTGCCGCAGATGGCCACGACCTCGACCCCTTCGACGTTGGCGCGCACGATGTCGGCCTTGCGAACGTAGTGGGCGAAGCGGTCGTGGTCACCCGTCCCGTCGTCGATGACGGGCTGCTCGACGGTGGTCTTGGTGGGAGCCGGCGCCGGGTTGGTCATGGGGTTCATTGTGGCACGGCGGGCGCCACATCGTCGAGATCCGCGCCAAGGTCACACACTGCTCCGCTCAGTGGTCGATTACTCACCAACGGTGGTGGCATGCCGCCCTTGGACAAGTCCTCTGACGGGAAGCTATGGTCGCCGAGACCGGTGAGTGAGACCACAAGGGGAGTGGAAGATGCGTGTGGTGCAGCCTGGCGCACTCAGGGCCGTTGTCGTGTCGTTTGCGGTGGTTGCCGCGCTGCTGGTGCCGGCAGCAACCGCCCAACAGGAGGCGGCTGCCGAGCCGATCCTCGGGGGTCAGCTGTTCTCAACGGGTGGGCCGATCCAAATCGAGGTGTTGCCTGCCACCGCTGGTTTGACGAGCGAACTGTTCCTGTTCGAACCCGGTCCCGAAACCTTCATCGCCACCAACCGCCAAGTGGGCACCGTCATCGAATTGGGGCCATTCGAGTCCGGGGTTGAGCTCATCTTCGGGATTCGAGTGCGCGGCAACGAGTACCGCCTCGGACCCGCCGAGCGCAATCCCGACGGGATCGTCCATGGTCAGGTGGACTTCCTCGAGGACGGCATCGCCATCGTCGGCTTTGAGGACCTCTTTGGTGGCGGAGATCGCGACTACGACGACAACGTGTTTCGATTCACCGGCAGCGTCGCGCCGGAGCCTCCACCCGACCCGGAGCCCGATCCGGACCCTGTTCCGGGGGCGACGCCACCGATCGCCGTTGCGGGCCCCGACCAGACGGTTCCTGAGGGCAGCACCGTGCAACTCGACGCTTCCGGCTCCTCCGACCCCGGCGCGGTGGGACTCGTGCCAACCGAGGAGAGCGGAAACCTCCCCGGCGGCACCTCACTGACGGCAACTCTGTCCGCCTTGGCTCCAGCCTCGGGCTCAACGCAAGCCCTCTCCGGCTCGGCAGCAGTCGGCGAAGGTGTGGCCGTACCCGACACCGCGCTGGCATACGTGCTCGATCTCTCCGGCAGCGCCGGATTCCCGGGCGGCTGCGGTGGGGAGCAGAACGACGACGGCCTCATTGACAGCATTCTGGATTGCGAGATCGCAGCAGCACTCGAGCTCCATGACGAGGTGCTCGCCGCAGGCACCGTCCTCGAGGTGGGTCTTGTGACGTTTTCGTCAAGCGCCCGCGCTCGTGACCTCGATCCAACCGGCGCAACTGCGTCCCTGATTGCTCCGGACGCCGACGCCGACGGCAACGGGACGCTCGATCTCGAACAGGCGATGCGCACCCTTCGTGACGGGGGTGCGACCAATTTTGCGGCCGGTGTTGCTGCGGCCTGCAACCTGCTCGCCGGCAGCACCGCTCCGAGCAAGATCGCCGTCTTCATCTCCGACGGTGAGGCCACGAGGGGTGGCCCGGTCACGGCGGTGCTGCCATGCGACCCGCCGGTGACCTTCTCAGGGTTTGCCATCGGCGCATCCCACTTCTGTGCCGCGGGCGCGACCAACGCCACTCTGCAGGACATCACCGACCTGACGGGCGGCACATGCATCGACGTCCCCGACGTCGGCGACCTGCCGGACATCCTCCCCGGCGTCGTCGGCTCTCGCATTCTCTCCGCCAGCCTCACCATCGACGGCGGCGAACCCATCGACATATCCGACCAGCTGGTTCCGCCGCTCCCCGTCGGTGGCCCAGCCTCGGCCGACTTCACGGTGGATATCCCGGCGCTTGGACTCGGCGTACATGAGATCTGCCTCACCATCACGGGCTCAGATCAGGGCGGGGAAAGCTCAGTCACCACCTGCTCACTTCTCGTCGACATCGAAGGCGAGCTCAGCTACCGCTGGACCTTGATCAACTCAGTGGGCCCGCCGATCGTGCTTTCGTCGGCGACCGCTGAGATGCCGACGTTCCTCGCCATCGACGACGGCACCTACACCTTCGAGCTCGAGGCGCTCAGCGTCACCGGTCTCGCCGACACGGATCGGGTCACGGTCACGGTGACCAACGTCGCCCCGGTCGTCAGCGCTGATTCGCGCGAGGCGTTTGCCAGTGGCGTGACCCTGGTCACCGCCAGTTTCACGGATGAGGGGTGGCTCGACGTCCACGATGCCACCATCGACTGGGGCGACGGGACCGGCCCTGTTCCGGTCACCGTGAGCGCCGAAGGCGCCGGTTGGGGCACCGTGTTCGGGTCGCACATCTACGAGAGCGCCGGGTCCTATGACGTTGTGGTGACCGTCACGGACGACGATGGCGGTGTTTCCAGCGACACCATCGACGCCCTCACCGTGGCCGAACCTGTGGCCGTCTGGGCCAACGGGACGGGCGAGAAGAAGACACTTGATTGGAATGGCGGCTCAGGCACGATCGAGGGGCTGATCCACAGCAACAACGAACTTCGCATCACCGGCGACGCCAAGACGGTGCTCGGCGGAGCCGAATATGTCAACAAGCTCACGCTCTCGAATGGGCACACGATCGAACCACCACCGGCGCAGGTCGCGGCGAGCGACTTTCCGATCACCTTTGATATCGCCGACTATGTGCCCGGCGGTGTGGTTGCGCTCCAGGTTGGCGACCACTATTTCGACCGGAGCTCGAGTTGCGCAGGCGGCGAGTGGCACCTCACCCAAGAAATCCTGACCGATGGGGTGTACTACGTCCCCTGCGACGTTCATCTGAACGGGTCAAACATCGGGGGCCGAGTGACCCTGGTCGCCACGGGCGCGATCCAGGTCAATGGCTCCCGGCCGGCCTTCGAGCCCTACTACGACGGGTTGCTGTTCCTGAGCGGAGCGACCGGCGACAAGGCGATTGACATCGCGGCTTCCAACTCGAAGTTCCTCGGGGTCATCTTTGCCGGCAGCGGTGAGGTCTCCCTGTCGGGTTCGAGCAATCGGCTGTTCTGTGGAGTCTATGGAGACATGGTCGACATATCAGGCAGCAACCTTTCCCTGCGCGGCGCCGCCTGCGGACGTCCCTCGTCGACGGTGGCCGACCCTGTGCTGGTTCCGGAGCTGAACCTGAGCTTGACGGCAGACCGCGAGGCGGTGCTTCCGGGCGGCGACATCGGCTACACGATGGTCGCGACCAACAACGGCGCCTTGCTGGTCGTCCCCGGCGTCGTTGGTCTCGAGAATGTTGATGATTCCACGGCAACCGTCGAGTCATACGGCTACACCCTCGAGTACTTCTCTGTTGCCGACGGAGCTTGGCTGCCGCTGGCGTCGGCGTCGGGCGCCGCCGACGGATACTCACCGATCGACCCGCTACCGACAACCGGCGGCGCTGATGTGGCGTTCCAACCGAACCCATTCGCCGGGGTCACCTATCCCACCGAAGGTGACGCCCTAGTCGGCACGACCATCGATCCCGCTGGCTTCGCCACGTGGGGATACCAGGCGCTCGTAGCGTTGTCGCCCGACCAGGTGACCCTCCTGCTCGATCCCACCGAAGTCGGCGGTATCCGCAATAGGGTGGACTTCGAACTGAGTCCCGCATCGACTCAGGTGCGGCGCCTGTTCCGCTTCGGTACAGATTTCGTCGAGCAACTGCGAGAACTGTCGGGCGACATCGTTGATGTCGAGGTCACGCAGACGCTGCCGGTGGGGGACCCGGAGTTCTTCGACACCGCCGATGACGCCGGCCTTGCGCGGCTCACACCCGGCGACACCGTGACGATTGCCGACGCCGTCGTGGTGCCCGTAGTGCCTGATCGCGTCGACGGAGAGTCCGACGCTGCCTACCTCACGCGCCTGCTCGCCGCAGACGGCGACGCGTTGGCCAGCGCTGCGTTCGCGCGCGGCCTGGGCGGCGTCGGCCTGCTCGTTGCACCCCAGATGTTCGTCGTCACGTCCGAGCAGTTGCCCGTGGTTGGCGTGACCAAGACCGGGCCCGCCGTCATCAACGCCGGCGATCTGATGTCGTGGGAGATCCAGCTCAACAACCTTGGATCAGGTGCGGCGCTCGCCCTCGACGTGGCCGATGAGTTGGACGGGGCGCCACTACCGCTTGCCGGGGCGCCTGCCGACTTGGCGCCGAGCGAGGTTGCTTCGCTTGCTACCGAATATCTGGTGCCCGGTGACAGCGACGGCTTATCCCTGACCAACCGGGCCGCGGCGACCTGGGAAGACGCCAACGGCAACGTCTACGGGCCGCTTGGTTCGACCGTGGTCACCGATGTCGCCACTGCGGCCAACGTGGCCGCCACCCTCGTTGACGCCCTTCAGATCGACGCCGACGGCAACGGCCTGGTATCGCCGAGTGACACCATTCGCTACACCACGGTCGTGACGAACAGCGGTGACCAGGCTCCCGCAGGGGTCGTGTTCACGGCCCCCGTGGACGAGGCTGCTGCCCTCGTCGTTGGTTCGGTGACGACGACGGCTGGGACTGTGACGGTCGGCAACGCCGCCGGTGATACATCGGTTGTCGTAGATGTCGGATCGCTCGGCGGAGGCACGGAACTGACGATCACGTGGGATGTGGTGATCGCCGACCCCTTCCCGGCGGGCGGCAACACGATCACCGCGCAGGGGACGGTGAGTTCCTCCGGGCTGACCGATCTCCTCACGGATGACCCTGTCGTGCCCGGTCTCGCTGATTCCACGGTGACGACGTTGAGTCTCCCTGTCCCGGTGCTCGATGTCACCCTGGCAGGTGCCCTGGTCGGCGATGCCAACAGCGATGGCATCCCCGGTCCGGGTGACACGCTGCGCTACACCAGCGAGATCGGCAATGTCGGTGGTGGTGACGCCAGCGGCGTTGTGGCGATGTATCCGCCCGACGGCAACACCACACTCGTAGCCGATGCGGTCACGACTTCGCAGGGAGTGGTGGTCTCCGGCCAGGGTCCGGCCGACGACATGGTCACAGTCGACCTCGGCGTTGTGGCGCTCTCGGGCACTGTGACGATCACCTTCGATGTCACGGTTAACGAGTCGCTGCCATCGGCGGTCGAGTATGTCGTCGTGCAGGGCTGGGTCACCAGCAATGAGTTGCCACCCGTGTTCTCCGACGACCCATCCAGCAGTACTGAGTTGGATCCGACCTCGATTCCGGTGTTCTCCTTTGGTGGTGGCGACCCCGGCGGCGGAGGCCCCGCCCCGAGCTTCGGCGATGTCTCGCCGGAAGATGGCGCGGTTGTCACCGAACCGGTTGATATCTCGGCAACGGTGACGGCGCCCGATGGCGAGACTCTGGCCGATTGGCGGGTCGTCGCCTATCCGGCCGATGGGAATCCTGCCGAAGGTCAGGTGATTGGTACCGGCACCGGTGCCCCACCGCCGACGCTGGCGACGTTCGATCCGACCTTGGTCGCCAACGGCTTGTGGACTATCCGCGTCGAGGCAACCTCGAGCGGCGGCGGCCTGTCGTTCGTCGAAACCAATGTCATCGTCGAGGGCAACCTCAAGCTCGGCCGCTACACCACCACCTTCCAGGACCTCAGCGTCGGCGTCGGCGGGTTCCCGCTCCAAGTGTTGCGCACCTACGACACGTTGGATCGTTTCGAGTCCGGTGATTTCGGGTATGGGTGGTCGGTGGATATCGCCGATTTCCGGGTATCGACCAACGGACCGCTGGGCGAGGGTGGTTGGACGATGTTCCAATGTGGCGGAGGTTTGATCTTCGTTCCGCTGTGTTTCGATTCCGACTCGCCCCACTTCGTGACGGTGACCTGGCCGGACGGACTGGTCGAGACGTTCGATCTGACGCCGGCTGAGGGTTCCACGTTCTTCACCGGCCTCACCCAGGCGGACTTCACCGGGCGCCCCGGAACGACGTCGAGCCTGGCGGCCCCGGACAACGGCTTGTTCTTCAGCGGCGACGGCAACCTGTATGCCGGGGCATTCGGAGGCGACGGTGTGTACGACCCGACCGTGTTCGTCCTCACCGACCGGTTCGGAACGCGGTACACCCTCGAGGTTGGCGTCGGCTTGCTCGAAATGGAGGACCGCAACGGCAACACGCTGACCTTCAGCGATGCCGGTGTGGTGTCTTCGTTCGGCCCCGGTATTGACTTCAACCGTGATGCCCAAGGCCGCATTACCAGCGTCGTTGGGCCCGATGGAGCCACGGTGGGCTACGAATACGACGCCAATGGTGACTTGCAGTACGTGACGGATCCGAACACGAACCGAACCGAATTGACCTATCACGCGGATCACTACCTCAACGAGATCCTCGATCCGTTGGGGCGTCCGATCCGCACGTTGGAATACGACGCCGGTGGTCGCATCACTGCAGTGATCGACGGTGAGGGCAACCGCATCGAGATCTCCGCCGATGTTGGCGCCCGCCAAGAGGTCGTTACCGATGCCGAGGGTCGGCTGACGACCATCTCGTCGTTCGACGAGCGCGGCAACCTGGTCGAATTGAACGAGGTCTTTGACGCCACCGACCATGTCACGTTGTTTGGCTACGACGACAACGACAACTTGAACTATCGGCGGGATCCGGCAGGCAACGAGTGGCGTGCGACCTACGACGGTCGTGACCTCATTTACTTCTCGGACGCGGTGGCAGACGACATCGAGATCGAGTACGACGACTACGGATTCCCCAAGTTCTGGACCGATCAGGAGGGCAACGTAACTGAGTACGTGTGGAACACCGATGGCACCCTCGATCAGATCATTGATCCGTTCCGCGTCGCCGAGGCGTACACCTACGACGCCGACGGGAACCGCGAAACGCGGACTGATCGGGAGGACAACACGTGGACCTGGGCGTACTACGCAAATGGCTTGGTCGAGACCGAGCTGGACCCTGAGGGCAACCTGACCCGGTACTTCTATGACGATGCCGGTCGGTTGGAACGCACGGTCGACGCCCTCGGCGGCGAAACCCTGCGCACCTACGACGAGGTCGGCAATCTGCGGACCCTGACCGACCCGTTGTTGAACGTCACAGAGTGGCGTTACGACGTGCTGAACCGTCTCGAGCGCCGGATCGATCCGCGACTCAACGAGACGGTGTGGACCTACTACGACAACGGCCTGGTGCATACGGTGACCAACGGGGCCGGCGAGACCACCACCTACAGCTATGACCGCAACGGCCGCAACGAGACGATGGCGGTGGCAGGACTGGCTCCCACGTCCTACGTCTACGACGCGGCAGGTCGGTTGGCGGCTGTGTCTGATCCGGAAGGCCGGGCGACGACATATAGCTACTACACGAACGGCTGGCTGCACACTGAGACCAACCAGTATGGCGGCACGACCGAGCATTTCTACTTCGATGATGGTCAGCTGCAACGGGTCAAGGATCCGTTTGATCAGGCCACGGCCTCCACGCATACACCGTCGGGCCGGCTCGATACGGTGACCGATCCGATGGGGCGCGTCACCGACTACGACTATGACCTCGTGGGCCGCCAGACGATGGTGACCTACCACGACGGTACCTTCACTGAGTCGGTGTACGACGATGCGGGCCGTTTGGTGTCTGCGTTCGATCAGGATCGTGCCGAGACCTTGTTCGGTTACGACGGGGTGGGGAATCGCACCTCGGTGACCGACCCCGAAGGTAGGACCATCACCTACGGGTTTGATGACCTGAACCGGTTGGAGACGATCACCAACGACCTGTCGGAGACGACGACGTATCGCTACGACGCGGCGGGTCGGCTTCGGGAGACCGAGCCGGCCACCGGTGTGATGATGGCCTATGAGTACTACGCCGATGGGTTGCGTAAGTCCGAGACGGATGAGTTCGGCAACACTCGGGCGTGGACCTATGACGGCGCCGGTCGGGTCGATGTCGAAACTGACGCCAGAGGTGCCGACACGGACCACGATTATGACCCGGCTGGTCGCCTGGCCGCGATCACGGATCACATGGGCAACACCGTGTCGTTTGGGTACAACGACGCTGGTGAGCAGATCTCGCTCACGGATCCGCGGTCCAAGACATGGTCGTTTGATCCGGGTCCGGCGGTCCGTACGGAGACCGATCCGTTGGGCAATACCCAGACCTGGGTTCACGATATTGGTGGGCGCTTGGACTCGTTCACCGATGGCCGTGGAGTCACCCAGAGCTACGGCTACTTCGCCGATGGGCAGCTCGACACGATCACCCATCCCGATGGTGTGGTCTCGTACACGTATGACCCGTTGGGGCGCCGCGAGACCATGACTGATGGTTCCGGCTTGACCACGTGGGGCTACGACTCGGTTGGTCGGGTGGAATTGGTGACGGCCCCGGCCGGCGATGTGGCGTACACCTATTGGGCTGATGGTCAACGCAAGACGATGACCCAGCCCGAGGGCACCGTCTCCTACGCATACGACCCGGTGGGCCGATTGGAGACGATCACCGACTGGAATAGCCAGCAGGTTGGGTTCTCGTACTACGCCGATGGCCGGTTGGAGTCGATCGCTCGGCCCAACGGGGTCGCTACGAGTTACGCCTATGACCTGGCGGGTCGTCTGGATCGGATTGAACATGCCGACACCGCTGGGCTGGTGGAGTTCTTTGACTACGCCTTGGATCCGAACGGGAACCGGGAAGCGGTGGTTTCGTCGGCCGGCACGGAGTCGTACACGATCAACCTGTTGAACCAGGTCACCGGTGTCTCGTATCCCGACGGCACCACCGAGGCGTTCACGTATGACCCGGCGGGTAACCGTCAGACGATGACGACCGGCGGGGTGACCACCACGTATTCGTATGACGATGCGTCTCGGTTGAGTACCGACGGCACCAATACGTTTGTGTATGACGGTGCGGGGAACCTCACCGGCGATGGTGTGTCGACGTATGGGTGGGATTGGGACGGCCGCCTCGAATCGGTCACCACAGGGCCCGCTACGACGTCGTATGGGTATGACGCTGATGGGGTGAGGGTCACTTCGACCGACGCAGTCGGGACCACGGGCTATGTGTATGACCGGCAGGCTGGTTTGCCGACGATGATCTCTGATGGCGCCGACGCCTATTTGCATGGTCCCGATGGTGTGCTGGCTGCACATTTAGCCACCGGCACATCGTGGACCCTGAGTGATGGGTTGGGTTCGGTCCGTGCCGTCACCGACTCGACCGGTGCGGTCGCGGGCACGTCCTCGTTTGAGGTGTTTGGTGATACCCGGACTTCGACGGGCGTGGGGACGCCGTTCGGGTTCACTGGTGCTCAGCACGACCCAACCGGGATGGTGTATCTCAACGCTCGGTATCTCAACCCTGATATCGGATCGTTCCTGTCGGTTGACCCGGTACGACCCGGTGCCCCCGGCGTGGCGGGCTACAACCCCTACACCTACGTCGGAAACAACCCCACCACATGGACGGACCCGGGCGGGGCGACGACCCTAGTCCACGAGGGTGTGATTCTGGGCGGCACCGCAGGCTTGACCTTCCAAACCGTTACCGCTTTTGGGGTGGCTGTCGAGCTACTCATCTTCGCGATTGGGGTCTGTCTCGCGGAAGGTGTGTGCACCCTCCCGGCACCGCCCAACACAGACACTCAAGATCCCCCTGGCCCTGAGAACCCGCCCGGCCCCGGCGGCGGCGATAGCACGATTGGGAACCTGATCGCTCGCTTCCTTCAATCCGGAGTTACCAGGGCCGTGGCGAGAGCCGCAGCGGTCGCGTGCAC
Source organism: uncultured Acidimicrobiaceae bacterium (assembly GCA_964465915.1). Lineage (GTDB taxonomy): Bacteria > Actinomycetota > Acidimicrobiia > Spongiisociales > UBA5794 > CAVPHV01. Next base: position 14,526 of record CAYXMJ010000038.1, read on the forward strand.
GGCTTCGGCGCTGGCGGATGTGGTCACTGGCGTGGACAACCCGTGCGATCGAATGACGATCCTGTTCCCCGCAAGCGACACGCCCGAGACCACAAGGCACATTGCAGATGCTCAACAACTCCGACCCGATTGGGTCCTGCTCCAGCATGGTGGCAATGGAGCGAGCCGCGGTTGGTATCGCGGAGACGATCGCTGCAAGAACCCGAACGGGCGATGGTGCGATGAGTATCCGTTCTACTCGACAACGCAAGGTGGTCCGGGCGCATCTCTTCGTCTGGTCCCTGAGTCTGAGCAGCGAACGCAAGCCGGCAAGCTAACAGCGTTCTACGGTGCCTGCGGCATTCAAGACGAGGACTGGTTTGCTGTGATCCCCATTGCGCTTCCGGGCTCGTCGACGTTCTGGAGATGTGAGACGTGAATCGTGTTGGAGCCTTGCTGACCGACATCCTTCGGTGGCATCGAAGGGTCGGGTCACCGCTTGGCGATTTCCTCCGCGACGGGATCACTGGGGCGGAGGTCGCGTCCACGCTTGCTCCGGTTGGCATTGGCGTCGACGGAGTCGCCGACGAGTTGTGTGACCTGTACTCGTGTCACAACGGGGTCGATCAGGAAGCTTGGGATCGGGCCGAGATGCCTTGGCCCGCCGAGCTATGGCCCGGTGCAGTCTTCTTCGACATCGATCGAGCCGTTGCGTCGTATGCGGCGAATCGAGACACCGCGATGGCCGCATCGAGGGAGGTCCCAGGGAGTGAACCCGACGAGTTCTGGCCGGACTGGCTTGTTCCCATCTTCGGCCTGGGGGTCAATGCCTTCGGGGTCGATTGTCACGGGCCTTCTCCCGGTGCGGTTTGGGCCTGGTATTGGGAACCGACCGCCGACGATCCATGCCGGCGGGTTGCGGCATCCTTAGAGGAGCTCTTGGAATCGGTTCGGATGAGGTTCGAGTTGGGTGCCTATCGCTGGGATCCGGAGAGGCAGCTCGTCGTGGAAGACCATGACAGGCTGTCGATGCTCCCCTGGCCTGCAGACCGCAACAACTGATCAGCATGTAGTCGAGCCCGACATCGGCCGAGTACCTGGGCTCTGGGCGGGAGGGCAGTTCTCGTGTCGCCCTGAGCCTCGACGCCGGCAACTGGACATATCGTCTCTGGGCAGGCCATCGCGGCAGCGAGCATCAGTGCTTTCCGTCTCACGCCCTCCGTACAATCGAACGTATGTTCGAGACAGTTCCCATCACCTATGCCGAGATCGATGAGATCGAGCGAGAGCTCGTTGAGCTCGAGTCGACCGTGTCCCGGTCCCGAGCCCGGCAGGCAGAGCTGCTGGCCCGGCTCGATGAGGCCGGGGTCATCAACGTCCACGGGGCCCGGTCGCTCCAGGAGTGGACTGCGGCCCACCTCGATGTTGTTTCGACGACCGCTCGGGACCTCGTGGCTGCGGCGCGGCGGATGATGGAGCAGGACGCCGATGACGATGTAGCGGTGACGGGCCTCGAGTCCGGCGACCTCACCTTCGACCGGGCAACCGCTACCGCCGAGCTCGTTGCGAGCGGCGCCGATGACAAAGATGTTGCGGAGAGTTTCAACCGTGATCTGGCCGGGGTTCGGCGCCTGTCGGCGCAGCTGCGGCGGATGACTCGGGTGGCCGAAGGCGAGTTGATGCGGCGCCGCTACCTCTCGATCAAGCCGACGCTCGGCGAGACGGCGTGGCAGATCGGCGGTCTTGCCCCCGGCTACGACGGTCGGATCATCGCCAAGGCGCTGGAGGAGCGCGCCGACCTCCTGCCGACGGCCCCTGCCGGTGAGCGAGAGGGGCGTGGCCAACGCATGCTGGACGCTCTGACTGCCATGGCCCAGGACTTCCTGGATGGAGTCCACCCCACGGATGGAGAACCGGTCGGTGGGGGGTCCTCGATCACCCTGTTTCTCGACAACCACGCGGTATCCACGGGCGGCGAACTCGGTGGCACGGTTGCCTCCGGTCCTCGGGTGGGTCCCGCCACCATCGAGCGGATTCTGTGCGGCGGCGAGGCGGCAGTTGTTGGTCTCGCGAACGGCCGGCCCGTGGAAACCACCGACTACACCAAGCAGATCCCGCCGGCGGTACGCGCCTTTGTGTCGCAGCGAGACGGGTGCTGCGTGATGGACGGATGCCGCAGTCGGTATCGCCTTCAGCCTCACCACATTCGCCAACGCACCGATGGCGGCGACAACGATCCCGACAACTTGGTCACCTTGTGTTGGTACCACCACCACATTGCGGTCCACGGCTTCGGAAAGCTGCTGGATCCCGAGTCGCCGCCGACGCGGCGCCGATTCCTGGTCGGACAGACAAGGGATCCCCCGTTCCATTGACCGCTCGGCGGGCCGGCGACCCAGCGGGTGGTGGTCCGGCGCGCGCCCGGTTTGGCGGCCTATGCCTCTGGTACTCCTCGCAGACCCCGAGGTGACCGCTGCCGATGGTCGGAGTGAGGTTGAAGGTGGTCCGGGACGTTCGGGGTCACCGACTCGGGGCGGGGTCGTGACGCGAAAGAGGGTCGGCCGTTGGGCCGACCCTCTTTCTACTGAGCGCGGAGGGAGGAGGCGCGTCAGATATTGAGTGGCACCAGCACGTTGTCGATCACGTGGATGACGCCATTGCTTGCCGAGATGTTCGCCGGGCCGATGTTGGCGTTGCTCGTCGAGGGAGCAGCGTCCACCAGCATGGAGCCGGGGGTGGAGGTGACGTAGGCGCCGAGCAGTGTCTCGATGGCCTTCGGGTTGTTCTTGTTCACCACAGAGTTGGCGAACCGACGACCTTCAGTGACGTGGTAGAGCAGGACGTCATCGAGCAGGTCGTTCTCGACCAGATACGTGGCGAGGGCGAGAACATCCCCATCGAAACCAAGCTCTTCGGCTGCCTTCACAAAGGCGTCGTTGGTGGGAGCGAACACCGTCAACTGAACGCTCTCGTCCTTGACGGCACCGTCGAGACCGGCCGTGTCCAAAGCAAACTTGAGCGTCGAGAAGTCGGGATTCGACTCAACGATGTCGTAGATGGAGTCTGTCCCAGGGGCCTTGGGTCCCTTCGCCAGGGCGGGAGCGGCGACGAGTCCGACCGCCATGAGGACCCCAACGAGTAGTGCAGTAGTTCTGCGCATTGTCTGTTCCTTTCCTCAGGTGTTATCGGGTATACGAGTCACGGCCGTACGTTGGATGAAGGAGATTCACGTTGACCCGTTGTGGGCTAGTGATCCGCTAGCGGCCGTGCTCGGTTTGAACGGGCCCGATTCCCCGCCGGGTCGGCCGGTCGGAGCGGGCTATCCGCATCGGAGCGGCAATCAGGTCGCTCACGGCCACGCGGATCCGGCCTCGATCGCGGCGACGAGTTGTGTTGCGCCTTCGTCGCAGGAGATCGCCAAGGTGACCGGGCCATCACCGTCCGCCTGGGCGACGGCTGCCGCCAGTTTCCCGTTCGCAATGAGCGTGTAGAGGCTCTCGCCCGGACATGCGGTGGCCGCCCAGTTGCGGTGGCCGGTGATCTCACTTGGGTCGACACCGAACTCGCTAACACCCCACGCCGGCATGGCGATCAGCGAGTCGAGTTGTGCTGCGGTGAGTTCCTGCTCCTCGAAGTTGCCCTTGACCGCGATCATTGGCCGTCGGGAGCGCCCGGTTAGGCGCGCCCCGTTTGGCGGCCTATGCCTCTGCGGCTGCTTTGAGGCCGTCGGCATATTGCTGGAAAGAGGGGCCGAGGTCTGGGATCGAATTCCAGATGAACCGCAACATCGGTCCGGTGTACTCCTCGCGCATCTTGAAGTGACAGCCATCGTCGGTCGGGGTGACGGTGAAGGTTCGTTCGCCGGTGAACATCCCCATCGGCATCCCACCGGTCCACGTCATTCGCCCACCGGCCTGGTCGATGGATACCTTCACCGGGAAGGCGCGACCCGGGCTGACCTGCGAGAACACCTTGATCTTGGCCCCATCGGCAATGGTTCCCTCGACCCGCTCGACCCCGGAGTCCCAACTCGTGTAGCCGGTGCCGTCCAACAAGATCGGCCACACAAGGTCCGGCGCCGCGGCAATGTCGGTCTCTGCTTCGAAGTACTCCATCCCCCGCCTCTCTCTTTGGTGGTCGTGACAACGGTACCGGATCGAGGGGCCGGCGAGCTGGCAGCTAGAGACCGTGCTCGATCATGAAGGGTGCCCGGTCGCCGGTGGCCAGCTGGTAGGTGGTGTCGAGGC
>CAYXMJ010000039.1:0-8124 GCA_964465915.1 uncultured Acidimicrobiaceae bacterium
GAGTTGGCGGCGCGCGCGGCCTACAACGAAACCGAGCTGAAGGGGACGGGTCGCTTGGTTTCGTTGTAGGCCGCGCGCGCCGCCAACTCGGGTGGGGAGAACATCTCGAGCGCACCGACGGCGACGTCGGGTTCCGACACGATCGAATCGAGCAGGGTGGCAAAGTGACGCAGGAACTGCACGGCGTGTGCCGTGTCCACGTCGCCGCCATCGAAGTCCAGTCCGATCGTGATCGGGTCGGAGGACTCCACGGTGATCGAGAAGGGGAAGCTCGTCCGCCCGTGTCCCTCGACGGTGCGATAGGTCGGCGTCCCGCTCGGCGCCGAGCCCGTCCCCCCGAAGTTCCAGTAGGCGAACAGCACGTCGGTCGGCGTGGTCCCTGGGGGCAACTCGCTCCACGCCTGGACGTCGGTCAGTGCGCAATGGTCGTGCTCGAGGACAGCGGCCTGCCGGGTCTGTACCTCGTGAAGCCAGTCGGTGACGGGCGCCTCGTCATCGACCTCAACGCGGAGGACGAGGGTGTTGATGAACATCCCGACCATGGCTTCGACCCCCTCGAGCTCGGGAGGACGACCGGCGGCAACCACCCCAATGGCGATGTCACGACGACCCGTGTAGCGGGCTATGGCAATGGCCAAGGCGCCGACGAGTACCGAGTTCGGGCTCAGACCGAGCTGGCGCGCTCTCTCCCGCAACTCGGTGGTCGCATCCGGCGTCAGCGAATGAAACCGCCTGGCATAGGCGTCGACTCCGGACGCTTCACGGGGCGGCGCCATGCGGGTCGGCTCGGAGAAAGCGGCGAGGTGACTCCGCCAGAAGCTCTCGCTCTCTTGGGTAACACGCTGTTGCAGCCATTCGATGTACGCCGAGAACGGTCGGACCGGGGGCAGCTGGGGCGTCTTCCCGGCCGCGAATGCCTCGTAGGCGGCGAACACCTCGGCGAGGACGTTAGCCGCAGACCAGCCGTCTTCGAGAAGATGATGCTGGCTCCATAGCAACACGTGGCGAGCCGGTTCAAGCCGAAACATGACGACTCGCATGAGGGGAGGGCGATCGAGATCCATGCGACGAAGACGATCGGCCTCGAACCAGCCCTCCATCGTGGCGTCGGCGTCGGGATCCGCAGTAAGGTCCACTGCCTCGACGGGAAGCTCGAGGTCCCGCAGCACGATCTGCGTCGGGGCGCTCTGATGTTCCCACCGGAAGACGGTTCGCAGCGCGGGGTGGCGACGAATGACGAACGACCACGCCTTCCGAAACGATTCAGCGTCGACAGGTCCGTCGATTTCGATGCGCTGTTGCACCTTGTAGAGGTCGGGAGCATCGGAAGCGAGGGCGTGGTAGAGCATCGCCTCCTGGACCGGAGACAGCGGGTAGACGCCCTCGCTCACGGCAGGGTCGACGGCTCCGGAAGGACCCGGAGCCGGCATAGCGACGTCTGGGCCCATCGCCGGCGAAGATACGTGCAAACGAGCCGTGGCCAAGTGGCTCTCCTATTGTGATCCCTCGAGAGCGGCGATCCGCCCTCCTCCCGAGGACCATCGTAGCCCCTTCCGTCGTCCTTGCTGCAACGAGTCGGCCTCGCCGGCGCGGATGCCATCATGGTGGTGTGGCGCCCATGGGTACGGAGCAATGACCAAGCTACTCGCCGGCCTTCCCGGATTCGTCGCTACCGCGGAACTGCTCGTCGATGATGCGTCGGAGCCGTCGCTGCTTCCGGATGAAGAGGCTCTCCTGTCGGTGCGCGCCGTCGAGAGCCGACGACGGAACTTCGCCCTCGGACGGACGGCGGCGCGACGAGCTCTGGCGGAGCTGGACGTCGATCCCGTACCGATCCTCCGCGGCCGGGCGGGCGAACCGCTGTGGCCTCCGGGGGTCGTGGGTTCGATCACGCACGCGTCCGGGCACGCGCTCGCTGCAGTAGCCTTCAGTCACGAAACCGGCGGTATCGGCATCGACCTCGAGCATCGCGATCGGTTCTTTCCCGAGCTGGCCGAGAACGTCGCATTCGGAGAAGAGCTGCGGCGACTCGGAGCGCTCGATGTGGATCATGGGATCCGGGCGACGCTGGAGGTCTTCTCGGCGAAGGAGTCCATCTACAAGGCGTTCTACCCCCGCGTCGGTCGCTTCTTCGGTTTCGCCGCGGCACGGGTGGAACCGCGTGCCGGGTACGGCTACGAAGGCAGGCTGGTCGAGGCGTTGGACACCGACTACCCCTTCGATCGGACCTTCTCCATCGGATGCTCCTGGCACGGGGAACTGGTACTCACGGCGTTGGTGCTCGCGCCGTGACCCGCCTTCGGCCGAAACGGGACCGACTCGGCTAGGTTCATCGGCCATGAGCTTCGGGGACTTCCTGCTGTACGGCGCCAACGGCTACGTCGGTCGGGCCGCGGCCGAGCTGGCAGTCGCACAGGGATTGCGCCCACTCGTCGCCGGACGCAACGAGGCCGCCGTGAGGACGCTGGCCGATCGGCTCGATCTCGAGGCGCGGGTCTTCGATCTCGACGACTCCCGGGCGCTCACCGACGCCCTTGCCGAGGTGCCGGTGGTGTTGAGCTGCCCGGGCCGTATCTCTACACCTACCAGCCACTGGTCGACGCTTGCCTCCAGACCGGTACCCACTACCTGGACATCACCGGTGAGCCTCCCGTCTACGAGGCCATCGCGGCCCGAAACGACGAGGCCGCTGCGGGCAGCGTGATGTTGCTACCAGGGGCCGGCTTCGACGTCGTCCCCACCGATTGCCTGGCCGCGCACCTCAAGCCAAGGCTACCGACCGCCACCCACCTGACGATCGCGTTCCATCCGCAAGGTCCGGCAGCGCTCCCTCCGGGGACCTTGAACACGCTCATCGAGTTGATCCCCCTCGAGAGCAACCGGGAGCATCGTGTCGATGGTCGTCTCGAGGTCGTCTCCGGCCGTCGCAAGACCCGCATGGTCGACTTCGGGTCCGGGCCGGTCGAAGCTTCTCTGCTCACCTGGGGCGACGTGCACTTGGCCTATCGCAGCACCGGGATCCCCAACATCGAGGACTACGCGGTGATCGCGCCGGCCATGGCTCGCCAAATGGATCTCAGCGAGCGGCTACGCCCGCTCTTCAAGATCCCCCTGGTTCGGGAGTTGGCGAAGCGGACCCAGCGGGGCGGAGCGACTCCCGAGGAAAGGGAGCAGACGACCATGTCGGTGTGGGGCGAGGTCGTCGACGCCGACGGCGGAAAGGCAGTCTCGCGCATGTACGGTCCCGAGGGAGGCCTGGTGTGGACCTCGCGATCCGCGCTCGAGGTCGTGAAGCGGGTCCTCGCGAGTGAGTTTGAGCCGGGTTTCCAGACTCCCTCCCTCGCCTATGGACCCGACCTGGCCCTCGCCGCCGAGGGCGTGACCCGCGAAGACGTCGAGTGAAGCATGCCTCGAGGCGGGATTAGCCTCTGGCTGCGACATGAACGACACCAAGACCACCTTTGCCGCCGCCGATCTCGCCGGGATCGATCGCTACAAGCTGCTGATCGGGCTCGTCGTCCCACGCCCGATCGGTTGGGTCGGCACGGTCGACGAGAACGGAAACCGCAACCTGGCCCCGTATTCGTTCTTCAACGTCGTCGCCGGAACTCCCCCGACGGTGTTGTTCTCCCCGGGTCGGCGCGGATCGACCCCCAAAGACTCCCTCCACAACGCCTTGGCCACCGGCGCGTTCACGATCAACCTCGTCGACGAGGCACTCGCCGAGGCGATGAACCTGACCTCCGGTGAATACGGGCCCGAGGTCGACGAGTTCGATCTGGCCGAGCTCGCTACGGTTCCCGGCGAATCGGTGCAAGCCCCGCTGGTGGCGGCTTCACCGGCGAACCTGGAGTGCCGGGTGTTCCATACGGTCGAGCTCGGCGAGCCGCCCACGAACACCGTCATCTTCGGGAACATCGAGCGCATCCACGTCCAGGCCGACCTGCTCGACGGCACCCGGGTCGACCCACTGGGGCTGCGGGCAGTAGGTCGGATGGCCGGCTCCGGATACACCCGCACCGCCGACGGCTACTTCGAAATGGAACGGCCCGTCTGATTGTGGAGACGGCGACACTCGGAGATGCCGCCTTGACGGTATCCCGTCTCGGACTCGGATTGGCTGCGCTCGGACGGCCCGCCTACATCAACCTCGGCCATGACGCAGACCTCACCGGCGATCGCTCCGTCGCGGCCCTGGAACGTCACAGCTTTGCCGTCCTCGATGCGGCGCGGACGGCGGGCGTCACCTACTTCGACGCGGCGCGCTCTTGCGGCCGAGCAGAACACTTCCTCAGCGGCTGGCTGGCGGACCGCACCGTCGGAGCGGACGAGGTCGTGGTCGGCTCGAAATGGGGCTACACCTACACCGCCGACTGGTCGACGGACGCCGAGGTCCACGAGGTCAAGGAACACACCCGGGCCAAGCTCGAAGCGCAGATCTCGGACAGCCGGTCGTTGCTCGACTCACACCTGCGGGTGTACCAGATCCATTCCGCCACCGAGGAAAGCGGGGTTCTCGACAACCGGGCCGTGCTGGCCCGGATCGGCGGGCTTCGCGACGAAGGTCTGGTGATCGGCTTCACCACGAGTTGCCCCGACCAGCCGGCGACGATCCAGCGCGCCATTGAGATCGAGGTGGACGGGCGGCGTTTGTTCGGGACCGTGCAGGCCACGTGGAACCTCCTCGAACCGTCGGCCGGTCCGGCCCTGGCCACCGCGCACGAGGCCGGCCTCGGCGTGATCGTCAAAGAGGCCGTCGCCAACGGTACCCACGCGACGCAACCCCGAACTCGCCGCCCGCCTCGAACGGGCGATACCCGGAGCCACTGCCGACGCGGTCGCGCTCGCCGGAGCGCTCCAGCAGCCCTGGACCGACGTGGTCCTGAGCGGCGCCGCCACCGTCCCCCAGCTCGCCGCAAACCTCGCCGCGCTCGACCTGCCGCCGATCGACCTTCCCGACGTCGCTGAGGACCCGACCCGCTACTGGCACACCCGCAGCCAACTGCACTGGACCTGATCGGCCTCTTCGCCGTCCTCGTTGCCCTCCTCGTTGCGTTGGGTACCGTAGCGTCGTGTCGAACGCCGCCGCGCCGTTGAATGCTCTCGTCCTCGGGACAGTCTCGTGGAACACGATGCTGTACCTCGATGCTTTTCCCGAGCCGGCGGCGCAGACGGTGTTCGCTCGCGGGAGCCAGGAGACGGTGGGATCCAGCGGGGCCGGGAAGGCGCTCAACCTGCGGCACGTCGGTGCGGACGTTGCCCTGTGGGGGCTCGTCGGCGACGACCAACCGGGGCGTCGGATCCGAGAGGTCATGGCGGATCGGCGGTTCGGGGCCCGATACGCTGTGGGGCGGCCCCGGCGTCGACACCGGCAACGGCCAGGCCGGGACCGACTGGTGCCGGCAGGTCGAAATCCGCAAGAGTTGCTCGAAGCTCGTTCCGACCAAGCGGAACGCGGTGACGCCGCTCACCATCAGGACCGATGCAACCTTCGAGCACATCGGGTTGGTGTGGAACGTGACCAACGACGTGGATCTCGACAGTCGGCTCGTCCTCGAATATCGCAGGGACGGCAGCGGGGGTTGGCAGCCGGCCGCCCCCGCAATGCGGGCCCACCCCAGCATCCATGTCCAGGACGGACCGCTCGGGCTCGACTCCTGGGGAGCGAGCGCCATGTTCCTGGAGGAGGACACTGCCTACCGGCTCAGGGCCACGCTGCTCGATCCCGACGGTGGCGGCACCAGCAAGATTGTCTCCGCCGCAACCCGGCGGATGCCGCAAAGCTCGGACGCGGGAACCGATCGCTTTGTCGTGGCCGGGACTGGGGGCGGTGCCGGCACCCCGGGCAACCCTTACCGAGGACTCCAAACCGCGGCCGACAACGCGATGCCTGGGGACCACTTCCACGTCGCGGCCGGCATCTATGAACCGTTCCAGCTCCTCACTTCGGGCATCGCCGGCGACCCCATTGTCTTCAGTGGCCCGGCAACCGGGGCCGCCCGCATCGACGGCGGTGGTACCAACCGCGGCGTCATCACCCTCGGAGAGTTCAACCGCACCCTCGGCCATGTCATCGTCGAAGGACTCACGGTTGAGAACGGCAGCTGGGGCATCGACGCCCAACACACCCACGACATCGTTATCCGCGATTCGACGATCCGTGACGTCGACTTCGGCATCGTCAACCGCCGCGGCGACGGCGCGGAACACAACCAGACCGTGTGCGACAACACCATCAGCGGTCGAACCCCATGGCCGGGCAGTGGCATTCCCTCAGAACGCGGTATCGACCTGCGCGGCAGCGGCAACGTGGTGTGCCACAACCAAGTCCAGTATTTCGGCGACTGCGTCTCGGTCCAGCCCTTCACCGGCGCCTCGTTCGGCAACGACGTCTACGGCAACGACGCCTCGTACTGCGTCGACGACGGCATCGAGGTCGACTACAACCAGGCCAACGTGCGGGTCTGGCGCAATCGTGTCATGAATGCACGCATGGGTGTCAGCGTTCAGCCGATTCGCGGCGGCCCGGCCTACATCTTCCGCAACGAGTTCTTCAACCTCGAGTCAAAGCCGATCAAGATGCACAACTACACCACGGGCTTCTTCGTCGTGCACAACACGAGTGCCAAGCACGGCGATGGGCACACCGACGGGGCGATGTGGCGCAACGCCGTGTTCCGCAACAACCTCTTCCTCGGCACCCGTTACGCGTTCGAGTTCACCACCGTTGCCGACGAGGGCTTCCGCGACTTCGACTGGAACGGCTGGGGCACGACCCGCGCCATCGGCTCACCATCGGACCCATATTTCAAGTGGGACAACGTGCGTTACGACCGCATCGGTGACCTGCCCGCCGGCGTCGAGGACCACGGCCGCGCCGTCACCTTCTCCGATTTGAAGAAGGCGACACTGCCTGCCGACTGGAACGTCGCCGTCGCCCCGGGCACGCGCAACCTGCGGCTGGCCACCGGCTCTGCCGGCATCAACGGCGGAACCGCCATCCCCAATCTCAATGACCCCTATGAGCCGGTCGGGTTCCCAGACCTCGGAGCCTTTGAGCGGGGCAGTCCACTCCCCCACTACGGACCGCGCTGACCTCAACCGGAGCTCAGGCCGACACCACGCGAGTGTCTCCGGTGGTGGGATCACGGTCCAGTTCGATCAAATCCTCGATCCGATGGCGCAACTCGGGCACATGGCTGACGACGACCACAAGCCGTTCCTGGTCTTCGGCGACCAGGTTCTCGATGCCCTCCATGGCGAGATCGAGATGTTCGGGGTCGAGGGCGCCGAAACCCTCGTCGAGGAAGAACGAATCGAGCCGGCCACCGGTCCGCGCCACCATTTCGGCCAATGCGAGGGCAAGCGCCAGCGAGGCGAGAAACGTCTCACCGCCAGACAGGCTCGCAGCTTTGCGCTCGGCATCGGCTGCGGTGAGGTCCACAACGTCGAAGCTGCCGCCATCGCTGAAGCGGTAACGACCCGATGACAATCGCTGGAAGTGGTCACTGCCGAGTTCGGCGAGACTGCCTCGTTCCTCGTCCAAGAGGAAGCGCACGAATCGCGAGTCGGTGAGGTCGGATGCGATCCGCCGAAACCGATCCTGTTCGGCGACCAGTCGTGCGTGCCCACGGCGCAGTTCATCCGCCGCGGCAACCTCGGCCCGGTCCCGCTCCAGTTCGACGCCACGCAGTTCGATCTGAGCGCGTACCTCGGCGACGGCGGCGCTGAAGTCGCCGGTCACGGCCAGATCATCCAAGAGGGCCCCACGACCGGCAGCCGCGGTAGACCGAGCCAGTTGCGCCGCTTCGAGGTCGTCGCCGAGTTGGGTCATGCGCTTGTCCCACAGGCGGCGCAGCTCATCGAGCCCCCGTCCCAGGTCGGTGGGGCTCTCCCCTAGGTCGGCAAGAACGTCGAGGCGAGCGGCAAGATCGGCCAGCTCGAGCGTGAGTTGAGCTACCTCTCGGGCCATTCCCTGCTCGTCGCGAATCGCCTGGTCGTGATCTCGCCGAACTCGGTCGGCGGTCTTGCGGGCATCGGTCGCCGCCTCTGTGGCCGAGCGGAGCCTGCCACGCAGCAACTCGAGAGCGCCGGCCGCATCCCCGTCACCAAGGAGGTCCTGTA
>CAYXMJ010000039.1:8224-18612 GCA_964465915.1 uncultured Acidimicrobiaceae bacterium
GGCGCGCAGCACGACCGCCATGCCGGCGTGCTCGGCGGCATGGAGGGCGAGCTCCGCTGTCTCACATCTGGCGACCGCCTCGGCCGCGGCGGCTGTGGTTTTGGTGACCGCTTCGGCGGCCCCCGCAGCTGCCGCATCTGCCTTCATCCGATCGCCGTCGAGGTCGGCAAAGCGCTTCGTCGAGGCAGCGCGCCGTGCCTCCAGACCGAGAACGGCCTTCTCCAGTGGTTTTGCTTCCGCCAGCAGCGCCCCGGCCCGCTCGATGGTCTCTTGGGTTCCGACCTCCTCGAGCTCCGCGACCACCGCTTCCTTGAGAGTGACGTCTGCTTGTGCTTCCTCTAGAAGGTCGGCAAGGCCGGACCTCCGCTGAGAGACCCCGGCCGCCTCCTCGAGCAGCCCCTTGGTCGTGCCTCGGTCCGGCAGCCTCCCGGCGTGGCGCTGCAGCTCGGCCCGCTGCGCTTCGAGCGCCTCGGCTCGGGACGCGGCCTCGGCCATTTGGCCCTCGAAGTCCTCGATCTTCGCTGCAGCCCTGTCGAGGGCGTCGAGTCGTTGCGCCGCCGAGGCCAGCGCCGCTTCGTGCTCGACGATCCGATCGGCAACGCGTTCGAGCTGTTCGACGCGGACGGCCACCTTCTCGATCTCGACGGCAACCTCGCCGGCTCGCAACTTCGCAACCAATCGCATCCGGTCGATCCGATCGTGACCAAAGACACCCTTCAGCACCTTGTCTCGTTCGGCGGGGCGCGCCGCAAGGAATTCCGCAAACTGGCCCTGTGCCAGCAACACGGAGCGGCGGAACGCATCGAACTCGAGGCCCAGCAACTCGGTGACCTTGGCGTTGACCTCGGCCTCCTGTGTGATGGTCTCGACCGGCTCGGCGCCCGGGGTGTCGGCCGCGAAGCGATAGAGGGCATGCTGGCTCTGGCCCTTCACTCGCAGCAGCCTGGCAGCCTCCCACACCTCACCTTCGACCTCGAACCGCAGGGCAACCGCTCCGTCGGCCGCCCGTTGATGGATGAGGCTCTTTGTCGCGGAAGCAACCGTCGGAGTCTTGCCGTACAGGGCAAACGAGATGCCGTCGAGCACCGATGACTTGCCGCTGCCGATTGGCCCCACGATGCCGACGAATCGACGCTCGCGAAAGTCGAACGTGGTCTCGGCGCCGAAATACGACCGGAAGTTGCGGAGCCGCAACTCAAGGGGACGGATAACCGGCCTCCTCACGTACGGCCCGGAATGTCGCCATCAGCTCGGCGTCCGGAGCAACGTTCTCCTGCTCGAGGTAGTACTGGGCATAAAGATCATCAAGGCTGCGCCCGGCGCGGGATGCTTCGGAGCTCTCGGCGCGGGGATATTCGGCCCGAACCTTGACGAGGTAGTCGAACTCCTCACGGGCCCGGTCGGCCAGCCCGGGATCGGGACCGGCGGTCTCGACCGCTAGGTCGAGGTAGGCCTCGTGGACATCGTCGCGCCGCAGGAGGTCCTGCCAGGTGCCGGCTGCCCGCACCAGCCGCCGACCCGCGGCGAGCGGGACCGAGCGCAGGCTTGCCGGGAGACCCGGCTCGGCGTCGACGATGACGACCCGCTTCTGCTCGCCGGCCTCGCCAAAATCCAACTCGAGTAGCGAGCCGGCATATTCGGCGGGGACCTTGGCTCCCGGCACGGGCTGCGGCGCATGAATGTGGCCGAGGGCCACGTACTGGGGCCCCGGCGGGATGGCCTCCGGGGTCGCGGTATAGGCCTCACCCATGTGCAACTCGCGCTCACCGCGAGGCGCACCATGGCCGTGTACCTTGGCGCCACCGACGAAGAAATGGGCGACCAGCAGCGTCACCGCGTCGGTACCTGCCACCTCGTCGGCATAGCGGCTGTACGCCTCGGAGATGGCCCGCAGCCGGTCGGCATATTTCTTGTAATGCTCCTCGGTTGGCTCCCACACATGGAAGGCCCGGCCCTCGCGCAGGAAAGGGAAGCAACTAACGACCGCCCGACCCCCCGGCGTCACCAAGTCGAGAACGCCGCCCTCGTCGGGCCGCTTGATCGTTCCCACCAGGTGGATGTTCTGCTCTGCCAGGAAGGGGGCCAGCGCCTCGAAGAATCCGGGAGAATCGTGGTTGCCGGCGATGACAACGACGGGACGCCGGCCGTGATCGCTCAGGGCCACCAAACCGCCCAGGCCGATATTGAGCGCTTCGATCGGTGGTATCGGTCGATCGAATAGATCCCCGCTGTGGACCACGAGATCGACATCCTCGGCCGCGGCGATGGCAGCCACCTCGGCAATGACGGCACGATACTCGTCGGACCGGTCGTAGCGGCCGATTCGCTTGCCGACGTGCCAGTCGGAGGTGTGGAGGATCTTCACTCGAGCCCGGCAAATGGGTCGACTTCGTCCTCGGCAACCTCTTCCTTGCGAGTTGCCCACGGCGGGAAGGGGAAGTCCACAACAAGAGGAACGGGGATCGACGGCTGGTTCACCACCATCGTGCCCGGCTTCAGCAGCCGTGCCCGAGCGCGGGTTGATGGCAGCATCCAGCCGTACTCGGCACGCTCCGCCTCGGCGGCGTCGAGTCGGCCCGCCACGCGGATGGCGGCGTTCTCCATGACCTCGGGTGCGACCCGCGACGCCGTCTGTTGGGCACCTACGAGTAGCACGCCGAGCGACCGGCCGCGTTGGGCGATGTCGATCAGCATCTCCTTCAGCGGGCTACTCCCCTCGCGGGGGGCGTACTTGTTGAGTTCGTCGAGCACGATGACCGATAGCGGCAGGCGCTGCCCGGTCATCTCCTTCTCGGCAAAGGTCTCATCCAGCAAGGCGCCCACAACAAACCGTTGCCCGAGGTCGTGAAGCGATTGGATCCCGACGACGGTCACCTGAGCGGCCATGCGGTCGATCCTGCGGCTCTCCCCGGCTCGCACCAGGTGGCCCAACCTCATGGCGGCAGCGTGGAGGCGACGCACAAAGGCCGAAATCGTGCCCGCCTGGACTCGACCGGTCCACCGTTGATCGGGTGGTGCTTCGCCGTCCTCCGGGTCGACATACTCCTCCACGGCGGCCACGAGGTCGCGCAGATCACGAATGACCTGCTCCCCTCGATTGGGGGTCACCGTATCCCCGGGCCTGAGCCCTTCCGACGGGTCCCGGAGGACCACCGCACCAGATTCACCGGCCACATCAACCGCAAAGCGCCGGAGTTGAGCGCGGACCCGCTCCTCGATAAACGGGATCTGGTTCCGGCTGTCGCTGGCGTCCGTGAACAGGAACCGCAGCAGGCCTTCGTCGATGAACTCGCGTGGCGTCCACGAGAACGCGGCAACCCCCTCCTGGCGGCCGCCGGTGTCCGGGACGACCACGTCGCCCGAACGCGGTCGCGGCGGCGCCCAGAAACCCACCGACGGAAACGGGGCGGGGGCGACTCCAAGCGACTGCCATGCCTCGGCGGCGGCGTCGTCGAAGTATCGGTTGCGCTTGTCCAGCCAGAGGAGGTCCTCGCCCTTCACATTGAAGACCAGTACCCGCAGGTTGGCGGCGCCTTCACCAAGCACCTCGGGATTGGCCGTCAGCAAGCGGAGAAAGAACAGAGCAAACGAGGTCTTGGTGGCCACACCGCTGATGCCGGAGATCGACATGTGTCCGCCCTTGCGACCGTCGAAGAAATCCAGATCGACGAACAGGGGCTCGCCGTCACGCCCAATGCCGACCGGCAGGGGCCGGCCCATCTCATCGACATAGAGGGCTTTGCGCCGCTCTTCGCCATGGGCTCGCTCAACAACCTCGCCCGGGTCGGTCGCCACCCACACCTCGGGATCCAGTCGGGTGACAGCCACCTGAGCCGACCGCACCTTCGCCCCAGGAAGGATGCCCTCAGCCGCAATCCGGTGGGTGTCGCTCTCATAGCTGGCGCCCTCGTAGATGGCTTCGACCTCCGTCACCATACCGTAGGTGCGGACCTCACCCCGCTTGGGCACCTCGGTCCGTACCACGACGAGGTCGTCGAGTTGGAGGTACTCGTCTTGGTCGAGCACCACCCTGAACTCCCGGGTCGAGGTGTGCTGCGTTCCCAGGACGCGGCCGACCCCCGGGTCGGATGCAGTGGCACGGGTGTCGTCGGTCATTGGGTCGCTCCTGCAATGGTTGGTTGGCGCATCACCGCGCTGCGCAGAGCCCGATACACATACCCGGGGTCGCCCAGCCGCCGGCGCAGCTCGCGTTCTAGTGCCGCGATCGGGACGAGGTTCTGTGGTGCCCGTGGATCGATATGGGGTTCGGACGCCACCTGCGGCAGAACGGCGGCCGTGCGGTTGGCGACCACGATTGTGCTCTCGAGGTCGAGGTGGGAGGAGACTTCGGCCCGCACCACGCCGGTCCACGAGTGGCCGCCGTCGAGTTCGGCGAGACGTTGGTACCACGAGTATCGCGGGTAGGCACCACCCTTTCCTATGAGGAACAGCGGCGTCCGCTGCCCGGTGCGCAGCCGGCCAACGATCGTGCTGGTCGCCGGCGTCAAGTAGGGAGCGCGGTGTGACTTGATGTAGCCGACCTTCTCGGTGGCCGACAAATCGTTGATCGGGCCGTCGGCGATGACGAACAACCCCGACTGAGCCAAATGCTCGGACAGCACGGCTTCGGCCTGACGCATAGCGCTGTGGAACCGCTTCACGAGTACCCCGGGGTCGGAGTCGGCCACCGATTCGCTGCGGTAGGCCAGGTGTGGCTCGGCCACGGGAATGGGAGCGGCCTTCCCGTTTCCAAACACCGCAAGCCGCTCGATCTTGGCGGCGGTGAGCGTGGAGGTAGGGATGGTGCGATCCCACACGACACCACCGACTCCGAACGTGCCGCAGATGCCGGGGACCGGGCCATCCGGCTCGTCGATGGTGAGCCGGGCATCGACTCTGCGGACCCCATCGACGAAGGCGATCTGCGCCACCCCGTCATCGACGCCGTCGATGGGAGCCCATCGGCCGTCAATCTCGACCGTCTCGTCGACCTTGCCCTCGTCGGCAAGAGCCTCATCGGTTTCGTAGGGACTCCCGTACTCCGGAGCCCAGCCTTCGACATAGAGCTGTGTCATGCGGAGATGGTACCGGCCGCGAATGACACGAGTGGAATTCAAGACGTCGCGGCCCGAGCTGGAGCTTCCAGAACCTCAACCGTCGCTAACGTGCTGGTCCGCATTGGAACCGGAGCCATGAGCCAGAACCCTGTCTTCACCCCGCCGCCGGGCGTGGACTACTCGCGCAAGTGGTGGGTGATGCTGGCCGTGGCCATGGGCATCTTCCTCGGCACCATCGATGGCAGCATCGTCAACGTGGCGCTCCCCACCCTGGTCGACGAGTTCGACACCTCCTTTGCCGCGGTGCAATGGGTCGTTCTTGGATACTTGCTCGCTCTTGCCACCCTCACCCTTCCCATCGGCCGGCTCGGCGACATGGTCGGCAAAAAGCGTATCTACACGCTTGGCTTCGGGGTCTTCACCGTCTTCTCAGTGCTGGCCGGGCTGGCCCCCTCGATCGAGTGGCTGATCGGAGCCAGGGTATTCCAAGCGGTTGGCGCCGCAATGCTGTTCTCGCTGGGGCTCGCCATTGTCACCGAAGCTTTCCCACCGGACGAACGGGGTCGGGCTTTGGGAATCACTGGTTCCATCGTTTCGATTGGCATCGTGATCGGCCCCTCCGTGGGAGGACTCTTGATCGACAGCCTCTCGTGGCGTTGGATCTTCTTTGTCAACCTCCCGGTCGGCATCATCGGAACATTGACGGCGATGCGCTACGTCCCAAACGTGCCACCACCCGGCAACCAACGATTCGACTTCCGCGGCGGGGCCACCTTCTTCGTAGCGCTGCTGTCGTTCATGCTTGCCCTTACCGTCGGCCAGGAGCGCGGCTTTGCGGATGGCGCCGTTCTGGGGCTCTTCGCACTGTCTGCGGTGGCACTCGTCGCCTTCATCGCAGTCGAGCGCCACGCCGACCAGCCAATGCTCGACCTGACCCTCTTCCGGAACCGACTCCTCAGCGTGAACCTCGTCACCGGCTGGATCACATTCATCGGGATCGCCGGCCTTTTGATCCTGCTCCCCTTCTACCTCCAGGATGTCCTCGGCTACGAGCCCCGCGAGATTGGGCTCCTCCTTGCCGCCGCTCCCATCACCCTTGGGATCACCGCTCCGATCAGCGGCATCATGTCCGACCGGGTGGGCCCGCGCCCGGTAACGGTCGCCGGCTTGGCGATTCTGGTGTTCGGCTACCTGTTCGCCACGACGCTGGATGTGGACACAACGGCGCTGCACTACATCGTGGTCATGATCCCGATCGGGATCGGAATGGGCGTCTTCCAGTCCCCCAACAACAGCGCCGTGATGGGCTCGGTACCCCAGCAACGGCTGGGTGTGACATCGGGAATGTTGGCGATCACCAGAATCACCGGACAGATCACGGGGATCGCCCTCCTCGGCGCCATCTGGGCGGCGCGGGTCGCCGCCATCACCGGATCCACCGGCGACGCCAGCGACGCACCGGCCGCCGCTCAGACGTCGGCGTTGCAGGACACCATCCTCGTAGTAGCCATCGCCATGGCCGGGGCGCTGGCGCTGGCAGCATGGGGGTTGCGCCTCGAGCGACGGGAGAATCGAATCGCCGTAAACGCCAAGACCGGGTGACAACGCCCGGCGGGTGGGCCCCGTCACCTACCCGATCGGGAGACGGGCAACCCGATCGGTGATGAGGGCGTAGAAGGCCGCCGCGTCGATCTCGTTCATCACCATGGCATTTGGCTCATGCCCGGTGACCCCCCACCAGTCGACCAAGGTCATCCCAATCGCCGGCCCCTCGTCGGTGGCGATGGCGACGTGACAACGCTTGCCATCGAACATCTCCGGATCCAAGAGGTAGGCGATCACGCAGGGATCGTGGAGGGGTCCGCCGTCGGTCCCGTACTTCTCCATGTCGTACCGATCGTAGAAGTCGAGCAGGCCGGCCACGGCATCCCCCTGCGGGGTGCCGAGGTCACGCAGGGTCTGGAGCCGCGCCGCGCTCGTGAGCGCCTTATGGGTCACGTCCAGCGGCATCATGGTGATGGGGATCCCGCTGGTGAACACCAGATGGGCGGCATGGGGATCGACCCAGATGTTGAATTCGGCCGCCGGGGTGGTGTTGCCCCCTTCGAAGAATGCGCCTCCCATCATCACGACCTCGTTGACGGCATGAGCGATCTCGGGGGCCATAACGAGCGCCATCCCGACGTTGGTGAGCGGACCGAGTGTGCAAAGAGTCACGGAGTCTTCCGGCGCCTCTCGCAACGTCTCAACGAGGAAGTCGACGGCGTGCTTCGGCTGCAGCGGCATCGTCGGATCAGGCAGGTCGGCGCCGTCGAGCCCGGTCGGACCGTGGACGTATTCGGCAGTGTGGAGCGGCCGCATCATTGGACGCGAGCAGCCCGCGTACACCGGCACATCTGTCCGGCCCGCTAGCTCGCACATCTTACGGGCGTTCTCCTCGGTCAGCGCCAGGGGGACGTTGCCGGCGACTGCCGTCACCCCAAGCACCTCGAGGGTCTCCGGAGAGGCGAGGGCAAGCAGCATGGCCACGGCGTCGTCCTGACCGGGGTCGGTGTCGATGATGATTTGGCGTTGACTCACTGAGCCGAGGCTAACCGGTCTTGGGGTCGCCTCGTCCTGCCATCGCCGCGACTTCTGCGGAAGTCGGCAGCGACGGCTGCGCTCCCCGGCGGGTGGCCGCCACCGCCCCGGCATTGACCGCCCACCGACAGGCAGCCACGAGGTCACTGCCGCGGGCCAGAGCGTCGGCCAGCGCGCCGCAAAACGCATCGCCGGCCCCTACGGTATCGACGGGTTCGATGGTCGGGGCAGGTACGGCGATCGGTTCCTCGCCACCGTCGACCACAAGGGCGCCGTCGGCACCCAGCGTCACGATGACGACCCCTGAACCAGGTAGCGCTGCGGCCGCAGTTGCCACCTCGGCGAGCGTTCCTGGCTCGGCCCCCCCGGCCAACACCGCCAACTCAGAACGGTTGGGGACGAGAATGTCTACCCGGCTCAGCAGGTCATCGGGCAGCGGCCTCGCCGGCGCAGGGTTCAAAACGACTGTTCCCCGGGTGAGCTCCACCGCACGGGCGACTGCCCCCATCGGAATCTCGAGCTGGACCAGAAGCACCGCGGCGTCGCGCGCCCGGTCGGCGGCGGCGTCAACGTCTGCGGCCGTGACGTTGCCGTTGGCACCGGGGCTGACGACGATGGCGTTCTCGGCGTCATCGTCGAGCGTGATGAGCGCGATCCCGGTGCCGGCCTCGCGGTCGATCTGCACCCCCGACGTGTCGATCCCGTCGGCGTTGAGACCGGCAAGCAGGGTTCGGCCGGCATCGTCGTCCCCCACGCGGCCGACCATGGCAACCGGCTGGCCGAGCCGGGCCGCGGCGACGGCCTGATTGGCCCCCTTGCCGCCGGCGGCGACGAAGTGGCCACTACCGAGTACCGTTTCTCCCGGCCGCGGATGGCGCGGCACTCTGGCAACGATGTCCTGATTGAGACTGCCGACGACTGTGATCACAGGAGCGATGGTATCGGACTATCGCGCAGCCCTCGATCCCGAAGGGCCCCTCTTTCCCCGGGTGCGCCGCCCTCAGCCGCGCACGAGCTTGTAGACCGTCCCGGATTGGGTCATCACGTAGAGCTCACCTGCATCGTCAATCCCAAATGACGTCAGACCGTTGAACGTACCCTGAGGTAGCCACTCCGTCTCGTCCGTGACGCCGCCGTCGCTTGCCAGTCTGAAGCTACGCACCCATCCGCTGCAATAGTCCCCATAGAAGTAGTGGCCGTCCAACTCGGGGAGCTCGATGCCGCGGTAGACGAATCCGCCCGTGACGGAGCAACCGTCACGGTGGGGATAATCGAGCAGCGGGATCACCAAACCCGATTGGTCGCAGGTCTCGGTCTGGAAGCAGGAGCGCCCCTCCATGATCGGCCATCCATAGTTGAGGCCACCAATCGTGGCCGAGGCCGCACTTACTTCCTCGATATCGTTCTGGCCGACGTCGCCGATGTACATCAACTCGTCGTCGAAGGACCACCGCCACGGGTTGCGCAAACCCGTGGCCCACACCTCCGGTGCGCCTTCCTCACTATCGGCGTACGGATTGTCGGGTGGGATGCCGTACGGCTGGGGTGCCCCCGGGCCGACCTCGAGGCGCACCATGGTGGCGAGCAGGGTGTCGGCGCGCTGGCCGTTGCCGAAGCGGTCGTCCGAGGCCCCGCCGTCGCCGAGGCCAAACCACAGATAGCCATCGGGGCCGAAGGCGATCATGCCGCCGTTGTGGTTCGCGGCCGGCTGCTCGACCCGCAGCAGCTCGCGCCCCGAGCCTGGATCTGCCACGTTGGGATCACTCGCCGAGACTCGCCATTCGACCAGACGGGTATCGCCGTCCCGGTCGATGTAGTCGAGGTAGAACAGGCCGTTGGTGGCGTAGTCGGGATGGAACGCGAGGCCGAGTAGGCCCTGCTCGTTGTTGAAGGTGACCTGCGACTTGATGTCGAGGAATGGCATCACTTCGCCGTCGTCGATCACCCAGATCCGTCCCGGCTGGTCGACGACGAACAGACGGGGGTCCCCTGCCGGGGCGATGGCCAAGACCGGTTGCTCGAAGCCATCGGCCACGGGCTCCCCCGCCAGCACGAGGGGCCCTCCAGACGGCGCCGTCGTCGTGGTGACGACTCCCGGCGTGGTCGTGGTGGTCGTCGGCTCGGTTCCGGTCGTGGTGGTTTCTTCCACGGTCCTTGTCGTTGTCTCTGGCGCGACGGTCGGTGTCGCCGCTGCCGTGGTGGTGGTCACCACCGAGGGTTGCACCCCGTCGTCGGAACTCGCCGGTTCATCGTCGCCGGCGCACGCCGCCAGTATCAAGGCCGCGGTCGTGAGCATCAGAATGGTTCGTCGCATGTTCCAAACGCTACCGCGAAGCGCCGCCAACCCCGACTCGGGCGCACCCGGTCCTACGCCCCCTGTACGAGGTGAGCCTTGGCCGCCGCAACGTCGGCCTCATGGGCAACCCGCTTCCCCTCATCAACATCGACCCGCAGCAGCAGGACGATCCCGATGATGAAGAACGATGCGATGAACAAGATGGCCGGACGGCTGCTGCCAAACACCCCGACCGCCAGGGCAAAGACAAGGGGCCCGAGAATGGCGGAGAACTTCGACATGACGGAGAAGAATCCGAAGAACTCGCCGGATTCGGTAGTCGGTGACATCCCGGCGTAGAGGCTGCGGCTGAGCGCTTGAGAGCCACCCTGCACGACGGCCACCAGCCAGGCGAGGTACCAGAACTCGATGACGGCATCGAGGAAGAACCCCCAGACCGCAATCACCGTGTAGAC
>CAYXMJ010000040.1:0-17963 GCA_964465915.1 uncultured Acidimicrobiaceae bacterium
CTCGAGACATGCGCTGTCGCAGGACCTGCGGTGTCAGTGCAGGCGCTGGTTCCGATCGACGCAGATTGGGTTCTGGGCGGTAGCTGGGACTCGACCCTCAGCGAGAGCCCGGAGGCCTTCTACTCGATGACCCCGTGGCGTGCGCTCGACGGATCGCAGGACATCCCGATCCATGTCCTGGTGACTGAGATCGTTGGGCCGTACACGCGCAACGTGGAACCGGACGCTGCGGCCTCGTGGCTTTCCTACCGGCACCCCGACATCGACCTTGTCGCCGACCTCACGGCCCGGGGGTTCCTCGACGACCGCGAGTTCGGCTTACAGGAATCCGGGGAGTACGCCCATCAGATCCTGACCGAGGGCGGCTACGACGGATCCCTCGTCCTGATGCCCGGGTCCGCTCATGCCTCATGGGGCGAGGCAGGGACCGCAGTTGTCGTGGAGACAGTTCTGAATGCAGAAGGCTGACAACAAGAGCCTCGCAATCGAGGCACTCGCAGGACTGACGCTCGACAGAGCGTCTCCAACAGAAGGAGGAATGATGCGCAAGCTGTTACTGGTGGCAATGGTTCTGGCGCTGCTCGTGGCGGCAGCTCCCGGCGTCGGAGCTCGCCCCGATACCCGGCCTTTCAAGGGTTCGATGAGGGGATCGGTCACCTTCCCTCTCGATGACACATGCCCAACGTTGAGGAGGACCGACTCGCAGGCGACCGGAAATGGGTCGCATCTCGGTCGGACCACCATGACGAGTGCGCACTGCACGCCCGGCGCGGGGACGATCGAGGGCGGGGACATGACGTTGGCAGCGGCCAACGGTGATGAGGTCTACATCAAGTACCAGGGGTTCGCCGGGCCGCCCAACGAGGATGGCATCGTGATTGCTGATGTCGTGTTCGAGATCGTTGGCGGTGGCGGTCGGTTCGACGGTGCTCGCGGCGGGGGAGAGATGACTGCCTACATCGTGTTCGAGGGCTTCGACGACCCGGAGTGGGCCGCACGCTGGGTCTGGAGTGGAACGATTGGCTACTGAACATTGAATTGCCATTGCCTGACGGGGCCCGCCATGACGGCGGGCCCCTTGGCTCGCATCGGCGCGTCCTCAGCGGGCGGCCTCGAGCAACTGAAGCATGGCCTCAGCACCGACGACGATGCCGGTATTAATGGCCCGCTCATCGACGTCGAAGGTTGCGGAGTGCAAGTCGACCTTTCGGTCGGCTAGGCCACTGCCGAGCCGGAGCAGTGCTCCCGGCACCTGCTCGAGATACCAGGCGAAGTCCTCGGACCCGAGGCTCTGGTGGGTGGGCTTGACCCCGTCGCCGCCGAGGGCGGCCACTGCGGCTTGGGCGACGACGCCGGTGACAACATCGTGGTTGACGACGGGCGGCGAGCCCCGGTGGTACTCGATCTCGGCGGTGGCGCCGAGCGGTCGGATGAGATCGGTGACGACCCCTTCGAGCAGCTTGGGCATGGTTCGCCACAGGTCGAGATCGAACAGGCGGATCGTCCCACCCAACTCGACGGTGGTCGGGATGACGTTCTCCGCAGAACCCCCCTCGATGCGACCAAAGACGACCAGCACCGTTTCGCGCGGGTCGATGCCGTGACGGATCAGAAGGGGGAGATTGGCGATCACCCGACCGGCGACGTAGATGAGGTCGACCGTCTGATGAGGCCGGGAGGTGTGACCACCGGGGCCATGGAGGCGGATGACCACACGGTCGGACGCCCCGGTGATTCCGCCGCGGCGGATGCCGATCTGGCCCGGCTCGAGGGATGGGTCCACGTGGAAGGCGATGAGCGCGGCGAGGCTGTCATGGACGCCTTCCTCGCAGAGAGTGACGGCTCCGCCCGGAATCTGCTCCTCGGCGGGCTGGAAGATGACCCGAACCGTGCCGGGGATGTCGCCGAGCCCCGCCAGGGCACTTGCCACCCCAACGCCGACGGCCGTGTGGACGTCATGCCCGCAGGCGTGCATCACGCCATCACGTTCGGATCGGTATTCGGGGTTTGCCTCTTCCTGAATGGGGAGGGCGTCCATGTCGGCGCGGAATCCAACGATGGGCTCACCCGAGCCGATTTCGACGGTGAGGCCGGTGCCGTCGGGTCGTACCTGGGGGGACAAGCCCTGCTCGGCGAGCACTTCGGCCACACGCCGCGTTGTCCGGTATTCGGTCCAGCCCACCTCGGGATTGCGATGCAGGTCGCGGCGCAGGTCGATCATCGCGGGGGTGAGGTCGGCGGCGAGACGCGCCAAGCGAGAGGTTCGGTCGGACATGGGAACGGAGTGTAGTGAGCCGTCGCGGACACCACTCGGGCGTCGGTGCTTCGCTGATGCGCACGCAGCGAATGAGCACGGTATGTTGTTGCCAGGCTCGAAAGGGTGCGCACGTCATGGAACGGCCGTCATTCACGATCGGGATCGAAGAGGAATACCTCATCGTCGACCCCGAAACCCGAGATCTCGTCAAGGACATGCCGAAAGGGTTGATGAAGGACTGCGAAGACATCATCGGCGGCCAGGTGAGCCCTGAGTTCCTGCGGTCCCAGATCGAGATTGGGACCAAAGTCTGCCCGAATGTCACCGAAGCTCGCGCCGACCTCGCCAGGTTGCGGCTCGCCGTTGCCGAGGTCTCCGGCAAGTACGGACTCGCCCCGATTGCGGCCTCAACCCACCCCTTCGCCAACTGGTTCCGGCAGCAGCACACCGACAAGGAGCGCTACAACGCACTGGCCCGAGCCCTTGGTGGCGTGATCCGCCGACTCCTCATCTGCGGAATGCACGTGCATGTGGCGATTGAAGATGAGGACATGCGGATCGACATGATGAACCAGGTGTTGTACTTCCTGCCGCACCTGTTGGCGCTCAGTACCTCATCACCGTTCTGGCAAGGGATGGATACGGGGCTGAAGAGCTACCGGACATCTGTGTTCCGGGCGGTGCCGCGCACCGGGATGCCCGATGAGTTCCAGGGTTGGGCCGACTACCAGCGCCACGTCAAAGTGCTCACCGAGGCCGGGGTCATCGAAGACGCCACCAAGCTCTGGTGGGACCTGCGTCCGAGTGCCCGCTACCCGACGCTCGAGATGCGTGCGTCCGACATCTGCACCACGATCGACGACGCCATGACGATTGCGGCGTTCTACCTGAGCCTGTTGGCGATGCTGTACGAGCGCCGCCTCGACAATCAGCGCTGGCGGATCTACTCGCGGATGCTGATCAACGAGAACCTGTGGCGGGCGCAGCGCTACGGCACGTCCGAGTCCCTGATCGACTTCGGTCGGGGCACGTTGGTTCCATATCCAGAACTGGTTGCGGAGATGATCGAGTTGGTGCGACCTTCCGCTGAGGAGCTCGGGTGTGTGGCCGAAGTCGAGCACGCATCCGAGATCGTGGCCCGCGGCACCAGCGCCGATCGCCAACTCGAGGTGTATCACCTGGCACTGGCGCAAGGAGCCAGCGAAGAGAAGGCCCTCCGTGCCGTCGTCGACTGGCTCATCGCTGAAACGGTCAACGTCTGAAGCGTCCGGCTTGTGCTGCCGGAAAGTTTCCTACTCTTGCACCCATGACCGAGCTACGAATCGCCGGTGCCCAGCTCAACCTGACCGTGGGTGACCTCAAAGGCAACACCGGACGCATTGCGGAGTCGATGGCGTGGGCCGAGGAGACGCAGGCCGATGTGCTGCTGCTGCCTGAGCTGGCCATCACTGGATACCCGCCCGAGGATCTGCTGCTCCGTGAGGCGTTTGTGTCCGCCAACCTCGAGTGTCTCGAGACGCTGGCGCAGCGTTCCGGAAGAACTGTGACGATCGTCGGGTTCGTCGATCGGGCGGGCCCGGGAGACCAGCAGGACGACGCCGTCGAGCGTCGTCTCGCCAACGCCGCCGCCATCCTGGCGGACGGCGCGGTGCGCGAGGTCTATCACAAGTGCCTGCTCCCCAACTACGGCGTGTTCGACGAAGCCAGGTACTTCGCAGCGGGCGGCCGCCCGGCATTGGTCATCGACATCGCCGGGGTGCGTGTTGGTGTCTCTGTCTGCGAGGACATCTGGTCCGAGACCGGACCACCTGCCCGGCAAGCCGCCGCCGGGGCGCGTCTGTTGCTCAACATCAACGGTTCGCCCTATCACGTGGGCAAGGGCGGCGAACGCGCCGAGCTGCTTGCCGCTCAGGCCCGGCGCTCGGGAGTGCCGGTCGCCTACGTCAATATGGTTGGTGGCCAAGACGAACTCGTTTTCGATGGCGACTCGATGGTGTTCGATGCCGCCGGCAGCTTCGTCTACCGCGCCGCACAGTTTGACGAGGAACGGTTTGTTCTCGACGTGCCGATTCCCGACCGCCCCGACGTCGCCGCCGGGGTACCGGTAGGAGACGGGTACCGCCGGGATGAACGAGCGGCGGTGCCGGAACTGGTTACCGCCCCGCGCCTGGGCGAAGATGCCGAGGTCTACGCAGCTCTGGTCACAGGTCTGCGGGACTACGTCACGAAGAACGGATTTCGGGAGGTTGTGATCGGATTGTCGGGCGGGATCGACTCTGCGCTCACCGCCGCGATCGCAGTCGACGCCCTCGGGCCTGACGCCGTGTGGGGGGTCACGATGCCGGCTCGTTTCAGCTCGCCAGGGTCCGTCGACGACTCCGCGGATCTGGCGAGTCGTCTCGGATGCCGGTTTGATGTCGTCGAGATCGACGGCATCTTCGCTACCTTCCTCGACGCTCTTGCACCCGCTTTCGCCGGGACGGAACCCGGGGTTGCCGAGGAGAACCTCCAGGCGCGAATCCGCGGGGCGATCTTGATGGCGTTGTCGAACAAGTTTGGCGGGATGGTCGTGGCCACCGGCAACAAGTCGGAGTTGGCGGTTGGTTACGCCACCCTCTACGGGGACATGGCCGGCGGCTACTCGGTACTCAAGGACGTGTTCAAGACACTCGTGTATCGCCTCGCCGAGTGGCGCAATCGTGAGGGCGAGGTAATTCCGCGGGCCATCATCGACAAGGCGCCGTCTGCGGAGCTCCGCCCGGATCAGAAGGACAGCGACTCGCTGCCCGACTACGGGTTGCTCGACGGGATACTGCGTCGCTACGTCGAACTCGACGAGTCGGTCGAGATGATCGTCGCGGGCGGGTTGGATGCCCCCACCGTCGAACGGGTTGCTCGCATGGTCGATCGCAACGAGTACAAGCGGCGCCAGGCTGCCCCCGGGGTGCGCATCAGCCGCAAGGCGTTCGGCAAGGACCGTAGGCTTCCGATCACCAATCGTTTCGGCTGAACCGCCGTCACCCGGCGGCGGTAGGCTTTTGTGGTGATGGCAGCAGTTGGCGACGTTCTCATCAACGGAACTCCGTTTGCGCCCGGCGATGCTCGATTGTCGGTCTTCGATGTCGGGCTGCAACGTGGGTACGGTTGCTTTGAGGCCTTCCGGGCCTACCAGGGCAGGGTCTTCCGGCTTGGTCCCCACCTCGACCGCTTGGAGCGCAGCGCGCAGCGCCTCGCCATCCCCCTGCCGCCGCGATCCGACCTCGAGCGATGGGCGGCGGACCGAGCCGCGGCGGGGGGCGATTGTGTCGTGCGCATGTTTGTGACCGGCGGTCTCGACCCGTTCCACCCCGGAACCGACAACAGTGTCATCGTGATCGCCGAGTCGCTGCCGGCGCCAAAGGCTTCGCTGCAGATTGCCCCATTACCGGCACCTTGGCATCCGGGTGGCTCGGTCTCCGAACTGACCGGCGCCAAGACCCTGTCGTATGGTCCCAACCTGGCAGCGTCGCTTGCGGCCCGCCGTACCGGCGCCGACGATGCTCTCCTCATCGCCCGAGACGGGTCGGTGCTGGAGGGTCCGACGTACTCGGTTGCCTGGATGGTCGGTGATCGGCTGGAGACACCAGGTATCGACCTGGGGATCTTGGAGTCCATCACCCGCAGCGTGGCCCTGGAGGTGGCGCCGGGGTGTGGCTTCGAGGTATACGAGGGCACTTTCCCGCTGGAGCGTGTGCTTGCCGCCAACGAGGTAGTGGCGCTGTCGACGTTGAAGGAGGTGACGCCGGTGTCCCGGGTCGGCGACCACCAGTTTGGCGGCGGGGAGCGTTCGGCTCAGCTCGCCGCTGCTTTCAGCGATGTTGTCCGGAGGGAGCTGGCGCTCGATTGACCGTGGACTACCTCAGCCTGCTGCGACGAATCGATGAGCTATATGAGTCGGTCGTCACCGAACCACAGCGGTGGAGCGACGCCGCCTTCGCCGATTGGTCCGAGGACACCTTCGGGACGGCCGACGGCATCGACAAGGCGGAGGCGCGCGAGGTGCGCCGCTGTCTGCGGGCGGCCGGCAAGCTGCGGGCGTTCTGGTCGGTCGATGGTGTCACCCGGCCGCCCGACGTGGGGGATTGGCGCACCCGGGTGGACATCGGACTCGGGATCTCGGCCTGGCGCCCGACGCTCGCCATCGCCCAAATCGGGCTCGAGCGGGCACCATCAGAGGAACTCTTTGACGAGGTCAGGGCCCGATTCCGTGTCGTCAACTCCGAGGTGTGGATGGACGGTATCGACTACGAGACCTGGGTGTCGCAGCAGCAGTCACGCTAAACGGAGCGGGGAGTAGAGTGTGGGCCATGAGGCCCACCGTCACGTATGTCAGCGTTCTTCTGGTTGTCGCTCTTCTCGGTGCTGGATGCTCTGGTGATGAAGCCGACGACACCACGACGACAACGGTCGTGACGCCGACGACCGCGGCGGGAGCGAGCGGAACGACTGCCTCCGGTGGCGGGTCGGACGGCAGCACAACGACCACCATCGTCGTCGACGAGGAAGTGTCGTTCTCCATTCCGGCATATGAGGTCGTCAACCGGGTCGAAGGCGAAAAGGGCGCAACAGTGGTTGTCCTACTGGACCCCGCCACCTACACCTCGCTCAGCGACGTCGACCTGCAGAATGTCATCGAGGACGTGATCGATCGGTTCCCACCGGTGTACGAGGTACACGTGGTGGACGACATCACAGCTGCTGATCTGGTCCTGGCCGATGGTGTGCAGCCCGCCCAGCAGGACATCCTCGACGAGCACTACCTGGCGCGCCTCGAAGAGGCATTCACGATCGTGTACGTGGGCCCCTTCAGCGACTTCCCCGTCACCATCATCGCCAGCTGACCAAGAGGGTTTTGGCGGACATATGCGCATCATGCTGCGTTCATGTCCGCCAAAACCCTCTCTCTACAGGAGCAGGGTGGCGGTCAGGAGGAAGCCGGTGAAGCCGACGAGGTCGGTGATCATCGTGAGGAAGATGTTCGATGCCAGTGCCGGGTCGAGGCCGAGGCGTCGCATGATCACGGGGATGCCGGCGCCGGCCAGACCGGCGACGAGAAGGCTGACGAAGACGGCAACACCGACGACAATGCCGATGTCTGGCTCGGGGGCGATCAACGCAACAACGAGGCCTGCCATGACGCTCATGGCGGCACCGTTGATGGCTCCGACGGCGAACTCGCGGCGCACCGCCCGCCAGGCACGTCCCCGCGGTAGGTCGCCGATTGCCATGGCGCGAATGATCACGGCCTGACTCTGCGCCCCGGAGTTGCCACCGAGCAACGCCACCATGGGCATGAGCGCGGCGAGGATGGGGTATTCCTTGATGGTCTCGCGGAACGGTTCGATGGCGAAGGCAAGCATCAACCCGATCAAGAGGTTGAAAGTGATCCACGGCAGACGCCGCCGCACCGATACGGGGATCGGGGTGAACACTGTTTCCTCTGCGCCGGCGCCGACCATCTGGGTGAGGTCTTCACCGATCTCCTCGCGCACCGCCTCCATCGCTTCGTCGAAGCGAACCATCCCCTTGAGGTGTCCCGCTTCGTCGGTGACGGGGATCGCCATCAGCCGATACCGCTCGATCAGTTCGGCGACAACTTCGCGGTCGCTGTCGGGCCGCACCGTGATGGGGTCGTGTGACATCACGTCTTCCATCCCGGTGTGGGGGCGGGCGAAGAACAGGTCGCGGAAGGACACAACGCCGCGCAACAGGTTGCTGTCGTCGACGACGTAGACATACGCGAGATTCGACCCGAGTTCCTCGTGGAGCCTGCGGAGATCCTCGACCGCTTCTCCGGAGGTCATGCCGATCGGGAGCGAGGCCACGTCGGTGGTCATCATGCCGCCGGCCGTGTCCGGCGCGTAGGCGAGTAGTCGGAGGATCTCCGCCTTGGTGTCGGTGGGCAAGGCATCGATGATGGCGCCGCGCTGGTCGGCTTCGAGCGCACCCAGGATGTCGGCGGCCTGGTCGGTTTCCATCGCTCCGATGAGGACGGCGGCGGCGCGGGGGCTCATCTCCTCGAGAACGTCGGCCGCGGATTCGGCCCGCATCTCATCGAGGACGTCGGCCGCTTCCTCAAGAGTGAGCTCAGCGAGCAGGTGGGCTGCGCCCTCCTCGTCGAGGGCCTCGAGGATGTCCGCTGCGTTGTGGGGGCTGCCTTCGGCGACTTCCTCCCACTCATCGTGGTGGGTGTCGAGGTACTCCTCGGCTTCGTCCGGTCGACGGCGCGCCAAATCACGCAGACTGGTTGCGATCAAGCGGGGTCGGGGAAAACGAAACCTCATGGCGGCTGAGCCTATCGCCGAACGTGGTGTCGGCAGAGGATACCGGCCTGTCCCTTGCCGGCGGAGATCAGAAACGGACGGCGTCCAGACGGTCTCGACAAAAGGACAGGCCCCCCAGGGGGGACGAGGGGGCCTGAACTCCAGAGACTGGTGTCTCCGCGTCGCGGGATGCTACCGGAGGGTGAGTCGACATCCAGTCGGAAAGCGCCGCGGTAGCCCGATGTGGGCCACAAGATTGCCCAACAGAGGGTGAGAGATGGATGGGTTGCGCTGTTGATCTATAGGCCCAATGCACTCCGTACACTTTGGATCGAAAGGAGGGTGTCGTGGAGCCTCGATTGACATCGTTCTCACACGGAGCCGGTTGAGCGTGCAAGCTCAGCTCCGATGAGTTGGCGCACGTGTTGCGCCGTCTGCACAACCTGAGCCCTGCGCGGCACCCGGATCTTCTCGTCGGGATCGATGGGTCCGACGACGCCGGCGTCTATCGGCTGACCGAAGACCTTGCCATCGTGCAGAGCGTCGATTTCTTCACCCCGATTGTCGATGAGGCCTTCGATTGGGGGCGGATTGCCGCGGCCAATGCGCTTTCCGACATCTATGCGATGGGAGCCACCCCACTCACTGCGTTGCAGACGGTCGGGTGGCCGCGCGACACGCTCCCTCTCGACCTGCTCGGCGACGTCCTCGAGGGTGGCGCCACCATCCTCACCGAGGCGGGGTGCACGCTGGTGGGTGGTCACACGATCGACGATCCGGAGCCCAAGTACGGGCTGGCGATCACCGGAGTCGTCCACCCCGACGACCTCATCACCAACGGTGGTGGCCGTCCCGGCGACGTCCTCGTCTTGACCAAGCCGTTGGGTACCGGCCTCATCGCCACCGCCATCAAACGGGGGGTTGCCACTGATGAGCAACGTGACGCCGCGGTGGCCAGCATGGTCAAACTCAACGCCGCCGCCGCTCGAGCGATGCGACGGGTCGGGGTGACGGCAGCCACTGATGTCACCGGTTTTGGGCTACTTGGTCACCTTTCCGAGATGATCCGCGCCGGCGGAACGAGTGCCGAGATCGAGGTTGAGCGGGTTCCGGTGCTGACGGGAGCGCGAGAGCTTGCTGCCGCCGGCGTTATTCCGGGCGGCACCAGCCGCAACCTGGAGACGGCCGGGCGCATCACGAGGTTCGGCGACACCGACCCGGTCGACCGGGTGATCCTGGCCGACGCCCAAACCAGCGGCGGCTTGTTGATCGCGGTAGATCGGCCACTCGCGAAGGCACTCCACCAAGCTCTGGCCGATGAGCAGGTGTCGGCGGCCACCATCGGCAGCCTGACGGACAAGGCGTTCGCCGACGGCCCGGCGGGCGGAATGGTGGTGCGATGATGGGCGCCGCCATGGATGAAGACAACGCCGCGTTGCGGCTCGGTGCCATTGCCGACGCGTTGAGCATCGGGCGGCTCGAACGTCATATTCTCTTGTGTGCGATGCAGAGCACCCCGCGTTGTTCCACTTCCGAGGAGAGTGCCCGGGTGTGGCGTTACCTGAAACGCCGTCTCAAGGAGCTCGACCTGGCCTCGGCCCCGCCGCCTTGGCGCGGCGAAGGCCACGGGCCACCACCGCCGACATCGTCGGGCACCGGGACGGTGGTGCGCAGCAAGGTCGATTGCTTCCGGGTCTGCGAACAGGGCCCCATCGCTGTCGTGTACCCCGATGGGGTTTGGTACCACTCTGTCGACGAGGGTGTGATGGAACGCATCATCGCCGAGCATCTGATCGGCGGTCGCCCCGTCACCGACTACGTCTTCGCCACCGACCCGCTGCAATGAGAGGCTTCTGGCGGACATGAGCGACGAATATGACGCTGCCGTCCGCCAAAACCCTCTGCGCTGGGTGCGGAGGGTCGCTCTCGCGTGGCTAGCGTGGAGGGTGTTCGGGCCAGAAGTCCAGCCGCGGGCCGTTGGCATCCAGCGCCGCCCCATGGCCGTGCCGGGGCGCACCGTGATGGTGGGGGAGCGGGAGTTGTTCGTTCGGGAGATGGGTCCGGTGGATGCGTCGCCGGTGGTGCTCATCCACGGGATGGGCTTCGACGGCGAGATGACCTACCACCGACTCGGTCCACTTCTTGCCGACCGCTACCGCGTCGTCATCCCCGACCACCGCACATTCGGGAAGTCCGACTGGCCGCGCGGTCGCTATGAGGTCAGCGACCTGGCCGACGACCTCGCTGGCGTACTCGATGCCGTCGGCGTCGAGGCGGCAACCGTATTCGGGTACTCACTTGGCGGCATGGTTGCCCAAGAGTTGGCCCATCGGCACCCTCGCCATGTTGCCCGCCTCGTCCTCGCCGGCACCGCCGCCTTCCCGATACAACGCTTCCGGGTCCTTGCCAGAGTTGCGTTCTGGCTGGGTCGCGGCGTCATGCGGCTCAGCAGGGTGGGCTTTGCCCTGGCGACGACCAGGGTGATGAAGCGCAGCGGCGCCATCGCCCCAGAGCATCTCCGCTGGTTGCGGGGCAGCTTGCTGCGGCGCGACCCAACGCTGTACTACGAGGCAGGGCACGCCGCCTGGCGGTTTGACTCGCGGTCGTGGATCAGCAAGGTACAGGTGCCGACGATGGTGGTCATTCCGACCCACGACCAAGTCGTGTTCCCCGCCGCGCAATACGACCTGGCGGCGCGTCTCAACAACCCAACGGTGGTGGAGTTGGCTGGCGCCCGCCACGAATCCATCATCAACCGCGCCGAAGAGTACGCGGCGGCGGTGGCTGGGTTCGTTCGCTAGCTACCCGGCTGGGGTGGCCGGGGCACCGGTCTCGGTGTTCATCGCTTTGTAGATGGCGAATCCGACGCCGACCAGTACCAGCAGGAGGAACAGCTTCTTCATAGGGACTCCTTCGTCTCAAGAACCCTCTCATGGTACGCCAAAACGGCCGTGGTTGATTCGGTCGCTTCGAGAGGAAGCGAGCCTGGCCACATTCGAGCGTCGGGGAGCCCGGCGGAGTTCCTGGTCTGTGCGGAGTTGGGTACCCTATTGCCCATGGTTGATGAATCCCCCACCCTTTCGCGAGCGCAGCGCGGCTATCGCGCCTTGACGTGGGCGGTGCTCGCGTTCCTGGTGCTGCTCGTGCTCAACGGCGACATCGTGCAAGCCACCGGCTCGGGGGCCGGTTGTGGCGAAACGTGGCCCCGCTGCGATGGGTCGATGTTGCCCGGACTTGGTGACTGGGAGACTCGCATCGAGTTCAGCCATCGGGTGATGACGCTCCTGCTCAGCTTTGGGTTTGTCGCGCTCGTGGTCGGCGCGCTGCGTTCGTACCCCAAGGGGCACGTTGTGCGCCGGGCCGTGGCGTGGGCGACCGCGCTGCTGGTGATCGAGATCGTGCTCGGCGCCCTGCTCGTTGTGTTCGGCTGGGTGGAGCACGATGCGTCGGTCGGCCGGGTCATCGTTGACGGCATCCACCTGGTGAACACGTTCCTACTCGTGGGCGCAACGGCGTTGGTCGCCTGGTTTGCGTCCGGCGGCAGGCCGTTCCGGATCGACCTGAAGAGGGGTCGCACCGATCAACTTGCCGTGACCGGCTTCGTGGTGATCCTGCTCATCGGCATCAGCGGTGCCATCAATTCGCTCGCCGACACCCTCTACTTCGACGACGCCGTGGTCGTCGAGGAGACACCGATCGCCAACATCCTGGTCAACATCCGCGGCATCCACCCGGCCCTCGCCATCGGCGGCGGCATCGCGGTGTTCCTCATCGTCCGCTACCTCGCGCAAGGCGCGGCCGGCACGTCTCGCAAGCTCGCCCTCGTCGTGCAAGGCACCGTTTGGGCACAGTTCATCGTTGGCATGCTCAACATCGTCCTGCTGACCCCGATGGAGTCGCAGGTGGTCCACCTGCTGGTTGCCGACGTGCTGTGGATCACCTATCTGTTCTTCGTTGCCGATCTACTGGCCGAACCGGCTGCCGTCAGATCCGTGGATAGCCCGGCGGCCGGGGGAAGAGTTTCGTGAGCGGTCCCCAGGTCCGTATCACCGATCCGCGCCAGGTGCCGCCATCGACCGGCGCCACTATCAAGGCGTATGTCGAGCTGACCAAGCCCAGGATCATCGAGTTGCTGCTCATCACGACGATTCCGGCGATGGTGGTCGCCGAGCAGGGCTGGCCCGACCCCTGGCTCATGGTGGCAACGCTCCTCGGCGGAACGCTGTCGGCCGGTGGCGCCAACGCTATCAACAACGTCATCGATCGCGACATCGACGTGGTGATGCGGCGGACTCAGAACCGCCCGCTGCCGTCGTCACGGGTGCGGCCCGGACCCGCATTGGTGTTTGGGATTGCCCTCGGTGTCGCCGGATTCGCCGTGCTGTGGGCCTCCTCGAATTTGCTTGCCGCGATGTTGAGCACCGCAGGTCTGCTCTTTTACGTATTCGTCTACACGATGTATCTGAAGCGCTCGTCAACGCAGAACATCGTGGTTGGTGGTGCCGCCGGTGCGGTTCCCGCCCTGGTGGGCTGGGCGGCGGTAACCGGCAGCCTGGCCCTGCCGGCCTGGATCATGTTTGCCATCGTGTTCTTCTGGACGCCACCACACTTCTGGGCATTGGCGCTGCGCTATCAGGACGATTACGCCGTTGCCGGGGTGCCGATGCTTCCCGTCGTTGTCGGCCCGCGGCGGACTATCGAGCACATCGAGGTCTACACCTGGGTGCTGGTCGGAGTTTCTCTCTTGCTGTATCCGACCGGAGCGGTTGGGTTGATCTATCTGGTCTCGGCGCTCGTCCTTGGTGCGTGGCTGCTCTCTGCGGCATACCGGCTGCAGCGGCGTACCGGCGAAGCCATGAGGTTCTTCGGTTTCTCCAACCTCTACCTGGCCTTGCTGAGCTTGGCGATGATCGTCGACGTCCTCGTCTGACACCGCCGCGCCTGCTCCGGTAACCTGAACAACCCGTGGAAGCGCTGGTAACGATCGTTCTGATC
This sequence comes from uncultured Acidimicrobiaceae bacterium, assembly GCA_964465915.1. Taxonomy (GTDB): domain Bacteria; phylum Actinomycetota; class Acidimicrobiia; order Spongiisociales; family UBA5794; genus CAVPHV01. The sequence goes on from CAYXMJ010000040.1 coordinate 13,555, forward strand.
ATCGCCACCGTGGTCATTGTGCTGGGGATGATCGCGGTCATGTGGCGCGAACTCTCCTCCCAGAGCCAGCGGCGGGTTCCCAGTCGGGGCCGCGACGTCGTCGAGGTCTTGCTCCCAGTCGTTGGGGCCGCCCTGTTGGTGGTATGGGTGTGGTCCGACTACGTATGACTGCCTGCCACCGCAATCGGGGCGTCCCGGGGCCGATTGGTAGGGTGAAGAGTGCCGGGTGACACTGCACCAATTCGTGAAGAAGAGCGGTTTGACGAGGCCGCCGTCGGCGCCCATTTGCGCGGTGCGCTCCCCGAGTTGATAGGCGAGCACGGTCTTGTTTTCGACCAATTCCCTGGTGGCGCTGCCAATCTGACCTATCGCGTTGTCGCCGGCGACACCGAGTTGGTGCTGCGGCGCGCCCCACTCGGCGAGGTCGCTCGCGGCGGTCACGACATGGCTCGTGAGTATCGGGTGCTGTCACGACTCTGGAGAGCATTCAACCCGGCGCCCCGCGCCTACTACTTCTGTGAGGATCCTGCGGTTATGGGCAAGCCGTTCTTCGTGATGGAGCGCCGCCACGGCTACGTGATTCGCAACGAGTGGCCTCCGACGTGGGGTGACGACCCCGCCATCCGCCGCCATCTGGGGATGGAACTCACCGCGACCCTGGCACAACTCCACCTGGTCGACCCGGCGGCGGTCGACCTCGCCGACCTGGGGCGCCCCGACGGGTTTGTTGCCCGCCAGGTCGACGGATGGTCGCGGCGTTGGGAGGCGGCGAGAACTCGGCCGGTCCCCGACATGGAGACGGTCGCCCGGTTGCTTCACGACAAGATCCCGGTGCCGCAGGCGGCGACGATCCTCCACAACGACTACAAGCTCGACAATACGATGGTCGACGACCGCGGCGACATCGTCGCCGTATTCGACTGGGACATGTCGACCCGGGGGGACCCTCTCGTCGATCTTGGGACTTTCCTCGCCTACTGGGCTGATCCCGAGAGCCCGACGTTTCCCATCTTTGGCGAGCGCGCCGTTGCGGTGGGGCCCTATCTCCGCCACGAAGAGATTCTGGAGATCTACGCCGCGAAGACCGGCTTCGACATTTCGGGCATCCGGTTCTACGAGGGGCTCGCCCTGTTTCGGATTGCCGTCATCATCGAACAGATCTTCGCCCGCTACCAAGCGGGGCAGACCTCGGATCCTCGTTTTGCCGCTTTTGAGCCGCTGGCGCCGATCCTCGCCGCGGCAGCTCGCGAGGTGTTGCACGGGGCTGCCGGTTGACCGGTTGACGGCGTGGCCTCTTGTTGTAATGATGTAAGCATATGGGAACCAAGTCAAGACGCCGGGCCGACCACATCGACCCCGCTGATATCGAAGAGTGGTTCACGGCACAGATCCCCGGCGAGTGGTTCTCCACGGTGACGATCACCTCGGACCGGGATGAGGTTCTTGTGGTCGGCACGCTGGCCGACGGCGGCGCTGACGAAGCGGCCTGTGTCGGCCGAGTCAAGCAGTTCAGGGAAGACACCCGCCAGCAACGGATCGCGGTGGCGTCCGAAGCCGAGGAGCGGTTTCAGCGCAAGGTGTCGTGGGGGGCGCGTTGTGGCGATGTCGGGGTGTTGTTCACCCACCTGTCGATCCCGGCCATGACACGGCTCAGAATCCAGGAGCGCCGTGTTCTCGACACCCTGGTCGAAGGCGGCGTCGCCCGGAGCCGAAGCGACGCGTTGGCATGGTGCGTCCGTCTCGTCGGGCGGAATGTCGACGATTGGCTGGGAGAGCTACGGGAAGCACTCGGCACGGTCGAAGCGGTGCGGCGCAGGGCACCCGACACCTAATTGCCAGGCTGCCCATGTGCCGGTACATTGTCGGGACGATGTATCCCAGTTACTTCTTTGTGTATTCCTTTACCGGGCCCCTGGCTCGGGCAAGGGCTGCACGCTAGAAGTAGCGACACCGCAGAACCTGCCCGAAGCCAGCGGCGGCTTCGGGCCTTTTTTGTGTCCGGGGTCGTCCCAACGTAGGAGACCATCATGACCAGCAGCGGCCCCACCGAGCCGGCACTCAAGAGCCACCGGAGGCCCGACGTCGAAACGACCGTCGTGGCGGTGCGCAACGTTCGGTTTGGCGATGGCTCGTACCCCGTTGTTGCCGGGCCCGCGGCCGTCGAGAACGAAGATCAGATGGTGGCAGTGGCCCGCGCCGCAGCCGAGCAAGGCGCCTCGATCGTCCGGGCCGGTGCGTTCCGGGCTGAGACGTCTCCGTACCGCTACCGAGGGCTGGGTGAAGAGGGGCTTTGGCTCCTCGAGCATGCCGGTCGTGAGGCGGGACTGCCGACGATGACCGAGATTCTGGAGCCCGGTCATGCCGACCTCCTCGCCGAGCATGTCGACATGCTCGAGGTGGGGCCGGACAACATGCAGAACTTCGTGCTCTTGCGAGCCGCCGGGGCTACGGGTCGGCCCGTGATGCTGCACCGCGGGCCGTCGGCAACGATCGATGAGTGGCTGATGGCCGCCGAGTACATCCTGGCTGAGGACAACAAACAGGTGGTCCTGTGCGAGCGGGGTAGCCGCACCTTCGATCCCCGGACATCTGACACGCTTGACATTTCGGCGATCCCCGTGGTGCAGCGGATGAGTCACCTGCCGGTCGTCATCGATCCGGCACCGAGCGCCGGGGGGATAGATCTGGTCAAGCCGCTGGCGCTTGCGGGTCGGTCGGTTGGCGCCGACGGTCTCGTTGTCGCCGTACACCCCGAACCCGCCACCGCGCTTGCCGGCAACGGCAGTCAACTCGACCTTGTCGAGTTTGCCGAGCTGATGGATGCGCTGGGGATACCCCTGTTGCGCGATGAGATCGACCGCGTCGACCGGGCGCTGATCATGCTGATTGGCCGCCGTCTTCACAGCTCGGTGGAGATCGCCCGCATCAAGCAACTCAAGGGATTGGCAATGCGTTCGCCCGACCGGGAGGCGGAGCTCATTGCAGAAGCGCGTGAGGACGCCGTTGCGGCTGGGGTCTCGCCCGATTACATCGAGGAGTTGATGACGGTGGTACTCACCCACAGCCGGGCGGCGCAGCACGAGGCGATCGAGAGGTCGGAAGCCCGCGGGTAGATCCGCTTCGGGTATCGCGGGCTGGTGACTAGCCCATTCTGTCCTTGCGCAGCTGGCGTTGTAGTTTCTGGCGGCTTTTGCCGATAGAACTCAAAGAAGAAGACCATTCCCGCTAGAGGGGACCCGGAGACATGACCGTTCGAGCACTCGATACCGAAGGCGTTGAGCACGACGCAGAGTTGTTGACTCTGCCGGTTGCGGGGTCGCCGTCGGCTCCCGAGGCCGCAACTGCGACAGCAGTAGCCGAGGCCGACCAGATCCGCGCTGGGGCCCGCCGGGACGCGTTCCTTCTCTACACAAGCGCTCGTCAAGACGCGGAACGGCTGATTGATGAAGCCCGGGCGGAGGCGGTGCAGATTGTCGATTCCGCTCGGTCCGAAGCTGCCGACCTGGCCGAGGCTTCTCGAGCCGCCGCCGAGGAAGCGGCTGCCAAACTTCTCAGCGTCGCTTTGGGCGAGCAGGCCGCGGCCGCCTCTGTTGTCATCGTGGACGATGATCCGACGGATGAGATTCCCGTTGGCGAGAAGAGGTCGCGCTACAGCGTTCGATCCGCGAAGCTACCCCGCCTCGGCGACGACGCCGGTCGTGCCGCCCTGAACTCGGTGGCCAACCTCCGCGAATCGTTCGGCGAGTAGTAGAAGCCGCCCCCGTTCCCGCCCCCTCTGTGCGTTCGGTTCTGCTTTGATGTCGGCATGGCCGGTGAGATTGTGATCCTGGATGACGGTATTCCCCGCTGTTGGTGGGGCGCGTCTACTCCCGACTACGTGCCATATCACGACGATGAATGGGGGATCCCCGTCGACGACGACCGGTTGCTCTTCGAGAAACTCTGCCTCGAGGGCTTCCAATCCGGCCTCAGTTGGCTGACGATCCTGCGTCGCCGGGAGGGGTTTCGTGCTGCGTTTCGCCGGTTCGATCTCGAAGCCGTGGCAGCGATGGGCGAGCAGGACGTCGCGGCACTGCTCCAAGACGAGGGCATCATCCGGCACCGCGGCAAGATCGAGTCGACCATCAACAACGCGCGTCGCGCCATCGAGTTGACCGATGAGGCCGGCTCGCTTGGAGCGTTCTTTTGGTCGTTTGAACCCGATCCGGGTGATCGTGTGATCGACACCAAGACTCCGGAGTCAACGGCTATGGCCAAGGAGTTGAAGCGTCGCGGGTTCTCCTTTGTCGGCCCCACCACCGCCTATGCCTTCATGCAGGCGATGGGGATTGTCAACGACCACCTCACGGATTGTGCCCGGTACGGCGAGGTCGAGGCGGCCCGCGACGCGTTCGTGCGTCCCGGCTAGG
>CAYXMJ010000041.1:0-17765 GCA_964465915.1 uncultured Acidimicrobiaceae bacterium
AAACCGGCTACCCGACCGACATGCTCGACCTCGACGCCGACCTCGAAGCCGACCTGGGAGTCGACACCGTCAAACAAGCCGAAACCTTCGCCGCCATCAGAGACCAATACAACATCGAACGCGACGACAACCTGGCACTACGCGACTACCCAACCCTCAACCACGTCATCGCCTTCGTCTACGAACGTAGCCCCGCGGCTGCTGCGCAGCCGTCCGCAGATTTGAGCTCCGCCCAAACTGCGACACCTGAAACCGTCGCGGCCGCTCCGGTGGGGTCGAACCTAATGGCCGGTGACGATGTTGCCGCCGCCGCCATCCCAAGGCGGATCCCGACCGCGGTGCTGCGGCCCGACCTGAGCATGTGTGCTCCAACCGGAGTGACCATCGACGAGAACAGCCGCATTGTGGTGATGTTGGACCACGACGGGGTCGGCAGGAAGTTGATCAAGCGCCTGGAAAAGCTCGGCGCCACGGTGCTCACCATCGAGGACGCTCCAGGAGCGGACGAACTGAAGGACCGGCTCGACGTTTTCGCCACCGACGGCGCCATCCAGGGTGTCTACTGGTTGCCGGCGCTCGACCCCGAGGCTGCCATTGCCGACATGGACCTCGCCGCGTGGCGCGAGGCGCTGCGGATCCGCGTCAAGCTCCTCTACGAAACCATGCGCCACCTGTACGGCACCATCGGCGATCCGGGCACGTTCCTCTTGAGCGCAACCCGGCTTGGCGGACGGCACGGCTACGACCCTTCCGGGGCCGTCGCTCCGATGGGCGGAGCCGTCAGCGGCTTCACCAAGGCATTCAAGCGTGAGAAGCCCGAGGCATTGGTCAAGGCAGTCGACTTCGAGGTGGGCCGCAAGACGGCAGTCCCGGCGGAGGCGCTCATCACCGAGACGCTGACGGATCCCGGCGCCGTCGAGATCGGGCTGACCGACGATCGGCGCTGGACGGTCTCCGTCGTCACTGAGGAGCTTCCCGATGAACCCGCCGGGCTCACCCTCGATGCCGACTCAGTGTTCGTCGTCACCGGCGCCGCCGGCAGCATCGTCTCGGCTATCACGGCCGACTTGGCCAGGGCCAGCGGCGGAGTGTTCCACTTGCTGGATCTCATCCCTGAGCCGGATCGAGATGATGAAGATATTGCTGCCTTTGCGGCCGACAAGGACGGCCTCAAGCGAACCATCTTCGAGCGCCTCAAGGCTTCCGGCGAGCGCGCCACCCCGGCGATGGTCGAGCGTGAGATCGCAGGGATCGAGCGCAGCCACGCCGCTCTGGCCGCCATCCAGGCAATCGAGGCCGCCGGCGGAACGGTCCACTACCACAGCGTCAACCTGCTCGATGGCGACGCCGTCACCGTGGCCATGGCGGAGGTCCGAGACGTCAGCGGCAAGGTCGACGTCCTGCTCCACGCCGGCGGTTTGGAGATCAGCCGGCTCCTGCCCGACAAAGAGCGTTCCGAGTACGATCTGGTATTCGACGTGAAGGCCGACGGCTGGTTCAACCTGCTGAAGGGTCTTGGCGACACCCCGGTCGGCTCGACAGTGGGCTTCAGTTCGGTGGCCGGCCGCTTCGGCAACAACGGCCAAACCGACTACAGCGCCGCAAACGACCTGCTCTGCAAGTACGCATCGAGCTTCCGCACCACCCGGCCCGACACACTCGGCGTCGCCATCGATTGGACCGCATGGGGCGACATCGGAATGGCAACCCGTGGCTCGATTCCCACCGTGATGAAGGCCGTCGGGATCGACATGCTGCCCGCTGCTGCCGGCATCCCCATCGTGCGACGTGAACTCACCGGTCGCGCCGTCGGCGGCGAAGTCGTCATCGGTCAGCGCCTCGGCCTCCTGCTCGACGAGTTCGAACCGACCGGTGGGCTCGACAACTCCGACAACGGCAAGCTCAGCAACTTGCTCGGCAACGACGCCGTTGTGCAGGCGGTGTCGAAGTTCGGTATCTACTCCGGTTTGGTGGCCACCGCCGAGCTGGACCCAACGGTGCAGCCGTTCCTCTACGACCACCAGATCGACGGGACGGCCGTGCTCCCCGGTGTCATGGGCGTCGAGACCTTTGCCGAGGTGGCCAAGCTGGCGTTCCCCGACCTTGCGATCGCTGCGATCGAGGACGTCGATTTCATGGCGCCGTTCAAGTTCTATCGCGACGAACCCCGCACCCTCGAAGTGGCCGCAACCTTCACCGTCGACGGCGATGACGTGATCGCGGACTGCCGCCTGATCGGAACGAGGACGCTGGCCAACCAACCGGAGCCACAGCGCACGGTCCACTTCACTGGGAAGGTCCGCTTGCGTCCTGAGGTAACCGTCCTGGAACCCACCGAGGTTCCCGAAGCTGCGGGGCCGGTGGCCGACGCCGCCGCCATCTACCGGATCTTCTTCCACGGCCCCACTTACCAGGTGATCGATGAGGCCGGCAGGGCGGGCGACGTGGCGCTCGGTAGATTCGCCGACGACCTGCCACCGAACCATCTACCCGAGAGCCTGCAAACCGCTACCTGGCCTCGACTGGCCGAGCTGGCGTTCCAGACCTCGGGAGTCCTCGAGATCGGCCGCGACTCAACAATGGCGCTACCGATGCACATCGACCAGGTCACGTACGCAGGCAATCCGGCCAAAGCCAAGGGCCGGATACACGCGGTGGTGACTCAGCGCGATGGAGGCTTTGATGTGCGGGTTGCCGACGAGAAAGGGACGACCTTCGTCGACATGCGCGGATATCGGACGGTCCAGCTACCTACCCGCCTTGATGAGGATGCGGTGGCTCCACTTCACGAGGCAATGACTTCCCAGGGGGATTAGCCAGAGCATGAAGTTCTCGCGAATCGCGATCATCAACCGAGGCGAACCCGCCATGCGATTGATCAACGCGGTCGGAGAGTTCAATGCCGAGCGCGGTACGTCGCTGCGCACCATTGCGTTGTACACGGCCCCGGACCGCCAAGCCATGTTCGTGCGAGAAGCCGACGAGAGCTACGACCTTGGCCCTGCCGCGTTCACCGACGCTCAGGGACGGCGAATGCTGCGGTACCTGGACTACGAGGCGCTCGAGCGTGCTCTGATCGCCACCGGCGCCGACGCGGCGTGGGTGGGCTGGGGCTTCGTCGCCGAGCACGCCGCCTTCGCCGAGGTGTGCCACCGCCTCGGCGTCGTGTTCATCGGACCCGATGCCGACGTGATGCGGCGCCTCGGCGACAAGATCACGTCCAAACAAATCGCGGAGTCTGCCAACGTGCCCGTCGCACCATGGTCGGGTGAGCCGGTAGAAACGATCGAAGAAGCGCGCCGCCATGCCGAACAGCTTGGCTATCCGGTGATGATCAAAGCCACTGCCGGCGGTGGGGGCCGCGGCATCCGCCGGGTGGCAAGCCCCGAGGATCTCGAATCGGCGTTCGACGCGGCCAAGTCTGAGGCGTTCAGCGCCTTCGGCGACGACACGATGTTCATCGAGTCCCTGGTGAGCGGCGCCCGCCACATCGAAGTGCAGATCATCGGCGATGACGCCGGCACGGTGTGGCCGGTCGGTGTCAGGGATTGCTCGGTCCAGCGGCGCAACCAGAAGCTGCTTGAAGAGGCTCCCTCCCCGACGTTGACCCCCGAGCAGGATCGGGAGGTCAAGGAAGCCGCCGCCCGATTGGGAAGAGCGGCCGGATACCGCAACGCGGGAACCGTCGAGTTTCTCTACGACGAGGCCGCGAGGGAATTCAGCTTCATGGAGGTGAACGCCCGGCTCCAGGTCGAGCACCCGGTGACCGAACTCACCACCGGTGTCGACATGGTGAAGCTCCAACTCGCGATCGCCAACGGCGAGGTGCTCGATGGCCCGGCTCCGGTAACAGTGGGCCACGCCATCGAAGCCAGACTCAATGCCGAGGACCCCGAACGCGGCTTCGCCCCTGCTCCCGGCGTCATTGAACTACTCAGGATGCCGGTCGGTCCTGGCATCCGGATCGACACCGGCATCGAAGTCGGCGACGCTATCGCCCCCGAATTTGATTCGATGGTCGCCAAGGTCTTGGCCTACGGCACCACGCGAGAAGAGGCCCGCGCCCGACTGGTCCGTGCCCTCAGCCAGATGCGTGTCATCGTTCGGGACGGAACATCGAACAAGGCGTTCCTTCAGGGGCTGCTCGCCCACGAGGACTTCATCGCGGGTCGCTTCGACATTGGATGGGTCGACGGACTGGTTGGAGACGGCAAACACATCGCCGACGACAATGGCAGCCTTGCCCTGATCGCGGCGGCGATCGCCGCCTACGACGAGCAACTCGCCACCGACGTGGCTCGTTTCAGGGCTTCGGCTGCCCGAGGCCGACCTGAGGTCGACGACACGGACGGCCAGATCGTACGGCTGCGCCATCGCGGCCAGCGCTACAGCCTCAACGTTGAGCGAACGAGCGAACCGACGTACCGCGTCACATGCGACGGCGCCACAGTCGCCGTCCGCGTCGATGACCTCGGCCGCACCGGTTTCCGCCTCACTTGCGCCGGCCGCTCCTACCGTGTGCTCGCCGTTGTTCACGGCGCCACGCATGTCATCGAGGTCGACGGTGTCTCCCACCGGGTGACCCACGATGAAGGTGGGGTCGTTCGGGCCCCCTCGCCCTCCGTCGTCGTTGCCATGTTGGTTGAACCCGGAGACCGCGTGAAGCCCGGAGACCGCCTCGCCGTCATCGAGGCAATGAAGATGGAGACGACACTGGTGGCCGAGCTCCCCGGCACCGTCGGCGAGATCCTGATCGGCGAGAACGTACAAGTTGCCACCGGGACACCCCTGCTACGGATCGACCCAGATGCCGGCGCTGCCGGAGAGGAAACCGGCCGGCGCATCGACCTCGCGCCGCTCGCCCTGGCCTACGACGACATGTGGCATCGCGGTTGCCACCATTACCTCGACAGTCTCCGCCACATGCTGCTCGGCTGGGACGTTCAGCCGACATATCTGCGCGAGCTCGCCGCCCCGGGAAGCAGCCGGTGCCCGCGCGGTGCCGCCGACCCGGAGGTACGGGCGCTCGAGGATGAGGTGCTGGGCATCTTCCTCGACATCATTGCCCTGTTCCGGCGTGCGCCGCGGGGCGATGAATCCGAGACGGAACGTCGCAGCAGCGAGGAGTACCTGTTCGACTACCTGCGCGACCTCGGCGCCAGTGCCGCCCGCCTGCCGGCGCGGTTCGTCGAGCAACTCCGCCGGACACTGGCCCACTACGGCGTCGACTCGCTGGAACCAACGCCACAGCTAGAACAGGCGCTGTACCAAATCGCTAGGTCACACGCCCGGATGAGCCGGCAAACCCAAGCCGTCCTCACCGTCCTCGAGGATCGCCTCGCCCACGCCGAGGACGGCGGCGAGAGGTTCCGCCGATTGCTCGACCGACTGATCCAGGAAACCCGCAGCCGCTACCCGGCCGTCAACGACATCGCTCGAGAGATCCACTACCGGTCTCTCGACATGCCGTTCCTCGAACAGATCAGGGCGCAGAAGTACGACGAGGTCGAACAGATCCTCGAGTATCTCGCCGCCAACCCCGACGCGGCGGATGTTCCCGATAAGGTGACGGAGTTGGTCGAGTGCCCGCAGCCCCTCAAGCCGCTCCTCTCGAGCCGGTTTGGGGCCGCTTCTCCGCAGCTACAGCGGATCATGCTCGAGGTGATCACCCGACGCTACTACCGGATTCGCGGCCTCGGACCGTTCACCGCCTACGAGGCCGGTGGCTTCCTATTCTCCGGCGCAGAATACGACTTCGAGGGCCGGCCGATTCATGTGGTGAGCACTCACCTGCCGTATCAAGATCTGCTCGAAGGCACCCGCAGCCTCCATTCGGTGCTCGAAGGTCTCTCGCAGGATCACGACGTGGTGGTCGACATCTACGTGTGGCAATCTCAACCGCGCGGAACACCAGAAATCTCGGAACACCATGTCCGCAAGATCCTGGACGAGACCCTCGGGGACCTTGCACTGCGCCGCATTGTCGTGGCCATCTCCGGGAGCGGCACGGGGACGTCGCTGAGCGGCGTCCTCAACTTCACGTTCCGCGGCTCACCGGAAGGCAAGCACCACGAGGAATCCGAATACCGCGATCTTCACCCGATGATGGCCAAACGGCTCGAGCTGTGGCGCCTATCGAACTTCGAGACCCGCAGACTCCCGACCATCGAGGACATCTACCTGTTCCACGGCGTCGCCAGGGACAACCCGCGCGACGAGCGACTCTTTGCCTTCGCCGAGGTCCGCGACCTCACTCCGTTGCGCGATGAGGCAGACAAGGTGATCGGAGTCCCCGAGTTCGAACGGGTCTATCGAGACGTCCTCGGGCCAATCCGCCACTTCCAAGCACATCGCCCGACTCACAAGCGCCTGCATTGGAATCGGGTGCAGCTCTATGTCTGGCCCGAGCTCACCTTTGGTTCCGATGAGATCACCGAGCTGGTCCAGCGTCTCGCTCCCGAAACCGAGGGCCTCGGCCTCGAACGAGTATCGGTGCGGGTCAGGGTCCGCAACGCGAAGGGAAAGCTCAAGGCCCGCCTGCTCGAGATCAGCAACCCTGGAGGCCGCGGGGTGCGCCTCAGCATCCGCAAGCCGTGGAAGAACCCAATGCAGCCGCTATCGGACCTCGACCAGAAGGTCGTAAGACTGCGTCAGCGTGGCATGACCCATCCCTCGGAGATCCTCGGCATGCTGGCCCCGCCCCGCAAGCACGCCCGGCGGGGATTCCCTCCCGGTAGTTTCGTGGAACACGATCTGGTCGATGGCCGGCTCGAACCGGTGGAGCGGCGCATCGGCCGCAACGAAGCCAACGTCGTGGTCGGCGTTTTGACAAACGTCACCACTCGGTATCCGGATGGCATGCGACGAGTCATCATTCTGGGCGACCCAACCCGTGGAGTCGGCAACCTATCCGAGCGAGAGTGTTCTCGCATCAACGCGGCGCTCGACCTTGCCGAGGAAATGAACGTCCCGGTGGAATGGTTCGCCGTCTCCGCCGGTGCCCTCATCTCGATGGAGAGCGGCACCGAGAACATGGACTGGATCGGTCGGGTCCTGCGCCGGATCATTGAGTTCACCCAAAACGGACGTGAGCTCAACATCATCGTGGTTGGGATCAACGTCGGGGCTCAGCCGTACTGGAACGCCGAGGCGACGATGTTGATGCACACCAAGGGGATCTTGGTGATGACGCCAGACGCGGCCATGGTCTTGACCGGCAAACAGGCACTCGACTACTCCGGCGGCGTCTCGGCCGAGGACAACCAAGGCATCGGCGGCTACGAGCGCATCATGGGACCCAACGGCCAGGCGCAGTACTTCGCCAGCAATGTCGAGGACGCCTGCCGAATCCTGCTGGCGCACTACGAGTACGCCTACGTCGAGCCCGGGGAGCGCTTCGCCCGCCCGGCTGCGACCACCGATCCCACGGACCGCGACGCCGGCACCAGCCCACATGGCGGCGAGTTCACCACCGTGGGCGACATCTTCTCCGACGAGCACAACCCGGGTCGCAAGCTGCCCTTCGAGATCCGCAGGGTCATGGCGGCGGTGGTGGATCAGGATCTGCCCCACATGGAGCGTTGGCACGGGATGCAGCACGCCGAGATCGCCGTCACATGGGATGCCTTTCTCGGAGGCCAACCGGTGAGCCTGGTCGGCTTCGAGTCCAAGCCGGTCAACCGCTTGGGTTTTGTGCCCGCCGATGGGCCGCTGCAGTGGACCTCCGGCACGCTCTTCCCGGTCGCTTCGAAGAAGATCGCACGCTCGGTGAACGCAGCATCGGGCAATCGCCCCCTGGTGGTGCTGGCCAACCTGTCGGGTTTCGACGGATCGCCCGAATCGATGCGGCGCTGGCAGCTCGAGTACGGCGCAGAGATCGGTCGGGCCATCGTCAACTTCGAGGGACCGATCGTCTTCTGCGTTGTCTCGCGCTATCACGGCGGGGCGTTTGTCGTGTTCTCGGCGACATTGAACGACAACATGGAGGTCGCCGCCGTTGAAGGCAGCCGGGCCTCGGTGATCGGCGGCGCCCCGGCCGCAGCCGTCGTGTTTGCTCGCGACGTCGACAATCGCACCGATACCGACCCGCGAGTGACCGCACTGTCCGCCCGAGTCTCGGAAGCCGAAGGTCAGGAGAAAGCCGACCTCCGCAATGAGCTCGAGAACCTCCGCGAGGCGGTGCGCGCCGAACACCTGGGTGCCGTCGCCGATGAGTTCGACCAGATCCACAACGTGCATCGTGCCCTTGAAATGGGGTCGATCCACCGCATCATCCCGGCGGACCAGATCCGCCCCTATCTAATCGATGCCGTGCGTCGCGGCATCGACAAGGAACTCGAGCGGCTCGGCCGGGAAGGCTGACCGTGACTGAGGCCTCGTGGTTCTCCGCCGGGTTGGATCACGTTGCGGTCGACAACACTTGGCTCGATCCCGTCTTGGCCGATCGGCTCGGCCGCATGCGGTACACCAAACGTCTGGTGGAGGCACGGCTCGGCCGCTGGACCGCCAAACAGACCCTGGCTCGTTCGCTCGGACTCCCCACGGATCCGGCCTCACTCGCCGACGTCGTAGTGCGCAATGCCCCCGACGGGGCGCCCGAGGCCTTCGTTGCGGGTGAACCAGCCGGCGTCGTCATCGCAATGACCGACCGCGCCGACTGGGCCGTCAGCGCTGTGCTGGCCGGCACGGCACGGATCGGCTGCGATCTCGAGATCGTCGAACCCCGCTCGGACGCCTTTGTGCGGGACTATCTCACTGCACCGGAGCGTGCTCTGGTTGCTGCCGGCGACCACGACCTCATGGCGAATCTGGTGTGGTCTGCCAAGGAGAGCGCGCTCAAGGTGCTCAGAACGGGGCTACGACGCGACACCCGCACCGTCCAAGTCAGGTGCGACCCGGCCTTTGACGCCGAGACCCCCACCTGGCGCCCGTTGACGGTGACCGCGACGGAAGGAGCCGAAATGCCGGGTTGGTGGATCCGCTACGGCGAGTTCGTCTTGACGCTGTGCGCTGCGGTACCCACAGATCCGCCACGCAGCCTGGAGCAACCGCCGCCGCTGGCCACGGCTCAACCCAGCCACACCTGGATGGACCAACCGTTCGTCGATTGACGTTCGACGTTCAGCTCTCTGTGGAGTCGTCTTCTCGTTCCAACCGCAACGATGCCGAGTTCATACAGAAACGCTCACCAGTGGGACGTGGCCCATCGGGGAACCGATGCCCGAGATGGGCACCACAATTGGCGCACACCACCTCGGTGCGGACCATTCCGAGGGTGCGGTCCTCGTGCATCTCGACGGCGGCGGGGTCGAGGGCCTCCCAGAAGCTCGGCCAGCCGCTGCCCGAGTCATACTTCGTCTCGCTGGAGAACAACGGGACGTCACAGACGACGCAGCGGTAGGTGCCGGGGTCCTTGGCGTCCCAGTACTCGCCGCTGAATGCACGCTCCGTACCGGCTTCTTGGGTGACCCGGAACTGCAATGGGGTCAGCCGGGCGCGTAGGTCGGTGTCGGGCTCATAGGTCATGGGGAGAATCGTACCGCGGCGCCACCGCCTATGGCACCGACATTCCTGGCGCGGGCTTTTCCAAACGGGGCGCTTCATCCGTATCCTGAGAACCGCTTCACACAGGCCCGACCAGGAGGACGTACCGGTGGCCGAAGAACAGACACCAATCTCCGGCAAGGCTGCCGACGAAATCGAGCTGAACTCAAGGCTCGCGGGGCCGATCGCCGACCTCGAGCCCTTGCAGCGGTCCCTGCTGTTCGCCGAGATCTCCATGATCTCTTACCTCCCTGAACCCCAAGCGCGAGCTGTCGCGCCGCGCCTCGGCTTCACCAACACGACCTACATCGAGCGCGACGGAGCCCAGGCCTACATCTTCACCAACGACGACGACCTCGTCATCGCCTGCCGGGGCACCGAGCCGAACGAGTGGAACGACATCAAGGCCGACGCCAATGCCTTCACCGACCTCGCCGAGACAGTGGGGCGGGTGCATCGCGGCTTCAAGCGTGAGGTCGACGACCTGTGGCCGAAGCTCGAGGAAGCGCTCCAGGACGACAGCAGGACCACCTGGTTCACCGGCCACTCACTCGGCGGTGCGATGGCAACCATCTGCGCAGGACGCTGCTACCTGTCACACATCCCGGCCATGCCCGAAGAGCTCCACACCTTTGGCAGCCCTCGGGTAGGTACCAAGCGGTACGTCCACAACACCGACATCACCCATTACCGGTGGGTGAACAACAACGACATCGTCACCCGCGTCCCGCCGGCGTGGCTGCGCTACCGACATACCGGACGACTCATGTACTTCAACACCTACGGGAAGCTCCGTGCGCTGACTCCCCGACAGCGGGGCAAGGACCGCTGGCGCGGCTTTCGGCTGGGCCTCAAGGAAGGCAAGGTCGATCCGTTCTCCGATCACGCCATCGTGCGCTACGTCGAATACGTCAACAATGCGGTAAACGATCGGGCGGCGATCCCGCGGCCTCGCTTCACCCGAATCAAGCGATCCAAGTGATTCGGCGCAGGGCCGCACGATCGTGAGTGGCTCGGCCTTGCAGTGGTGGCAAACGGCGGTGATCTATCAGATCTACCCGCGCAGTTTTGCCGACGGAAACGGTGATGGGATCGGCGACCTGTGGGGCGCTACCGATCGGCTCGACTACCTCGAATGGCTGGGCATCGATGCCGTCTGGCTGTCGCCCCACTTCCCGAGTCCCCAAGCAGACTACGGCTACGACGTCGCCGACTACACCGATGTCGAACCCGAGTACGGGACGCTCGATGTGTTCGAGCGCTTCTTGGACGAGGCCCACGAACGCGGGATCCGGGTGCTGCTCGACCTCGTCCTCAACCACACGTCGCATCGACATCCCTGGTTCCTCGAGTCCCGCGCCTCGGCCGACAACCCCAAACACGATTGGTACATGTGGCATCCGGGCAAGAGCGACGGCGACGGCACGCGGCTTCCACCGAACAACTGGCTCTCGGCCTTTGGCGGTCCCGGATGGACGTGGGATGCGACCCGCGGCGAGTGGTACTACCACTACTTCCTCGCCGAACAGCCCGACCTCAACTGGCGGAATCCCGCGGTAGCCGAAGCGATGTGGGCCGCAGTTCGCTTCTGGCTCGATCGTGGTGTCGATGGCTTCCGGCTCGATGCCATTGCCACGTTGTATGAAGACGAGAGCGGCAGCGACCACAAGGCCGATTTCTCGCTCATCGAGCTGTGGAATAGCCGCTACGAGCCCAATGCCCGCCTCGATGCCATTCCCAACTGGGACATGATGTTCGGCGGTCAACTCCACCAACCGGAGGTCCACGACGCGCTCCGCAGCCTGCGCCGGGTGATCGACGAGTACGACGACCGTGTCCTCGTCGGCGAGACGGACCGCCTCGACTACTGCGGAACTGATCAGCTCCAGATGGTATTCAACTTCTCGCTCACCAGGATGGAGCGGCTCACCCCGCAGGCAGTTCGCGCCAACCAGCGCGCCAGGCTCGCCGCGATGCCCGAGGGTGCGTGGCCCTGCAACACGATGGGCAATCACGATGCGCCCCGCGCCCGCTCCCGCCTCGCCGACGGCGTCAACGATGACGGGTGGGCCAGAGTCGCCGCCGCGTTAACGCTCCTGCTCCCGGGCACCCCATCGTTGTATCAGGGCGAAGAGATCGGGATGGAGGACTATCTCACCACCGATCCGTCAACGCTGCTGGACCCGATCGGGGGTTGGTTCTATCGAGCCGCCGTCGATGAGTTGGGGATGGATCCGGGCGCAGCGGCGACACGCGCCGCCCGTTTTTCCCGAGACCGCACCCGCACCCCGATGCAGTGGTCGGCCGGCACCAACGCCGGATTCAGCCCGGAGGGGGTCACCACATGGCTCCCGATTCACCCCAACCACCGCACCGGCATCAACGTCGCAGATCAACGGATTGATGCCTCGTCGTTACTCTCGTTCTATCACCGGCTCATCCACTTTCGCCGGGACCATATCGCCTTGCGAGAGGGTGGCTACGAAGAGGCCATCTTCGACAACGACCAGGTCTATGCGTTTGTGAGAACCGATCCAACCGAGCGCCTGCTCGTCGCTGTCAACTTGGGCCCCGACCAGGCCGAACTCACCATCGGCCCCCACCACATTCTCTGGAGTGGCGACACCCCCGTGGTCAGGACCACCACCACGTCTGACGTCGTCCTCACCGGATTTGGGCTCAGCATCGCCCAGATGATCGCTCCAGCGACCGATTGACACAGTTGGGCCGACTGGCCTCGGGCCAACGCGGATGTGGGGTTGGCGCCGTCGCGTCCTAATCTCCCGCCGATGCGCCACATCGTGCCGCTGCTGGCTCTCCTTCTCGTCCTCTCCGCCTGCTCCCCGAACGCAGGGAGCGACGGACCGCCCATTGGTCCCGGCACCACCACACCGGCCCAAGCAGCTACCACGACGACGACACAGCCTGCGGCGCCGTTGGCCGGACTCGAACTCGATCTCATCGCCGACGGGTTCGATCAACCCACCAACGCCACCGCCCCACCCGGCGACGACCGCATCTTCGTCCTGGAGAGGACGGGCCTCATCAGGATCGTGGAGAATGGCGTCGTCGCCGCCGAGCCGTTCCTCGACATCACGGCTGATGTGTCGACCGAAGGGTCCGAACAGGGTCTGACCGCCCTGGTGTTCCATCCCCGCTACCAAGAAAACGGGCGCCTTTTCGTCTTCTTCACCGACGTCGCCGGTGACAGCCAGTTGTTCGAGTACGCCCGGTCCGCAGACAACCCTGATGCAGTCGATCCGCGCTCCGGTCGCCGCGTTCTCGAACTCGAACAACCCCATCCCGCGCACCAAGGCGGAGCCCTCCTGTTCGGATCCGATGGCTACCTATGGGTGACCCTCGGCGACGGCGGCGTCCCCTCCCCCGGTGGCACCGATTGGCGTATAAAGGCCCAAGACCCAACCGACTGGTACGGCACGGTGCTGCGTCTGGACGTCGACGCCGCCTCCCCGTACGCCATCCCTCCCGACAATCCATACGCCACTGCGAACGGTGGCGCCCCCGAGGTTTGGGCCTACGGCTTCCGCAATCCGTGGCGA
This sequence comes from uncultured Acidimicrobiaceae bacterium, assembly GCA_964465915.1. GTDB lineage: Bacteria > Actinomycetota > Acidimicrobiia > Spongiisociales > UBA5794 > CAVPHV01. The sequence goes on from CAYXMJ010000041.1 coordinate 13,104, forward strand.
GCCACCATTGACGGCGACAGCATTCTGATATCCGACGTCGGCCAGGACTGGTGGGAAGAAGTCAACGTCATTCCCCTCGACACGCCGGGCGGCAACTACGGGTGGCCGATCCTGGAAGGCCCCGAATGCTTCGAGGCGGAAACCTGCGACCAGACCGCGCTGATCGCACCCACCCTCACCGAATACCACCAGGGGTTGTGCGCCATCATCGCCGGAACGGTCTACCGGGGGCCGGCGGTGCCGGAACTCCACGGTCACCAGTTCTACAGCGACTATTGCGTTGGGTGGGTTCGCAGCTGGGACTACGCAGAAGGCGTCGAATCGAGCACCGACTGGACCGGCGACCTCGGCAAGATCGGCAACGCCACCAGCCTCGGGATCGACGGCAACGGCGAAATGCTCATCATGAATCTGGTCGGCGACCTCTACCGCATCGTCCCCGTCCGCTGATCAAGCGGCGGCCTCACGGTGCGTTGCGCTCCAAGAACTCGTACATCTCGGTGAGGTCAACCCCGGGAATCGTCTCTACCGGCATGGCGGCCAGCACATGGCTGTTGGGACTCACCGACGGCCAGGCGAGGCCATCCCATCGCGACGTGAGACCCTCGGAGGGCTGGCGGCAGCAATCGCCACCTGGGCATTTTGAGACGGCTCTGCGGTCGGTGTCGCGACCCCGGTAGTACTTGGCCTCCTCGAACCGGGCACCAACGGTGATTGCCGCCATGCGGTTCTCGTCGACATGCGTGCTGCACCAAAACGTCCCCACGTTCGTGTCCGTGTATTGATAGTGGATCGAGAACTTGTCCTCGGAGTAGAAAGCGCGACGCGTTCCCCACTGCCGGCAGAGTCGCTGACCTTCGATGGCACCGACCGAGTTGCGCGGGAAGGGCACACCATTGTTCTCGTAGGCCTTCCAGATGATCCCGAATTCGTCGGAGCGGATGAAATGAACCCCAAGTCCGAGGTGCTCGGTAGCGAGGTTGGTGAAGCGGTGGGCCGCCATCTCATACGACACGTAGAACCCATCCCGGATGTCCTCAACGGAAAGATCGCGCCCCGCCTTGGCGCCGATCAGGAACGGCACCGCGGCTTGCTCGGGCACCAACACTGCGCCGGCGAAGTAGTTGACCTCGACCCGCTGGCGGAGGAACTCGGAGAAGTCGGCGGGCTCGGGGTGATCGAGTGCGAAGTGGCCGAGGGTTTGGAGCACAACCGAACGCGCCCCCCGGGTCGAGAGCAAATCCCGCTGGGGAACGTAGATGCGGCGGTGGCGTAGGTCGGTAACCGACCGCACCGACGACGGGATGTCCTGGGCGCGGTGCACCGCAAACCCAAAATGGGCGGCGAGGGCCTTGATGTTTCCTTCGGTCAACGCTCCCGAACCGCTGTAGCCGGCCGCGTGCACCGCCTCTGCTGCCACATCCTCGATATCGCCGAAGAAGTTGCCACGCTCGCGCATCTCTGCCCGCAGCGCCGAGTTGGCGATCCGAGCCTCTTCCCTGGTCACCTGGGCGATGGCATGTCTGCCGCGCAGTTCGTCGTAGAGGCGCACGACATGTTCGAGGGCAACGTCGGGGATGCGAGCCGACGGTTTGAAATGCGCCAGTCCCAGCTCGCGGTAGAGCGGGTCCTCCTGGGCACGCTGGAGCGCCACCTCCAACTGGGCGCGCCGGCTGGGTGCTTCGGGTCGCAGCAGGTCAACCGCCGGCACCTCGAGCGCTTCGGCGAGGGCATTGATGAGACCAAGCCTGGGCTCCTTCCTGCCGTTCTCGAGCAACGACAGATAGGGGCCCGGTTTGCCGACGACAGCACCAAGCTCGTCGAGCGTCAGCCCTCGTACCTTGCGGTAGTGCCGGACTCGCTGACCAAAGATCAGTGGATCTACGGTCGTTGTACCCATAGAAGAACCTCCGAGTTCAACGATGATGATAAGAATCGCCGTTCTTAGCAAGTGAAGGAATTGCCAATCGTCGCCGCGAGCACGACGCTTGGCCCACGCAGCCGAAAGGACCCACGATGCCCGACGGAGTCGTCATCACCGGCCCAGCCGATGATCGTTTTGCCGAGATCCTCACCCCGGAGGCGCTTGAGTTCGTCGCCCGCCTGCAACGGCGCTTCAACAGCCGCCGCAAGGAACTCCTCGCCGCTCGGGCCGCACGGCAGGAACGGATCGACGCCGGCGAGATGCCGGACTTCTTGCCCGAGACCGAGCAAATCAGGAGCGCCGAGTGGCAGATTGTGCCGCCGGCCCCCGACCTGGCCGACCGCCGCTGCGAGATCACGGGTCCGGTCGACCGCAAGATGATGATCAACGCCCTCAACTCGGGCGCCAAGGTCTTCATGGCCGACTTCGAGGACTCGTGCTCGCCGACCTGGCACAACATGATCGACGGCCAGATCAACCTCAAGGACGCCATCAGGCGCCGCATCGAGTTCACCAATCCCGACGGCAGGACCTACTCGCTGAACCCGCAAACCGCGACACTCATGGTGCGCCCCCGCGGCTGGCACCTCGTCGAGGATCACATGACCGTCGACGGCGAACCGGTTTCGGGATCCTTGTTCGACTTTGGTCTCTATTCCTTCCACAATGCGGCCGAGTTGATCGCCCGGGGCACCGGACCGTACTTCTACTTGCCGAAACTCGAGAGCCATCTCGAGGCTCGGCTCTGGAACGATGTGTTCGTCACGGCTCAAGACGAACTCGGTCTCGACCAAGGCACCATCCGCGCCACCGTGCTGATCGAGACAATCCTGGCCGCCTACGAGATGGACGAGATCCTCTACGAGTTGCGCGACCACTCGGCCGGACTCAACGCCGGACGGTGGGACTACATCTTCTCCATCATCAAGAAGTTCCGGAATCGCTCAGACATGCTGCTCCCCGACCGGGCCCAGATCGGCATGACGGTGCCATTCATGCGGGCCTACACAGACCTGCTCATCAAGACGTGTCATCGTCGCGGCGCCCACGCCATGGGCGGCATGGCGGCGTTCATCCCGAGTCGACGCGATGAGGAGATCAACCGGATCGCCTTTGCCAAGGTACGCGAGGACAAGGATCGCGAGAGCCGCGACGGCCACGACGGCACCTGGGTGGCACACCCCGACCTGGTCCCACTCGCCACCGAGGTCTTCACCGAAGTGCTGGGGGATCGGCCCAACCAGATCGACAAGCAACGCGATGACGTCGATGTCAAAGCCGCCGACCTGGTCGACACCACCGTCGCCGGAGGGCAGATCACCGAAGCAGGGGTGCATACCAACACCGATGTCGCCATCAAGTACCTCGCCTCGTGGTTGCGGGGCAACGGCGCCGCGGCGATCTACAACCTGATGGAAGACGCCGCCACCGCGGAGATCTCGCGTTCGCAGATCTGGCAGTGGGTTCAGAACAACGCCGCGGTGATCGAGGGGGATCCGGTAACCCCCGAGTACGTCCACAACGTGGCTCATCAGGAGCTCGCCAAGATGCGAGAGGAGTACGGCGAGGAGATCTTCGATCAGGGCCGATTCGAAGAGGCCGGGGAGCTCTTCGAGCAAGTGGCGCTGGCCGACTCATTCCCCGAATTCCTCACCCTGCCGGCCTACGAGCACATCGACTGACCGACACCAGCAAGCCGACAACGAACAATCCCATCGAACCTATAGGAGCGGGCATGACGACAGAGCAAGCCATCAAGGAACGCGCCGAGGCCATTCGCAAGGACTGGGAATCGAACCCCCGCTGGAGCGGCGTACAGCGCGACTACTCGCCCGAAGACGTCGTGCGACTCCAGGGGTCGTTCACGGTTGAGCAGACCATTGCGCGCCGCGGCTCGCAACGACTCTGGGACCTTCTGAAGACCGAGGACTACATCAACGCCCTCGGGGCCATGTCCGGCGGCCAGGCCGTCCAAATGGCCAAGGCCGGCCTCAAGGCCATCTACCTGTCGGGCTGGCAGGTCGCCGGCGACGCCAACCTCGGCGAACAGGTGTACCCGGACCAGTCCCTCTACCCGGCCAACAGCGCCCCAGCACTCGTGCGCCGCATCAACAACGCCTTGGTCCGCGCCGATCAGATCGAGTGGTCAGAAGGCAAGCCGGAGACCCACTACATGCTGCCGATCGTCGCCGACGCCGAGGCCGGCTTTGGAGGAGCGCTCAATGCCTTCGAGCTGGCGAAGAGCTTCATTGCAGCCGGCGCCGCCGGGGTCCATTACGAGGACCAGCTGGCGTCCGAGAAGAAGTGTGGTCATATGGGCGGCAAGGTGCTGGTACCGACCAGCCAGCACATTCGCACATTGACCTCGGCCCGACTCGCCGCCGACGTCATGGGTGTGCCGACGATCATCGTGGCTCGCACGGACTCGTTGGCCGCCACGCTGCTCACCAGCGACGTCGACGCCCGTGACCAGCAATTCGTCACCGGCGAACGGACACCTGAGGGGTTCTTCAACGTCCAGAACGGAATGGACACCGCCATTGCCCGTGGCCTCGCCTACGCCCCCTATTCGGATCTCGTCTGGTGTGAGACGAGCACGCCGGACCTTGGTGAAGCGGCGAAGTTTGCCGAGGCAATGAAGGCCGAGTACCCGGACAAGATGTTGGCGTACAACTGCTCACCGTCGTTCAACTGGAAGGCGGCGCTCGACGACGACACCATCGCCAAGTTCCAGAAGG
>CAYXMJ010000042.1:0-17647 GCA_964465915.1 uncultured Acidimicrobiaceae bacterium
TGCTCGGGTGCAGCGGTCGCCCAGCAGCATCATCGTTGCGGTACCCGCCTCCCAGCATTCGTAGATGTTGGGACACTTGGCCTCTTCGCACACAGTGTTGAGTTCGAGGCCTCGCATCAGCTTCTTGAGGTCGCGGTAGCCCTCAGTGGATAGGTCGGCCTTGACCTTCATCCACTCGGGACGCTCGGGTTCCCTGGCGAGCAGCCCCCGGATCGCGATTGGCGTTTCGTCGAGCGAGTGTGGCGAGAACACCCCAGCCGCCACCATCTGATCTACCTCAAAAGGCGTCAGCCGCGAGCCACGGGAGAACGCGCCCAGTTGAACCTCGGCCCGGCCCGGCCCGAAGATCGCCTCGGCGTGCGGCAACAAGGCGACAACGGCTTCCTCGAGTGTCACGGAACGACCGAGCAACTCGGAGACCGACGTCACCGGCCGATCGGCAATGCCGCAGGGCACGATGTGGCCGAAGTAGGCGAGGTCGGGCTCGACGTTGAGCGCGAAGCCGTGCATCGAGACCCCACCGGCGACCCGCACCCCGATGGCGGCGACTTTGCCGCCGCCCGTCCATACCCCGGTGTAGCCATCCTCGGCCCAGGCTTCCACGCCGAGGTCGGCCAGAGTTTCGATGAGCATCTGCTCGATACGCCGCACGTGACCGACCATGTCGAAGCCACGGGGCAGGCGGGGAATCGCCAGAATCGGGTAGCCGACCAATTGGCCGGGCCCGTGATAGGTGATGTCGCCGCCGCGGTCGACGTAGTGCAGCTCGGCGTCGAGTTCCGCCAGCCGCTCCGGCGAGGTGATCAGATTTGAACCGTCGCCGTTACGTCCCACCGTGTAGGTGTGGGGGTGCTCGAGCAGCAGCAGATAGTCGTCCACCGTGCGCCCGGTCGTGCGCCCTTCCCAGATGGCACGCTGCAGATCCCAGGCTTCGCCGTACGGCAGCCGACCGAGCCAGCGGACCCGCCACTGCTCGCCGGCTTCAACCTGAACTGGGCTCACGCCAGCTCCTGCTCCCAATCCCAGGTCTCGAGGTTCTCCCGGATCCGGTTCAGGAAGAGCACCGCGGTCGAGCCGTCGAACGCGCGATGATCCCAAGTGAGCCCCAGATAGCCGATGTGGTGAATCGCGATGCTGTCGCTGCCATCGGGTAGCTCAACCACAACGGGTCGCTTTGTGACCGTGTCGGTCGAAAGAATGGCGACGTTGGGCATATTGATGACGGGGTTCGTCATGAACGAGCCGTACGGTCCTGGGTTTGTGATGGTGAAGGTGCTGCCGGTCACATCGTCGGGCGTGAACTTGCCATCGCGGGCCTTGATCGCCATGGTCCGAATCTCCCGAGCCAGCGCCGGCATCCGCTTCTCGTCGGCGTTGCGAACCGTCACCACCACCAGGCCTTCCTGGTTCATGTCGACCGCAATCCCGAGGTGGACACTCCCGTGGAAGACCTGCTTGCCCTCGTCCAAGTAGAACGAGCTGTTGACAGCCGGGAACGCCTTCAAGGCGTCCATGGTTGCCCGGGCGATGAAGGGCAAATAGGTCAGCGAGTAGCCCTCGCGCTCCTTGAACTCGACCTTGTTGGCCTGACGGACCCGCTCCACTCTCTCGTAGTCGACCTCGATCGAGGCCCAGACATGTGCGGCATCGTGTTTGGCCTGCACCATGTTCTCCGCGATGCGGCGGCGCAGCCTGCTGAGGGCGATGACCTCGTCCCCGGCGCCGACAGTGCTACCGGCGGCAACCGCCGGGGCAGGCGAGACCGGCGCCGGTGTTGTCGGAGCTTCCTGCGGGGTGGGAGCGGGCGAAGGAGCGGGGGCCGGCGGCGATGCCGGGGCCACGACGGTCGGCGGCGGCGCAGCCGGCTCGGGACCGGCAGCCACGGGCTGGAGCGGCACCGGCGGGGCAGTCGGTTCGATCTCGACCTTGGGTTCGTCGGCGGGAGGCGTCGCAGCCGGCGTGGACGCGGGCGCCGGCGCGGTCCGGCCGGCCACAAAATCCATCACGTCTTTGCGGGTGATCCGTCCGCCCTCGCCGGTACCGGGCACTCGATCGAGGTCAACGTCATTCTCGGCGGCCAGCCGGCGAACCACCGGCGACAAGATGCCGCGACGGGGCGCCTCAGCGCCGGCCGCCGGCGCCGCAATGGTCGGTGCGGCCGCGGCCGCAGGGGCTACGGGCAGCGGCTCCGGAGCAGTCGGGGCTGCCGGTTCAATGACCGGTGAATCTGGCTCGACCAACGGCTCGGGCGCGGGCGGGGGTGGCGGAGCCTCGAATGTGACAACGGGCTCGGGACTACTGATCGGTTCGGGCTCGACGACCGCTGAAGCGGGAGGCGCGGCGTCCTCACCCGCCTCGGCGAGGACGGCAAGCGGCGTACCCACACTGACCGTTTCGCCCTCAGCGACGAGGATCTCCTGCAGCACACCTGCTGCCGGCGAGGGGACCTCAGTGTCGACCTTGTCGGTCGAGATTTCGAGGAGAACCTCGTCCTCCTCAACCATGTCTCCCGGCTGTTTGGCCCAGCTGAGAATTGTCCCCTCGGTAACTGTCTCCCCGAGTTGGGGCATCGTGACCGTAACCGCCATGCGTTCAGAACTCCTTGTTGGCCACTTTCAACTTAGCCTCCGCGAAACCACAAGCCGGGCATCAATGCAGTGTTTTTCCGCTCGCTGCCAGCAGCGTCTCGCCGATCGCCTCCGAGACGGTGGGATGCGCATGGATCAATGCCGCAGCCTCCGCCGGCAGCGCCTCCCACGCGACGGCATACATCAGCTCGTGGATCATCTCGCCTGCCCCCGGCCCTGCGATCGTCGCCCCGATGATCGGGCCGTCCTTCTCCGCGATGATCTTGACGACACCACCGGTTTGGCCCTGGATGATGGCCCGGCCGACACCGCGCATTCCGTGGCTCGAAACCTCGATGTCGATGCCGGCCTCGCGGGCCGCCGCCTCGGTGAGTCCGACACTGGCGATCTCGGGATGGGTGTAGGCGACCAGCGGGATCGCCCGGTAGTCGACGGGCGCAACGTCCCCCGTTGCAATGTGTGTGATGGCCGCAATGCCTTCAGCAAACCCGGCGTGGGCGAGTTGGGGAGCGCCTGCGACGATATCGCCGACCGCATAGACACCCGGTGCACTGGTCAGCATGGTCGCGGGGTCGACCACCACGAAGCCGCCGTCGAGTGTCACCCCTGCTTCCTCGAGGCCGATACCAGACGTAACCGGGGCCCGCCCCACCGCAACAAGAACAACTTCAACCTCTACCGAATCGTCTCCGTACGGCACCGCCACGCCTTCGTCACCGATCTGAGCCGGACCGACCATGGTTGCGGTGTGGATCTTGACCTTGTGCTTCTTGAAGTCTCGCGTGAGCGTCTTGACTGCCTCGGGTTCCGTGCCCGGCAGCAGCGAGTCGAGCGCCTCGAACAGATGGACCTTGGTTCCGACCTCGCTCAGGAGAGAAGCAAACTCGCAACCGATGACCCCTCCCCCAATGATCGCAACCCGGCTCGGTTGGCTCGGCCAGTCCAGCGCGTGATCGGAGGTGACGATGCGAGTCCCGTCGATGTCGTAACCGGGAATGCTCCGGGGGACCGATCCGGTAGCGATGATCACGTTGCGCGCTTCGATCTGCTGGGTGGTGCCGTCGGCGGCTGCCACCTCGACCCCGCCGTGGATCAGCCGGCCGTAGCCGTCGATGATGTCGACGCCGCGGGCCTTGAGCAGACCGGAAAGACCGTTGACGAGACCGGAGACCACCTGCTGTTTGCGGGCGAGTGCGGCCGGCCAGTCCATCGCCGGCGGAGAGGACACCACTCCATAGTCGGCCGAGCGGGCCACGATCGAATACACATCGGCGGTCTGCAGCCAGGTCTTGGCCGGGATGCAGCCGCGCAGCAGGCAGGTCCCGCCAACCTCGTCCTTCTCGACGAGTGCCACGCTAAGGCCAAAGTTGTGGGCATAGAGGGCGGCGGCATATCCCCCGGGTCCACCACCGATGATGGCTACGTCGTACACGGTTCCTCCGTAAGCAGTCGGCACAGTCACGGCAAGCGTAGTGCCACCCCTGCCCCACCTCAGATCTGGGAGAACCAGAGGGCGCCGGCAATCAGGATCACCATGCCGGTGACGAGGGCGGCCAGAATGAGGTAGCGGGTCTGCACATGCCGGATTATCGCGGGGTTGCCGCCCGTACCGAGCGCTCACCACACCCGGTAGCCTCTGGGTGATGGTGACGATCCCAGATCCCGACCTTCGAGCCCTGGCCTCCGGCGAGGTCGTGGTCGCCTTCGTGGCCCGCGGGGCAGCAACCGAGGGCGACGAGATCGAACTGCACGGCTCGGGGCCACGACGCGAGAGCGAGTTGAAGCCGGCCTACCGGCGCTGGGCCGATCAACCGGCCCCCGGTGGGCCTTGGCTGGGAATCGTCGACCGAGTGGACCCGGCCACGATCCTTGATCCCATAGCAGGCGCTGCCCGCCACATCCTCGTGGAAGCCCCCCTTGAAGGAGACCTGATCATCCTGCGGGTCTACGGCCCGGACGGTCCTGTACTCGGCGATGACGCATTCGTTGCCCGCTGCAATGCCGTGGAGGGAGCGCTGCGGGGGTGACGCCGGTTCGACTGCAATCGACGGGAGACGTCGAGTTGGAGGCGCGCTGGGACGTGCCCGACCGCCCTCTGGCCGCGGTCGTCTTCTGCCATCCCCATCCTCAGCATCGCGGCACGATGACCGTGCCGCTGATGATCGGGGTGACCAACGTCTTGGTGTCACGAGACTTGGCGGTGCTGCGCTTCAACTTCCGCGGAGTCGGCACCTCAACGGGCGAATGGGACAACGGTGTTGGGGAAATCGACGACGTCGGCGCTGCCGTCGACGCCGCCCGAGAGCGGTACCCCTACCTGCCGATTGGAATCGCCGGCTGGTCGTTCGGCGCCGCCACCTCGCTCAAATGGCAGGCTCGGGCAAAGGCCGCGTTCGCCTGGGTCGGCATTGCCCCGCCCGTGCGCCTCGACGAGGTGTACCGACTGCCCGATCCCGAGACGCTGCTGCCGGCCGCCCGCCAGATCATCGTCGGTGACCGCGACCAGTTCAGCAGCGTGGCGGACACCGAGAACTACGCTGCGGCAATCGGGGCCTCGGTCCACGTCTTCAAGGGCAGCGATCACTTCTTCTACTTCCGCGAAGAGCGTGTGGGCGACATCGTCGCAGATGCCCTCTGCGCCGCCTGCATCCGCCCCGAGCGCTGAACGGGTCGAACTCCAGTCAGTCTCTCGCTGCGGAGGTCCATGCCCCGGCCGAGAGCGCGATGGTCCCGTCGGTCGATCTGCACTGGAGCCGGCCGGTTCGCTGAACGTCGAACCGTCACTCAGCCGGAGAGGACACGCCGAGGAGTTCTGCGGCGTTGTCGTGGAGGAAGCGGCGGGTGAGCGATTCGGGCATGTCGAGCAGCTTCCAGTCTGCCTGTAGGCGGTCGACATCCCCGAACGGGAAGTCACTGCCGAACAGCACCCTCCCGGCGAGTGGGCCACGAATCAGGCGCAGGACCCGCTCATCGAACTCGAGTGGCGGGCTGCCCCGCAGGTCGAGCCAGACGTTTCCTTTGTGCATGGCAATCGTGAGCGCTTCGTCGCGCCACATGGGTCCAAAGTGACTGATGATGATCCGCAGTTCCGGGAAGCGCGCGGCAACCCCATCAACGTGGATGGGACGGCCCGGTTCGAGGCGAACCCCGTCGCCACCGGGCATGCCGGCCCCAAGTCGGGTCCATCCAGTGTGGAACAGACACACCAGACCGTGGTCGGCGGCGGATTCCCACACCGTGTAGGTAAATCGGTCGCCGGGGCCGATCCCTTGGACGGCGGCATGGGTGGCGATGCCACGCATCCCCAGTCGTGCCGCCTCGTGGACCTGCGCCACCGCCCGAGCGCCTTTGGTGGGGTCGACCGCGCCAAACCCGATGAATACATCCGGAGCGGTTGCGACGAGGTCGGCGATCTTCGGTGAGGACAGCGGCGGCATATGGTTGACGGACTCGGTGTCCAATCCCAGGAGCACGGCGCGCCCGTTGCGGCGCCGATAGTAGTCAGCCAGCTCCTCCGCTGTCAGCGGCTCGAGCGGGGTACCGTCCAGAGACCGCAGGCTTGGTGCATACGGAGCAAACGGACCTTCGAGAAAGTCGGCCACCGGGGGGTGGACATGAACGTCGATGAACTCCGTCACCTGGCGCGGAAGCCCCGGTTGCGGGCTTCCGGAAGAGAGTCTGGACCAAACGATTGCAGCAATTTGCGGTCCAGCATCTCTTCGCCGTTCACACGATTGTCCAACTCTTCGAACTGGGCGTCATCGTCGCAGTCGTACACGACCATTGTGTCGCGCGCTCCGATGTAACGATGCTCTTCGAACCGGCGTAGCCGAGCCATTCACGACCTCCCGCGGCCTGTCGATGCGACGATAGTCCCGCGGTCAGGACTCGGTGAATCGAACCACCGCTTGGGTGATCTCAACCCCGCCGACATTCAACACCAGGGTGCCCTCCAGATCGCCATCGGCGAACGTGATAGTCCAATCGGCCAGAGTGCCGTCGGACGACTCAATGGTGTAGCCGGCACTTGGCAGGTTGGTCTCGTAGTAGGCCACCACGGCAGGGAGCTCCGCCGGGATCACGTAGAGCATCTCAGTCACGCCGCGGTCGTAGTCGATCAGAGTGGAATCGATCCTGGCGTCGTCGGGAATCGGAAAGTCGTCGGGAAGGGTCTCAGGGGTTTCGCCCTCACCGAAGACGACACCGGTCGGGGCGTCATCTGAGCATGCGGCGGCAAGCAGCGAGAACGCCAGCACCACCAACACAGAACTACGGAGAATCGCCATGGTCCCTGGTCTCCTTCTTTCGGGGCCGGGGCTCAGCGACCGGCAGTGTACCGATCGCCGGTGCTATCGGTACGGCGGGCGACGAGTGGAGTGACCGGTTCGCCGACCATCAGCATCGCCACCACCCGCATCGAGGGATCAAGGCGCCACGCCGGAATCGTCGACGGTGCCAGCATGAAATAGGTTGCAAGGAAGGCCTCTGCCAACCGGCTCCGCAGGCCCGACGACATTCGCTCAGACACGGGGCGGCTCCCGATAGATCCCGAACACGTCTCGCATCGCACCGACGATCTCGCCCAACGTCGCCCGTGCCCGGGCCGCCTCGATGAGCAGTGGCATCAGGTTCTGGTCACCAGCGGCACCGGTCCGCAAGGCGCCAAGGGCTGCATCAACTCGGGTTGCGTCGCGCTCGCCACGCAGGCGAGTCAGTTCGGCACGCTGCGCTCGCTCGACCTCAGCCGAGATGCGCAGGATCTCGAGCGGATCCTCGTCCTCCTTGGCGTACCTGTTCACCCCAACGATGACCCGCTCTCCGGACCCAACCGCCTTCTCGAACTCGTAGGCCGAGTCGGCCAGCGCCGCCTGGAACCAGCCATCCTCGATGCCGCGCAGCACTCCGTCGAGCATCGAACCCCCGCCCATCCGGTAGACACGGGCGAAGATGTCCTCAGCGAGGGCTTCCATCTTGTCGGTCATCTCCTCGACGAACCACGACCCACCCAACGGATCGATGGCGTCGGCGACGCCGGTCTCTTCGGCAATGACCTGCTGGGTGCGCAGGGCCAACTCGGCGTTCTTGGCCGTTGGCAATGCGTACACCTCGTCGAGCGCGTTGGTGTGCAAGCTCTGGGTTCCTCCCAGCACCGCGGCCAGCGCCTCGACTGTCGTTCGCACGACGTTGTTCTCGGGTTGCTGGGCGGTGAGCGATACACCTGCCGTCTGCGTGTGGAACCGCAGCTTCAGCGACCGCTCGTCCTTCGCGCCGTACTGGTCCCGCATCCAGCGTGCCCAAATGCGGCGGGCGGCACGGAACTTGGCAATCTCCTCGAAGAAGTCGATGTGGGCGTCGAAGAAGAACGACAGCCGCGGCGCAAACGCGTCAACGTCCATCCCCCGCCGCACGCCTGCCTCCACGTAGGCGAAGCCATCGGCCAGGGTGAACGCCAGTTCCTGAGCCGCCGTCGCCCCCGCTTCACGGATGTGATATCCGGAGATCGAGACGGTGTTCCACTGCGGCACCTGCGCGGTGCAGAACTCGATCATGTCAACGATGAGCCGCATGTGAGGTTCTGGCGGGAAGATCCATTCCTTCTGGGCGATGTACTCCTTGAGGATGTCGTTTTGCAGCGTGCCGCGCAGTTGGGACCACGCAACACCCTGCTCCTCGGCGGCGACCAGCAGGAAGGCAAACAACACCTCGGCCGGCCCGTTGATGGTCATCGAGACCGAGACATCACCAAGCGGGATCCGATCGAATAGGCGCTCCATGTCATCGGCGGAGCCCACCGCCACGCCGCAATGTCCGACCTCGCCGAGGGATCGTTCGTCGTCGGCGTCGAGCCCCATCAGCGTTGGCATGTCAAACGCCACGGAAAGCCCGCCCTGTCCCTGCGCCAACAGGTGGTGGAAGCGCTCGTTCGTTTCCGCAACCGAGGCGAATCCGGCGAACTGCCGCTGGGTCCACGGCCGACCCCGGTAGCCGGTGGCGTGCACCCCTCGTGTGTAGGGGAACTGGCCCGGGTAGCCGATTCGCTCATCGACCTCCCCATCGGGGGGCAGACCCAAGACCGGCACGTCCTCGAACGACAGCGTGACGAACTTGTCCTTGCGAAGCCGACCCGCCTCATAGGCGTCTTCCCACGTGCGTCGTCGCTCATCCACGTCTCATCAACTCCAAGGGGCGTGCGGCTTCATGGTAGAGGTCTGCCCACCGGAAGGGACGGGCGGAACAGACTCAATCCTCGTCGACGGGCTCACCCACCGCACCGATGGCAACCAGGTAGTCAGTCTGCAGATCGAGCACCTCCAAGATCATTGCGCCGTCGTACCCGTACCCCGCTTCGAGGGCTTTGGCTTGGACGTACTCGGCAGCTTCGACTCCGCCGGCCACTGGAGGCGTTTCGAGTTCCGCCCGCAAATCTGGATCCTGGAGGTACCGCACCGACCACTCGAGGATGCGGCGCACATCGGCCGCCTTGAGTTGGGCTCTGACGTCATCACTGAGGCGCGGCATGATGAACTCGATCGAATCCTCCTCGCCGTAGATGACGGCACGGTCCGGAATGCGTCGATGCTCCTGCCAGAGCAGGCCGATCCCGACGCTCAGCAGCAGGGCGAGAAACACCACGGCAACGATGACTGGAGTCATATCCCTGAGACTAGGTGCTACCGTCCCGGCGTTCCCTTTCTGGGGTCTTCACATGTTCGAAACCATGCGCCTTTTCTTCGCTCTGCTGACCGTCGTCGCCAATGTGCTGGTGGTCTGCGGCTTGCTGCTTGCCATCGGGGGCCGGTTCTCATCGGGGCTGGCCGATCTGCGGGCCCGCGCCGCTGAGGCTTTGGCCGGCAGAGAGATCACCCTGGCACTGATCGTCGCAGCGGTGGCGACCCTCGGCAGCCTGTACCTGTCCGAAGTCGAGAATCTCATCCCTTGCACCTACTGCTGGTACCAGCGCATCGCCATGTATCCGCTCACGGTCATGTTTGCCATCGCGGCTTGGCGCCGTGACCCGGACATCCGCCACTATGCGGTACCGCTGGCCGGCATCGGGCTCCTCATCTCCGGATACCACTACCTCATCCAGCAGGTGCCGAGCCTGAGCGGACCGGCCTGCTCGTCGGTGATTCCGTGTTCTGCGGCCTACTTCTACGAGTTCGGGTTCATGTCGATCCCGTACATGGCCGGCAGCGCCTTTGCACTGATCTTGATGTTCATGGTGGTTCTCCACGCCAATAGCCACCACGATCGGGCATTATTGACGTCTACAACCACCGACGACGCCTGATCGACAGACCAAGGAGCCCCGATGACGACCTCGAAGGACCGCAACCAAGCGGGCAAGTCCAAGGCCCGTTCCGGTCCTGCGAAGCAGGCTCCGGCCAAACCGAAGAGCAAGGTCCCGATCATGGCAATCGCCTTCGTCGGCATTGCCGCCGTGCTGGTCATCGCAGTTGTGTTCTCGGGGGGGACGTCGCTCGGCAGCGAGTACGGCGACCCAACGGTGACGGGTGAACCCCTCCCCTTCTTCCAGGACACCGCAAACGACCAAGCAATCGGACTCTCCGCTCCGGAGGTGGAGGGCGCCGACTTCGAGGGCAACGCCGTGACGATCACCAACGACGGTAGGGCCAAGGCAATCGGGTTCTTTGCCCACTGGTGCCCCCATTGCCAAGTCGAAGTACCCCGGGTGACCGAGTGGCTCGAAGGCGGTGGCGGGGTCGAAGGCGTCGACATGTATTCGGTGGCAACCTCGATGAACTCAGCCCGAGAGAACTTCCCATCCTCGGAGTGGCTCGAACGCGAGGACTGGCCGGTTCCAGTGATTGCAGACAACCAGGACGGGATCGTCCACCTCAGCTACGGCGGTGGCGGCTTCCCCTACTGGGTCTTCGTCGATGCCGCAGGCAACGTCGTCGCCCGCACCGCAGGACAGCTCGAGATTGCCACCCTGGAGAGCCTGATGCAGCTCGCGGCAGGTTCGGGCGCGTAGCGCAACCTACAGACCCAGTCGGTCCGCCAAGGTCGCCCGCCACTGGGACGAGTCGCCAAACAGCAGCTGGTCCGTCTTGGCCCGCTTGAAGTAGAGGTGAGCGTCGTGCTCCCAGGTGAACCCAATGCCGCCGTGGACCTGGATGGTGTCGGCGGCGACATCGAAGTACGCATCTGAGCAGCACGCCTTGGCCAGCGGAGCAGCAATGGTGAGGTCCGCATCGCCGACCGCGGCCGCCCACCCGGCGTAGTAGGCCGCAGACTTGGCGGACTCGGTCGCAACGAGCATGTCGGCACACTTGTGCTTGATCGCCTGGAAGGAGCCGATCGGTCGTCCAAACTGCATACGAACCTTGGCGTACTCCACCGACATCTCCATGCAGACCTGCGCACCGCCGACCTGTTCGAAGGCCAGCGCCGCAACCGCCAGGTCGTAGAGCCGCTCAATGGTCGCTGCGCCATGTCCGGCGTCGCCGAGTCGGGCCGTGGCAGGTACCCGAACATCGGCAAAGACGATCTCGGCCTGCTTTCGGGTCATGTCCATGGTCTCGAGCCTCGTCGCGGTGACCCCTGGGGCGTCGGCCGGCACCACATAGAGGTCGATGGTGCCTTCCGCAGTCCGGGCGGCTACCAGGAGGGTGTCGGCGGTATGACCATCGACCACGTAGGACTTCGTGCCGGAGAGCACAACGGCATCGCCATCCGGAGTGGCGGTGAGTTCGATGCCGGCTGGATCCCAGCGGCCCGACGCTTCGACGATGGCAACCGCCCCGCGGCGCTCCCCCATCGCGATCCCCGGCAGGAGCTCATGCTTCTGGCTCTCCGCCCCGGCCAGCAGGATGGTGTTGGCGGCGAGCACCACCGAAGACAGGAACGGGGCCGGAGTGAGCATCCGGCCCATCTCTTCCAAGATGATGCCGAGCTCGAAGCTGGAGTAGCCGGCCCCTCCGTAAGCCTCAGGAATGGCCATGCCCTGCCAGCCCATCTGCGCCATCTCGGACCACAGTTCGGGATCGAAGCCTGAGTCGGTCTCCATCAGCTCGCGGACCCTGGTGAGCGGCACCTTGTCGACCAGGTAGCTCCGGACCGAGTCGCGCAGCATCTCCTGTTCCTCGTTGAGGGCGAAGTTCATCCCGTTCCGCTCCTGTCTCGCTCGCTACAGCATTCTCCCACGATGACCACCCACCCGCACCCGGCTCCCGGCCGTGACCACCAGGAACGTTCGCTAGCCTCGACGCTACGCCACCGAGGACACACCATGCCGACTCCCTGGCACTATCGCGATGACACCCTGGCCGTGCGCAAGGTGTGCGTTGGGTCGTGGGAGAACAACGCCTACGTGCTGGCCTGTCGCTCTACCGGAGTTGCGGTTGTCATCGACGCTGCTGCGGAGGCTGATCGGGTGATGGCCGCGACCGAGGACCTGAACCCGCTTGCGCTGTTGACCACCCATGGCCATTTTGACCACGTTGGTGCCGCTCGGGAGGTCGCGGACCGCCTCGACATCCCCTTCTGCCTGAATGAGGCCGACGCCGAGACCTTCGGCCTCACCCCGGACGCGCCGCTCAACAGCGGGCCAATCGGGGTTGGCGAGTTGACGCTGACCGCGGTGGAGACTCCAGGTCACAGCCCGGGCTCGGTCTGTTTCACGATCGGCGGGCTGCTCTTCTCCGGCGACACACTGTTTCCCGGCGGGCCCGGCGCTACCGCCGGGCCCGGAGCCGACTTCCCACAGATCATGGCGAGCGTCGAAGATCACCTCTTCACGCTCGCCGACAACACGCTCGTCTTGCCTGGACACGGTCTTGATACCACCATCGGCACCGAGCGACCCCACCTACCCGAGTGGCGGGCTCGGGGTTGGTGACAACAAAGACGAGAGGACGACCCGACGATGCAATTCTCGTTCATGACAGAACCACAGGCCGGTGGCACCTACGACGACCTGCTGCGACTCGCCCGCTGGGCCGAATCGGTCGGGTTCGACTCGTTCGCCCGTTCGGACCACTACCTCAACATGGACGAGTCGGTCCCCGCCACCGACGCCCTGACCACGCTTGCCGGACTCGGCCGGGATACGTCCACGATCAACCTGACCGTGCTGGTCACCCCGCTCACCTTTCGCCACCCCGGAGTATTGGCCAAGACGGCGGCCACAATTGACCAGATGTCCGGGGGCCGCCTGGAACTCGGTGTCGGGACCGGTTGGATGGAGCCCGAGCACGAGCGTTTTGGCATCGAACTCCCCGACCTATGGGAGCGCTTCAGCCGCCTGTACGAAACACTCGCCTATCTGCACTCCTGCTTCGGGTCCAAGAACGAAGGCTTCGCCGGGCGCCACTACAGCCTCGAACCGATGGACGTTCTCCCCAAGGCCACCGGCGACTTGCCGATCATCGTTGGGGGCGGTGGACCGAAGAAGACCCCGTCGATCGCCGGCCGGTTTGCGGATGAATACAACATGTTCACGACCGACGCCGAGTCGCTCAGAGCCAGGCTCGATGTGATGTCGGCTGCCGCAGTCAACGCGGGTCGAGATCCTGAGGCCATCCGCATCAGTTTCGTGGGCTACCCCGTGATGGGAGACGACGAAGCCGACTACCGCGACCGTCTGGCCGCCCGGGCCGCCTCACGCGACATGGAAACCGGCGAGTACGAAGCCATGCTCGAAGCTCGCAATCTCCCCCACGGCACCGCCGAGCAGGTCGCCGAACAGTTTGCGGCGTACGCCCGCAACGGCGTCGATCGCTACTACGTGCAGGTCTACGCACCACTCACCGAGGTCGACACCGCCGATGTCGAGCGTGTCTTCAACGTGATCAAGGACACCTGATTCCACCATGGTCATAGGGTTTAGAACACGGCTAACCTCCCGGCCATGACCGCTCCTCTCCTCTCTATCGAAGACCTGCATGTTTCGGCCGGCGGGACCGAGATCATCAAAGGCATGAACCTCACGGTCGACCGCGGCCAGATCCATGCCCTGATGGGCCCGAACGGATCAGGCAAGTCGACCCTGGCCAACGTCCTCATGGGCCACCCGGGCTACGAGGTGACCTCGGGACGCATCCTGTTCAAGGGCGAGGACATCGCCGAATGGACGCCCGACCAGCGGGGCCGGGCCGGGATGTTCCTCGGGTTTCAGTACCCGGAGGAGATCCCGGGCGTGTCGGTGGTCAACTTCCTGCGCACCGCACTATCGAACCGCACCGGGATCGACTACACGGTGCTCGAGCTTCGCCTCAAGGTGACGGACACGATGCGCGAACTCGACATGGATTCGTCATTCGCCGACCGCTACCTCAATGAGGGGTTCTCGGGTGGCGAACGCAAGCGCAACGAGGTACTCCAGATGGCAGTACTCGAACCAGAACTGGCCGTCCTCGATGAAACCGACTCGGGCCTCGACATCGACGCACTGCGAACCGTCGCCGAAGGAGTCAAGCGGGTGGCGGCACCGGAGCGAGGGTTCCTCATCATCACCCACTACCAGCGGATGCTCGACTACATCACTCCCGATGTCGTCCATGTCTTCGTCGACGGCCGGATCGTCGTCACCGGAGGGCCGGAACTCGCCGAGGAGATCGAGGAGAGCGGCTACGACGCCTACCGGACCGAGGCCGCCGGAGCCACGGGATGATCGACGCGGCGGCGATCCGCAAGGACTTCCCCATCCTCGAACGCGAGGTCAACGGCAAACCACTGGTCTACCTCGACTCGGCCGCCACCACACAGAAGCCAAGCCAGGTCATCGACGCGATCTCGGAGTACTACCGGACGATCAACGCCAACGTGCATCGCGGGGCGTACTCGCTCGCCGATGAAGCCACCACGGCGTACGAGAGCTCCCGCGCCAAGGTAGCTCGATTCATCAACGCGGCAACGCCGAGCGAGGTCGTCTTCACCAGGGGGACCACGGCAGCGCTCAACCTGGCCGCCTACGGCTGGGGCCTCGATCGGCTCGGCACCGGCAGCCGGATCCTGCTCACCAAGATGGAACACCACTCCAACGTCGTTCCCTGGCAGCTTGTCGCCAAGCGCACCGGCGCCGAACTCGTGTACCTCGACATCAACGCCGAATTTGGTGTCGACCTCGGCACTCTCGACGAGCTGGTCGACGATCGACTGGCGATCGTCGCCGTATCGGGCATGTCGAACGTCACAGGGACCATCGGCCCGGTTCGGGAGCTGGTCGACGCGGCACACTCCGTGGGCGCGATCGCCGTAGTCGACGGAGCGCAGGCCGTGCCGCACCTCCCCACCGATGTCCAAGCGATGGACGCCGACTTCGTCGCCTTCAGCTCGCACAAGATGCTCGGTCCGACCGGCATCGGTGTCCTGTGGGGAAAGCGAGAACGGCTCGAGGAGATGGAGCCACTCGAAGGCGGCGGCGAGATGATCACCGACGTACGCCTCTACGAATCAGAGTGGGCGCCGATCCCGCACAAGTTCGAAGCCGGAACGCCCCCGATCGCCCAAGCCGTCGGTTTTGGCGCCGCAATCGACTACCTGGCGGCGCTCGGCATGGAGGAGGTCAGACGCCACGAGGTCGAGATCACCGGGTATGCGCTCGAACGCCTAGCCGATGTCCCCGACCTCGAGATCTTCGGACCGACTGATGTCGCCCAGCGGGGTGGTGCCGTGAGCTTCCAGCTGGCTGACATCCATGCCCACGACATCGCCACGATCCTCGACGAGGAACAGGGCGTGGCGGTACGCGCCGGTCACCATTGCGCCAAGCCACTGATGCGTCACTTCGAAGTTCCGGCCACCGCTCGGGCGTCGTTCTATGTCTACAACGTCCCGTCAGATGTCGACGCGCTCGTCGCCGGGTTGTTTCAGGCTCGCGAGGTGTTTGGCCTCTCCTGAAGCGACAGTTGGAATTGCAGCGGCTCAGGGACGTTATCGTTGCGCACGCCGGCACAAGAAGGAACCACGTGTCCATCCAAGAGCTGTATCGAGAAGTCATCCTCGACCACTACCGCAATCCGCGGCGCCAGGGGACCCTCGCCGGTGACCACATCCACGCAGAGGGCAACAACCCGTCGTGTGGTGATGAGTTCTCCCTCGACCTCGAAGTCACCGATGGCCACATCACCGATGCCGCCATCCAGGGGCAGGGCTGCTCGATTTCGCAGGCGTCAGGTTCGATGATGGCCGAGGCCATCGTCGGGAAGTCGATCGAGGAAGTGGCGGAGCTGACCCACCAGTTCAAGCTGATGATGTCGATCGAAGAGGGTGAGAGCCCGGTTGACCCAAGTCGGCCTGGTTCAGTGCTCGGTGACCTCGAAGCCCTCCAAGGGGTCCGCAAGTTCCCGGTCAGGATCAAGTGCGCCGATCTGCCGTGGACAACCCTCGAGGACGCCCTGGCCCAACGCAACGCCTCGTGACCAGGTACGACCCAACCACGGCACTGATCGTGGTCGATTGCCAGAACGACTTCGCGGATCCAGAGGGTTCCCTCTATGTGGCCGGCGGCGAGGACACGATCCCGTTCATCAACCGTGAGGTTGCCGACACCATCGACAGCGGCGGGTTCGTGGTCTACACCCAGGATTGGCACCCGGAGTCGACCCCACACTTCGCCAAGGACGGCGGCATCTGGCCGACGCACTGTGTCGCCGGCACCTGGGGTGCCGAACTCCACCCCGACCTCCACGTCGTTGGGCCCATCGTGCAGAAAGGCACCGGCGGCGAGGACGGATACTCCGGTTTCACCGTTCGGGATCCCCAGACCGGGGAGGACACACCGACCGGTCTCGCTGGATTGCTGGCAGAGCGCTCTATCGAGCGAGTCTTTGTCGTGGGTCTGGCAACGGACTACTGCGTCAAGGCGACCGCCCTTGACGCCGCCCACGGAGGGCTCCACCCGACCGTGCTCGCCGACGGGATCCGCCCGGTCAATCTCGCTCCCGGCGACGGCGCCCGCGCCGTGGCGGAGATGGTCGCCGTCGGGGTCGCGATGGTCTAGCCAAGCGGCGGATGGTCTTTCGGCAGGTGACCGTCGGCCCTAGTCGCCCAGCGGTGATCCGACGACGTTGGGCTCTATGCGAATACGTCTCATCTGCGCCGGGATTTGCGTCGCGGCCATCGTGGCAGCCTGCAGCAGCGGCAGCCTCACGGTCGGCGAATACGCCGCCGAGGTAGAAGAGCTTGTTGCGGAAATGGCAGCTCAGTTCACTTCCATCGACGAAGAGTGGACGTCGCAACCGCCCACCGCTGAGCGAGCCGAGGACTACTGGGAGCAACGACTCGCGATCCGTGCCGAGTTCCTGGACGGAGTCGAGGATCTCAATCCGCCCGAAGAGATTGCCGGCATGCATACGGAGTCGATCGACATCTTCAGCAGGATCACCGCGGCCGACGAGGCACTCGCGGCTCGGACGGCCGAGTTCGAAACGGTGACCGAACACTGGCAGTGGGTCGAAACCGAGGAAGGGCAAGCCGCCGAGGCAATCCTCGGTGAGGTATACGCCTTCTGTCGTGCGAGCCAAGCGGAATTCGACGCAACCGGGGAACGCGAAGTGCTCGAGGACATTCCCTGGATCCCATCTGAGATGACGCAGGTCGTCAGCGTCGCCTTCGGCTGCCCGCCGCCGTGACCCAGCTCCCGCGGCGCACCCACCGGCCATCGACGCCGCCGGATAATGTGGAGTGCCGACCACCCACCAAGAAGGAGCACACGCCATGATCCGACTCATCGACGGTCTCCCCGACAATGTCATCGGATTCGAAGCCGTCGGCGAGGTTCGCGCCGGCGACTACAAGTCGGTTCTCGACCCCGCCGTGGATGCCGCATTGGCCGACCACGACAAGATCCGACTGCTCTACGTCCTCGGCGCCGAGTTCGATGGCTACTCCGGAGGTGCCATGTGGGAGGACACCAAGGTGGGCGTAGGCCATTGGTCCAACTGGGAGAAGATCGCGCTCGTCACCGACCACAAGGCCTACGAGGACGGAATCAAGGCCTTTGCGTGGATGATGCCCTGCGAGATCAAGGTGTTCGCCGTCGACGACCAGGCCGCCGCCACGGCGTGGGTGACGAAATAGCGCAGCGGCGCCCC
>CAYXMJ010000043.1:0-1337 GCA_964465915.1 uncultured Acidimicrobiaceae bacterium
TCGAAGAGGTCCGCCGCCACTGGGCGTTCTACCGTGACCGCCGCCCCGACATGTATGGCGACATTTCCCAGACGTAGCCGCCGGGAGACCTGCGACCCTGCGGGTCGTCAGCCGGCGTCCGGCAGGCTGAGTTCAAACACGCTCTCGCCGGCCACATAGCGATAGACGAGGTCGCCGCCCATGAGACGCGCCAGCCGGCGGGAAATGGCTAGCCCGAGCCCGATCGAGCCCGACCGTCCGGGATCCCCGTGGGCGCTCTCGTACGATTCGAAAATGCGTTCCCGATCGTCCTCGGCAACTCCGGACCCGTTGTCGCATACGCGCAGCAGGACCATGTCGCCGTCGCGCCCGATCTCAACTCGTATCGTCTCGCCGCCGTAGCGAAAGGCGTTTGTGATGAGATTGCGGACGATCTGGCGCACCCGATCGGGATCGCCCAGGCCGGCAACCGATGGCTCGGTCACTTCGATGGCAATATCCGTGTCTTCGTGGATCCCCTCGATCACTTGAGCCGCCTGCGCCCTCAAGCTCACGGGGACGCTGCTCACGCTCAACGTTCCGGAGTCAGCCTTGGCTGCGGCGAGGAGGTCACTCACGATGTTGACCAGATCGGTTCCCTCAGCCACCACCATGTCGAGCAACTCGGCGCGCTCGTGCACCGACAGCTCGACCGACTCGTCCCGCAGGATCTCGCTGGATCCCACAACCGCGGTGAGCGGCGTACGGAGTTCGTGGCTGACACTGGCGAGGAACATGTCTTTGGAGCGGATGACTTCGAGGAGATGATCCCGGGCGCCGTCACGCTCCCAATAGGCCCCGATCATCGTCGCGGCGGCGACCAGCAGCGATCGGTCCTCCTCCGACCACTCCCGAACCACGTCACGCTCCGCCAAACCGATCAGGCCCGCCCACTCACCATTGACGAAGATGGGGACGTCAATTTCCGATGCCACCCCGAAGGGATCCTCCTCGTAGACGTCGAGCTCCGCGCCCTCCAACTCGGAGGGGACGATGACGATCGGCTCGCCTCGTTCGAGCGCGTTGCGGGTCGTCGGCATCCGTTCCCAAGGGATCACATCCCAGAATGTATTCGACTCCAGGTCCTTGGCCCGCTCCTGCTCGGCCTCAGCCACGGTCCGCGAGCTGAACCCCAGCTCGCTATCGATGATGTTTCGCTCCACGAAGATGTACGTCGCCCTGGTGGCGATCAGCAACGCCTCCACCGCCCGCCGCAGCCGAAACTCGCCACCACTCGAGAGCAGCGATTGGGCACATTGGGCCAGCGCCGTGTGGTGCTTGATGCGCAGCTCGCGGGCTACCGAATCGCGTTCCAGCTG
>CAYXMJ010000043.1:1437-7169 GCA_964465915.1 uncultured Acidimicrobiaceae bacterium
ATGTCGAGACACCCCAGGGCAGCTTCGGCGAGGAATGCGATCACCGCCTGCGGGGAGCCGATCTGCTCCGCGGGCTGGGTTCTTGTGTCCATGGCGCCTCCTGGAGCCAGGAATCCCCTGTCCTGATGATCGGCCGTGCCGAGCCGAGACTTAAGGGTCGCCGGATGCCCTCGAGGCGCACGCTCTCTCTGCGCCCTCCCCGACAGACAGGTGGGGGAGGTGGCCGCAGGCCGCAGGCCGCAGACGGAGGGGCCCTCCTAGGTCGGGAACGGCATCCACGGTCCGTCGATCCACCTCGGGTAGCCGGGGTATACCCCGTCGGCCACCTTGGAGCAGCGCAGGCAGGTCCGGCCGTTGAAGAAGTAGATCTGCCCCGCGTCCTGGCGCATCAGCGCAGCGTTGATGCCGTTGGCGTATGCCGCCGGTGCACCCGTCCTGATCGGTGCGATCGGCTGCGGGTAGCCCGAGTCCATCTCGGTCTCGGTGAGCCGCACGTGGCGGTCACCGCGAAACAAGTGGATCTTGTCGTTCGACTGACGCCACAGCGCCGCGTCGATCCCATCCTCGAAGTCATCGGCGATGCCCTTGAAATGGCCGGCGATCGGTTCGGGTAGCCGTCGTCCAGGGCGCACTGGTTGCCCTCGAACAGATAGACCTTGTTCTCGGTCGGGGTGGCACAGCGCAGCGTCAATGCCCGACGTGGACGAACCGGGCAGCCCCTTCCAGTTGCCGGCGCGCTGACGGTATCGCCGCAACCAAGCAAGCCCGCTCCGCCGCGTCAGCGCGCTGCGGCGAGCGTCACGCTTCTCCGACACTGAAGGGCACGATGCCCGGCATGCCGAAACAGGTCACGCCCCAGGTGCCGGCGTCAAAGACCTTCAGCGTGACTGAGGTGGAGCCACCAGGATCGAGGTTGGCCGCCGAGGCCGAACTGCTGTAACGACTGATGTCCCATGGGGAGCCAGCCACGTCGTCCAAAGATACTCCCTCACTGAAGACCCAAATCGCCAGCCCGGTTGCCTCGGTGCCGAGGTTGGCGACATCGAATCGGACGACGTCTCCAACTGTGAGGGTAGGTGGATCCGAGAGCACGCACCGCCCTTCGCCGACGGTGATACCCACGACGCGATCGGGCTCCGGAGGGTCGGAGGGAGGTTCGGCCGCCGTGTACGGGACTTCGACCAAGCCGGCCCTGATATCGTCTCTGAGTTCGTTCACTTGCTCGATGGTGGCTGGATTGAGATGCCCGCCGCTGTCCGAGTACGTCAGGACGCCGTCGGCGATCCCCAACGCTCGCTCGCCTGACTCGAGGTTGCCGTCGAGGAAGTCGTCAATGATGAGCCCGAGCGCCCAGTCGCGTCGGATTAGCATGGACGTGAGCAGGTGGTCCCGCAGGCGCACATCCGCGAAGAGTTCCTGCTCATGATCTGCGCCGATGCCCCATAGCGTCATTTCGGGACTCGATCCGGCGGCTGCGGCGACGAGCGTTCCCTCTCCAGCAATCCCAGCCGCCGTGAACACAATGTCGGCGCCCCGATCGTACAGCGCCTGTGCCGCATCCTGTGTCCCCTGCGGTGATTGAAACAGCTCGTCTGGTGTGCCGAGGACGTAGCGCGACAGCACCGTGATGTCGTCGACAGCGGCGATAGCGCCCGATTCGAAACCGGCTCGGAAATGATCGACCGTATAGGGCATCCCACCAACGAAGCCGATCGATTTCGTTTCGGATGCCAACGCGGCGGCCGCGCCGACTAAGAAGGCCCCCTCCTCGGAGCGGAAGCTGACGAGCAAGACGTTGGGGGCCGGTTCTGAGAATGAGTCGAAGGCGACGAAGAGCGTCTCTGGGTACAAAGCGGCGACTTCAGCGAACGTCACGCCGACCCAGTCCTCCACGAGGAAAGGGGTTGGGACGATGACCAAGTCGGGACCAGTTCGGAGGAGTTCGTGGAACTCCTCCCCAGGGTCGCTCGTCGGGTTGAACTCGACATCGACAAACCCATGTTTGGCCGTGGCGAGATCAAATCCCGTGATGAGCTGAAGGTTGAACGGGTCGCCATCTCGCGGCACCCCGACGAGAGCAATGGTGGGTGGGTCCGGCGCCAAGACGGCTGCAAGGACTCCGATCCCGATCGCGAGGAGCCCCACGATCGCAGCGACGAGGCCCCATAGTCGTCGACCTGCGGCGCGCTGTACCCGCTCCTCGGCGGCGATGCGCGCCTGCTCGCGCTCGATGGCGTGGTCCCGCGCCGTCATCGCCGCCTCCAGGTACGCTTGTTCGCCCGTCGTCAGTTGCATCGTTGTGGAGCCCGCCCATTCCTCATAGCGGTCGAGACGGGTGCCGCTGAGCAGGTAGTCGGCGCCCATGTCGGACTCGAGCCACTCCTCCATCGCCGCGGTGAGCGCGGCGTGGCGCCGCACGTCATCTCGCGCATCGTCGATCCAAGCCCGAAGTCGCTCCCATTCGCTGAGTAGAGCCTCGTGGGCGACCTCCACCGTCGGTGCTCCCGAGAGGTGGTCGCGGTCGAAGGTGATGAGCCGCGCTAGTCCGAAGGAGTCTATGACGGCCTTGAGATCGACTACGTCGACGTCCAGAGCGAGGATCTCGGAAGCTGGAACCCGGCGACGACTCCACTCGTCGGAATCGGTGATGCTGACCAACCGCAAGAAGAGCTGCCGAGCAGCAGCCTGCTGAGTCGCCGTGAGCTCTGACAACAAATCGTCGGCGCGACGAGTCAGCGCTCCGCGCAGGCCCCCCATCGCTTGGTAGGTCTCAATGGTCACGGTGTCGCCGACGCGACGATCGAAGAGTTCGGCCAAGGAGTACTGGAACAGCGGGAGGGCACCGGGTTGCCCGATGACGTCCGTCAGCAGGGATGCCAGCAATGCCGGTTCGAGCGTTACCCCCTTCCTGGCAGCCGGTTCGCGGGCAGCCTGCTCTAGTTCGTCGAGTGCCATCGGGACCACGTTGACAATGCCGTCGCTCATGAGGGTTCCAAAGGCGGGATACCGCAGCGGCCGGTCGTAGAAATCGGCCCGCAGTGTGACGAGCACGGTGACTCGGCCGTGCGGCTCGGTGGCGCATTCGGTCAGTCCTGCCAGGAACCTGGCTCGGGTGGCTTCGTTGTCCACGAGAGTGAAGAGTTCCTCGAACTGATCGATCACGATCAGCACCCGTGATGTGTCGTCGGGGAGTATCCGGAGGGCAGCGCGCAAGATCCCGCCGTCGTCACCCTTGAGCTGTTCGGACAAGCCGGCAGGAGCATCGAAGGTGGCTCGGAGCAACGCCGCTTCGAGCTCATCGAAGGGACGGGAACCCGGCACCATTTGGGCGACGAGCCATCCGTCAGATCCTGAAACCGCGTTCTTCCGCAGCGCAGGTATCACCCCGGCCCGCGCCAGGCTCGATTTGCCCGAGCCACTCGGGCCTACCACCGTGACGAAACGCCGTTCTTCGGCTAGGCGACGTATCACCTCAGCAACCAAGCGATCCCTACCAAAGAAGCGGTCGGCGTCGCCTTCGTGGAACGCCTGAAGACCCTGATACGGGTTGGCCACGGGCTCGGTGGGAACGGACGCAGCGATTCTTCGGGACAAGCGTGGCTGGAGCCGTGAGTCGTGAAGGAGGATTTGCTCCTCGAGGCGACGAAGCTCGGGTGATGGGTCGATTCCCATTTCCTCGCCCATGGTTCTGCGGAAACGTTCGAACGTCCGCAATGCCTCAGCTTGTCGCCCCGCCCTATAGAGCGCAAGCATCTTCAGGGACACCGGACGTTCCCGCAACGGATTCAAGTCGGCCAGCCGGTCCAGCTCGGGAATCAGCTCACGGGCTTTCCCTGACCGCAGATCAGCCTCGATACGGTCCTCGAGGGCACCGACCCGCACTTCCTCGAGCCGGGCGATGTCTGCCTGGGCGAAGTCGTCGTACCGAAAATCGTCGAGGGCATCCCCACGCCACAAGGAAAGGCCCTCGCATAGCAGCAGCGAGGCGGCTTCCGGATCGGCTTTGATCGCGCTCCGACCCGACGCCGCGGCCGCTTCGAAACGAGTCGCATCGACGGCGTCCGGTGCAGCCAACAACGTGTACCCATGGTCGCGGGTGATGAGGACTGTCGGCTCCGCTCGATCGGGCTCGAGGATGGCCCGCAACCGAGAGATGTAGACCCACAGTGCGTTCTCTTTGCCCTCGGAATCGTCGCCCCAGAGCTCCTCGAGGATACGGTCCGTCGAGACAACACGATTGGCGTTGAGAACCAGCAACGCCAGCAGAGAGCGTTGCTTGTGGGGACCGAGGTCCAACTGAGATCCTTCATCCAGGACCTCGAGAGGTCCCAAAATTCGGTATTCCATGAGTCGCACCTCCCAAGCAACAGTACAGCGGCGTAGCCGCGTGCTCTATGGAATCGAGAGGACCTTTCACGCGCCTTAATCCATCGAAGCGCACATGAAAGGCCCCGCCACCACGACGTTTAGGCGCTCAATCGGACGCTCCGGGTATGAAACTCATACCCCGCCTTCTCATCGTCACTGCGACAGCCACCCTGGTCATGGCGGCGTCCCCGGACCACTCTCCGGAGCCCGCGCTCTATGGTGCCGACCCGACGCTGACACTGGAGATCGGGGTGGCCATCGACCGATTCAGCCAACAAGGGCTGACGCTGCCCGAACTGTCGATCTACTTTCACGACGACTTGGAGAGCTGCGACGGCCATGGTGGGCTGTTCACCGGCGAGACCCTGCAGATCGACTTGTGCACGGACACTACGCACTTCATCTACCACGAATTGGCCCATGCCTGGGCGCACCACTCACTCACCGAAGACACCCGCCAGGCGTTCGTCGAGCACGTCGAGGCACCTTCGTGGGCGAACGGGAACGACCCCCACGACCAACGGGGCACCGAGCTGGCCGCCGACGCCATCGCACACGGCCTGCGCACCGAAGCGCTCAGCGATGCCGAGGCCCTCAGGACCGCATGGGTCCTGGAGCGATACCTCTTCCTTACGGGCCGCCCGTCCCCTCGCCTCGAAACCTGACGGTGACGACAGCACGGCGAACTGGCGCAATCGAGCTCGTCGACCGCCACCAGCGTCAACGAGAACAGCATCTCGGGGGTAGTCACCCAACGAATGCGATGCCGAGACTCAGCCACCAACGAAGCCCCAGGACTACCTGCGTCGAGGAACCCTGGGAAGCGTCGGTCGGCGCACTACCTCTGCCGGTCCGGAACCGCCCGACCCAGAACCAAGCAAAGACCGCAATTCTGGGACCGCCCGCCGTGACAGAGAATGGCTGCAGGCGCGAGTTGAGGGAGGTGGAGCGGCGAGCGCGGCTGATTCTGCTCGCCCCCTGCCGGCACTGCCCTGAGCCAGAAATCTCCACCGTTGAGGCCCCCCGGCCTCGGATCGCAAGTAGTACCGGCGACGATCGTGTGACGGTTGATCCGACTCGAATGTGGCGGTTCAGCGCGGCAAGTCGGAGCCGCCCATCAGCGCCTCATCTACCGCTCTGGCGCATTGGCGGCCTTCGCGGATGGCCCACACGACGAGGGATTGGCCCCGGCGCATGTCGCCGGCAGTGAAGACGCCGGGGATGCTCGTCTGGTAGTTCTCGGTGTCGGCGGCCACGTTGCCTCTTGCGTCGACCTCGATCCCTAGCTCGCTGAGCAGGCCGTCTCGCACCGGGGACACGAAGCCCATCGCCAGCAGCACCAGGTCGGCCGGAAGCTCGAACTC
>CAYXMJ010000043.1:7269-17498 GCA_964465915.1 uncultured Acidimicrobiaceae bacterium
CACCGGGATGTCCACCCCAATGTTGTTGTTCACCCGGAACTCCACGCCCTCGGCCTGCATCTGCGACATGCGGCGGTCGATCACCGACTTCTCCATCTTGAAGTCCGGGATCCCGTACCGGAGCAACCCGCCGATCTTGGCGTTCTTCTCATAAACCGTCACCCGGTGACCGGCCCGCGCCAGCTGCTGGGCGCAGGCCAACCCGGCGGGACCCGAACCCACCACCGCCACCACCCGGCCGGTGCGCTGCGGCGGGATCTGCGGCCGGATCCACCCCTCCGCCCAGGCCCGCTCGATGATGGCGTGCTCAATCGTCTTGATCGCCACCGGCGCATCATGCAGGTTCAGCGTGCAGGCCTCCTCACACGGCGCCGGGCACACCCGCCCGGTGAACTCCGGGAAATTGTTCGTCGAGTGCAGGATCTCGATGGCTTCGCGCCACCGGTCCCGATAGACCAGGTCGTTCCAATCGGGAATGATGTTGTCCACCGGGCAGCCCTGGTGGCAGAACGGGATCCCGCAATCCATGCACCGGGCCCCCTGCTGGGCCAGCGCTTCGCCTGCCACCGGAACCACGAACTCGCGGTAGTCGGTCAGCCGCACATCGATCGGGCGATACACCCCATCCTCACGGTCGTACTCCTTGAACCCGGTTGGTTTGCCCATCAGCGGGCCCCCACCGTGACTCGCTGCATCTCCTCGAGCGCCCGGCGGTACTCAATCGGCACCACCTTGACGAACCTGGGGAGGTAGTCATCCCAGTTGTCGAGGATCTCCTGAGCCCGTGAGCTATCCACAAACCGGGCGTGGCGCTCGATCAGGGACCGCAGCCGCCAGGCATCGTGGCGCAGCGGGTCGGCCATCAACTCGTCCATCGTCGGCTCCGGCCCGATCCCAGGTGGCGGACCGTCATCCGGGTCGATCGACTCCAACTCAACCATGGCCGGATTGCAGCGCTGCTTGAAGTCGCCCACCTCGTTGATGACGTACGCAATGCCGCCGCTCATCCCGGCGGCGAAGTTGCGTCCGGTCTTGCCGATGACGACCACGCAGCCGCCGGTCATGTACTCGCAGCCGTGGTCGCCGACACGCTCGACAACCGCAACCGCGCCCGAATTGCGCACTGCAAAGCGCTCGCCGGCGCCGCCGTTGAAGTAGCACTCCCCCGCAATAGCCCCATACAGCACGGTGTTGCCGATGATCACGTTCTCGTAGGGAACGATCGGTCCGAGCGGAGGGGCCACGATGATGAGCCGGCCACCCGAGAGGCCCTTGCCAACGTAGTCGTTGGCGTCGCCCTCGAGTTGCAGCGTCACCCCCCGGGCCGCCCAGGCCCCAAAGCTCTGACCGGCGGTGCCCTTCATCGACACATGGATCGTGTCGGGCGGCAAGCCCGCAAAACCGTGCCGCTTGGCCACCTCGCCCGACAGCATCGCACCGATGGTGCGGTCGGTGTTACGCACTCTCGTCTCGATACGGACCGGTTGGCCGTCCTCGAGTGCCGGCGCGGCCTCCGCAATCAGCCTCCGGTCGAGCACCCACTCGAGGTGGTGGTCCTGGGCCTCGGTGTTGCGGATGGCGATCCCCGGCGCCGGATCGGGCTTGTAGAGAATCCGGGAGAAGTCCAGCCCTTGGGCCTTCCAATGGTCGACGGCCCGGCGGGTGTCGATCCGGTCGGTTTGGCCGATCATCTCATCGAAGGTGCGGAATCCGAGTCGCGCCATCAACTGCCGCGCCTCCTCGGCGATGAACATGAAGAAGTTGACAACGTGCTGCGGCGTGCCGGGGAACAGCTTGCGCAGCTCCGGGTCCTGAGTGGCGACCCCCACCGGGCAGGTGTTGAGGTGGCATTTGCGCATCATGATGCAGCCCTGCGAAATCAGCGCCGCCGTTCCGAACCCGACCTCGTCGGCGCCGAGCAGCGCCGCAACGACGACGTCACGCCCGGTGCGGATCCCGCCGTCGGTTTGGACCGCGATGCGGCCCCGCAGCTCGTTGGCCACCAGCGTCTGGTGGGCGTCGGCCAGACCGATCTCCCAATGCGAGCCCGCCTGGTAGATCGACGTCAGCGGGCTGGCCCCGGTGCCACCCTCATAGCCCGAGATGAGCACATGGTCGGCTCGGGCCTTGGCCACACCTGCCGCAATCGTGCCGACGCCGACCTCGGAAACCAGCTTGACGCTGATCCGGGCGTCAGGGTTGACGTTCTTGAGGTCGTAGATGAGCTGTTTGAGATCCTCGATCGAGTAGATGTCGTGGTGCGGCGGCGGCGATATGAGGCCGACCCCCGGCGTCGAGTGGCGCACTGCGGCGATTCGCTCGTCGACCTTGTGGCCGGGCAACTGGCCGCCTTCGCCCGGCTTGGCGCCCTGGGCCATCTTGATCTGGATGTCGTCGGCGTTCACCAGGTACTCGGTGGTGACCCCGAACCGGCCCGAGGCGACCTGCTTGACCGCCGAGCGCATCGAGTCGCCGTTGGCCATCGGCTGGAATCGCACCGACTCCTCGCCCCCCTCGCCGGTGTTGGACTTGGCGCCGAGGCGGTTCATCGCGATGGCGAGGTTGGTGTGCGCCTCCCACGAGATCGACCCAAACGACATGGCGCCGGTGGCGAAACGCTTGACGATCTCAGTCGCCGGCTCGACCTCGTCAAGGGCAAGCGGCTCGTCGGCGAAGCGCAGCTCGAAAAGGCCACGCAGGTTCTTCAGCTTCGCCGTTTGGTCGTCGACCCTGGCGGTGTACTGCTGGAACTTCTCGAAGCTGCCCCCGCGCACCGCATGCTGGAGACCCGTGACCGTTTCCGGGGTCCACACATGCTCCTCGCCGCGCAGCCGGAAGGCGACCTCGCCGCCGACGTCGAGGGCGTCGCGCAGCACGTGGACCTGCCCGTAGGCGGCGGCGTGGCGGGCCACGGCCTCCTCGGCAATGGCGTCGAGGCCGATCCCCTCGATGACGCTGTGGGTGCCTGTGAAGAACTCGTCGATGAACTCCTGAGACAAGCCGACGGCGTCGAAGATCTGGGCGCCGCAGTACGACTGAAAGGTCGAGATGCCCATCTTCGACATGACCTTCTTGATCCCCTTCTTGATGGCGGCGACGTATTGGAATGAGGCTTCCTCCACGTCGAGGCCGGGCAGGTCGTCGAGCACGGCAATCGTGTCGAGCGCCAGGTAGGGGTTGATCGCTTCGGCGCCGTACCCACCGAGCAAGCAGAAGTCGTGCACCTGGCGAGCCTCGCCCGTCTCGACCACCAGGCCGACGTCGGTGCGCAGACCCTGGCGGATCAGGTGGTGGTGCACCGCCGACGTCGCCAGTAGCGACGGGATCGCCACCCGGCCGACGTCGACACAACGATCGGACAGAATCAGAATGTTGTACCCGGCCCGGACCCCTTCGACAGCCTGCTCGCAGAGGCTCTCGAGGGCCGGCCGCATCCCGGCCGCACCCTCAGCGGCGGGGTAACACATCGACAGCCGCTCGGCGCGGAAGGCGTGGTCGACCTGGTTCTCGATGCGGCGAACCCGTTCCAGCCCCATGTTGGTCAGGATCGGGTGCTCCACCTCGAGACGTTTGTGGGAGCCTCCGGTGTTGAGGTCGAGCAGGTTGGGTCGCGGCCCTATCAGCGACACCAGCGACATCACCGTCTCCTCCCGGATCGGGTCAATCGGCGGGTTGGTGACCTGGGCGAAGTTCTGTTTGAAGTAGTCGAACAGCGTCTTGGGCCTATCCGACAGCACCGCCGGCGGGGTATCACGCCCCATCGATCCGACCGGGTCGAGACCGGTCAACGCCATCGGCTTGATGAAGAACTCGATGTCCTCCCTGGTGTAGCCGAATGCCTGCTGCGCATCGAGCAAGGTCTGGGCGTCGGGTGCCATCGTGGCGACCTCATGGGGCAGTTCGGCCAGCCGGATCTGGGTCTCGTCGAGCCACTGGCGATACGGCTTGGCCGCGGTCAGGTCCGCCTTCAACTCCGCGTCGTCGATGATGCGGCCCTGTTCGAGATCGATCAGCAGCATCTTGCCTGGCTGGAGGCGCCACTTCTTGACGATCTTCTCTTCGGGGATGTCGAGCACTCCGATCTCGGACGCCATGACGATCAGGTCGTCATCGGTGACGACGTAGCGGCCGGGGCGCAACCCGTTGCGGTCGAGGGTGGCGCCGATCTGGCGGCCGTCGGTGAATGCCACTGCGGCGGGCCCATCCCACGGCTCCATCAGGGCGGCCTGATACTCGTAGAACGCGATCCGGTTGTCGTCCATCAGCGAGTTGTCCGCCCAGGCCTCCGGGATCATCAGCATCATGGCGTGTCCCAGCGAGTAGCCGGCAGCAAGCAGCAACTCGAGGGCATTGTCAAAGGTGGCCGAATCCGATGCCCCGTCGCCGATCAGCGGCCAAAGCCGTTCGAGGTCGTCGCCGAGGACCTCAGAGGCCATGTTGTGGCGGCGGGCCGCCATCCAGTTGACATTGCCGCGCAGCGTGTTGATCTCGCCGTTGTGACAGAGGTACCTGAACGGCTGGGCGAGACGCCAGCTCGGAAAGGTATTCGTCGAGAACCGCTGATGGATCAGCGCCAGCGCCGACTCGACCCGCGGATCGACGAGGTCGCGGTAGTACACCGATAGGTTCTCGGCGAGCATCATCCCCTTGAAAGTGATGGTGCGGGCCGACATCGAAGGCACGTAGTAGAAGTCCTCATCGGTGACGTGCGGGGCACGGTGCTTGATGGTGTTGTGAGCCTGCTTGCGAATCACGAACAGCTTGCGTTCGAACTCGTCGGCGTTCGTGATGGCGTCGCCCCGGCCGACGAAGATCTGCCGGATGAACGGCTCGCGGGGTTTGACGCTCTCGCCGAGGCAGCTCGAATCGACCGGCACCTCGCGCCAGCCGAGCACGGTCATCCCCTCGGCCACCACCAGTTCGATGAGGACGTTCTCACAAACGATCCGGTCGACTTCGTTCTGAGGGAGGAACACCATCCCGACCCCGTATTCGCCGTCGGCCGGGAGGTCGATGCCGAGCCGGTCGGCCTCAGCCCGGAAGAAGGCATGGGGCATCTGGATGAGCATCCCGGCGCCGTCGCCGGCGAGCGGATCCGCCCCCACCGCGCCGCGGTGGGTGAGGTTGGTGAGCACGGTCTGGCCCTGCTCGATGATGTGATGACTTCTGCGGCCTCGAATGTCGGCGACGAACCCGATTCCGCAGGAATCGTGTTCCAACGCCGCGTCGTACAGACCACCGTTGTGGAGATTCGCACCCATTGCGTCCGTCACTCTATTCACGGTGTGTAGGTACACATCCGGTTGGCAATTGCCGGGTGCGGAAACCTCCCGCCGGGGGCCCAAATTGGCAGCCAGAAGCAGCCCATTTGGCTCAGATTTCGCGTTGTTGCGAACACATGTTCGATGTCCTATGTTCGAAGATCTGCCCGAGTAGGAGGCTGTTGACCAACGTACGTGAGCAATCGCCGGCCGATTCACCGTCGACCCCACCACGATCGCGGCGAGAACGAGCTGACATTGTTCAACAGACGACGCAAGGGACCCGGATGAGCAATACAGACAACTGGCAAGGCAAGAACATCCCGCAGCTGCGCAGCAGATTGCAGCGCCATCGCTTCGGGACCGTTCCCCCTGAGGCCTACACCCTGCAGTCCACCATCGACGGGACGGCCTCAACGCTGCGGTTTGTCGCCAAACAACGCAACCTCGTCGGCGGCGAGCTCCGCTGGGCCCTTGCCGCCGCCAACGGCTACGAACGAGCGCTGGTGCTCGCCGGCGGTGCACCCGACCTCGACGAGATGCCCCAACGCGGCCAGCGATTTCGCCGCCGTCTCGCCGACGAACGGGCCAAGGTGGAGGCCCTCACCAAGGAACTCGGCGAATTCGACACCCGGATCGCAGCGTTGGGCGCCGAGGTGGCCACAGCGCAGGATCAACTGATTCGGCTATTGAAGGGCGCGCTGGCCAGCGCCGACGACCAAGCCCGGCGGCAAGGCCTGCAGCGCCTCGCTGAGGCGAAGACCATGGACACCGCCGCTATGTGGTCGCCCACCGCGGTCCTCGGCTACCGCATCTGGACCATCGCCGGCAACCAGTTGTGCGGGCAGTGGCAAGTTTGGGCAACGCCGCACAAGGCAGCCACCTGCGCGGCCGATGGGCCGCTGCCGCACACCGACGGCCGCTGCGCCGAGGTCGCCTTCGGATGTGGCATCTACGCCGCCAAGTCTCCCCGCCCGCTGCTGGCGGGCAGGGACATCAGGCGCAACAGTTCGTTCGCGGTTGGGCTGGTCGGCCTCGAGGGAACCGTAGTCGAACACGAGCGGGGGTATCGGGCCGAACGGGCGTCCGTCCTCGCCCTCGCCGTCCACGAACGGGGCAAGTTGTGGATGACCGACGATCCAGCTGATCTGACCGAGTTGTTCCGATCTCCCGGGCGGACCGCCCAACTCGGCGTCATGCCGCTCCCCGAACCGAAGAACGTTGACACAACGCGACAGGCGATCTCGGACTATCTCGACTACCACGCAAGGAGGAAACGAACATGGACATCGGCAAACAGCAACGGGTAATCAGAGTCGAATCGATCCCAGGGCCTGAACCGGTCGCGGCCGAACCCGAGCCGCACCGCGAGGCCACCGAGTCGGAGCCCTCGCGGCCGGTGCGGCGTCATCGCCCGGCAGCACGGCCCGACGCCCATCAGGACGGCTGAGGGTCTTCGCTGGTCGCCACCGAACCGCGCGGCGAGGAGGGCACGCGTTGACTGTGGAACGGCGCCGCCACCCTGGAGAGGTCAGGCGTCGATGGCTCGCATGGGGAGGGCAAGGCGGAAGCTGCTGCGGCCTTGTTCGTGGCAGTAGACGAGGCTGCCGCCCATCAAGCGGGCAAGTTGGCGGGAAACCGATAGGCCCAGACCAACCGACGCCGTCGTCGCCCGGGCGGTTGCCGCACGCTGGTAGGGCTCGAAAATGCGTTCTACGTCCTCGGGGGAAATGGCCGGACCGTCGTCGGACACGGTCACTAGGGCGGCGTTGCCCTCCGTGGTGACAGCGATCCTGACGTCGTCGCCGCCGTAGCGCAACGCATTCGAGACGAGGTTGCGCAAAATCTGGCGGACGCGGGTCGGATCACCAATCGCCCGCACCGAACCCCCCTGCAGCGAGATACCGCTGACCGCCCGGACGTCCAGGCCCTCGAGCACCTGGGCTGCCTGGGCCCGTAAGTTGACCGACACCGAGGTGACGGCCAGCTCACCGGCATCGGCCCGGGCTGTGGCGAGGAGATCCTCGACGAGATGCAGCACGTCTTGGCCCTCTTGGGAGATCGTCTGGATCATCTGGTCGCGCTCTTCGTCATCCAGTTCAATTCCGTCGTCGGTCAGCATCTCGGCGAAGCCGAGCAGCGCCGAAAGCGGGTTGCGCAGCTCGTGGGAGAGGGAGGCAACCTGCCTGCCACGGGACTCCAACTCCTCCTCGAGCAGCCGGCGGGTCTCTCGCAGTTGGCCGTTGACCCGCTCCAGCTCAGTGGCCTTCTGGCGGAGATCCGCAGTCTGCTGTTCGAGCGCCTCCTGAGCGGTCATGCATCTGGTCAGATCCGTGTGCGCCCCGAGGAGCCGAACCGGCGTGCCGCTCTTGTCGCGAATCGCAATCCCGCGACAGCGCACCCAGACGGTGTGCCCGTCTCGATGCCGGTAGCGGACCATCTGATCGTAGGGATAGCTGGGGTCGGCGCAGTGCCGTTCGAAGTTCTCAACGGCAGTCTGTAGATCCTCTTCGAAGATCAGGTTCTGCCACTCTGCGGCCTGGTGAGCCTTGGTTTCGGGATCGAAACCAAGAACCTCCCAGAAACGAGGGCTCATCCACTCGATCTCGGGGTCGGTGAGGTCCCAATACCACAGACCGTCGAGTGACCCCGCCTGGAGGAACTCGAAGATCGCCGGATCGGACCGCACGAGGTCGTACAGCTCTCGCTTCAGGTAGTGATCATCGGCCGAGCTCGCGTCGAAGCCGGCCGTTTCATCCTGAGCCTTATGGGGAGCGTCACTAAGCGTCATTCAGCATTGAACCTTCCGGGCAACCATCGGACGAAGGACCAGTTGCCTTGAGCGAAGCGCCAGGGACTGTTCTCGAGCCCAGACGGCCTCTAAGGAAGGTCGGCCGTCTCGAAGAGCTTCGAGTGGCAGAAGGAGGAAGAGGTATGCTCGGAGACCGATGTCACCCGAGGACCAAGCCATCGCGTTGTTCCGTGAACGGTTTGGGTCCGACCCGACGACCGTCGTCCAGGCGCCGGGCAGAGTGAACCTCGTCGGCGGCCACACCGACTACAACAACGGTTTCGTGCTGCCAATGGCGATCGACCGGCGAACGGTGATCGCAGCCAGACCCCGAACCGACACGTCCGTCGTCGCCTGGTCCGAGGGTTTCCCTGAGGCATCCTTCGACCTCAGGAGCCTGGAGCGTGGCGCCGGGTGGTCTGAGTACCTGATGGGTGTCGCCTGGGCGATGGGCGCCGACACCCTCCCGGGATGGGACGGTGTCGTCACCTCTACCATCCCCGTCGGAGCGAGTCTGTCATCTTCGGCCGCGCTCGAACTGGCCACGGCCCTGACCTTCTCAACGATCGCAGGTGAGGGGTGGGATGCGGTCGAAGCCGCCCAACTTGCTCACACCGCCGAGGTCGGTTGGGTCGGCGTGAACAGCGGCATCATGGATCAGCTCATTTCGGCCTGTGGCCGAGAGGATCATGCGATGCTGCTCGACTGCAGAGATCTGACGCAGCAGCACATTCTGATGCCGCCCGGCGTTCGGGTGGTCGTACTCGACACCGGTACCCGACGCACCCTCACGACGTCGAACTACAACCAGCGGCGCGACGAATGTGACGCTGCCGCAACGGCGTTCGGGGTCGAGACCCTCCGCGACCTGGCGGTCGAACGTCTGCAGCAGCCCCCTGCCGGAATCGGTGAGATTCCGTTGAGCCGAGCTCGCCACGTGGTCGAGGAGAACGCACGGACGCTCACGGCAGCGACCGCGATGAGCACTGGTGACACGACCTTGCTCGGCAAGATGATCTCCAAATCCCATGTCAGCCTCCGCGACAACTTCAACGTATCAAGCGACGCGCTCAACGCTATGGCCGGCGCCGCCACGGCATCGCCGGGCTGCCTTGGAGCCCGGATGACCGGGGCAGGGTTTGCCGGCTGTGCGATTGCCCTCGTCGAGGAGGCCGCACTCGACGAGTTCATCACCGAGACGACACGGCGCTACAGGGAATCCACCGACCAAGAACCGTCTGTCTACGTCTGTGCAGCCGCCGGTGGCGCGTCCGCGGTCATGATGTAGTGCTTCGACCGGCAACCTGCGTTGCAATGTCTCCGCCTCACCCAAAACGGGTACGTCCTCGAGTCGGCCTCCGCCTGCTCCCCAGCCACCTTCTGGGTGCCGGGGCATCTCGCAATGTGGTAAACCATGCCTATGTCACTTGGAATGCCGATTCTTGCCTTCGTCATCGGTGAACTCGAGATCGCCCGGCGCTCTGCCGAATGGATCGAGATAGCCGCCATCACCCTCATCGCCGGATCGGTGGTCATCGCGTTCGGCGCCGCCTTGGTTGCCCTCATGCGCTTCCAGGGAACGACCGCAGTCCGTCTGTTCAAGCGCGTGATCGCCGGAGGCCTGCTCATGGGCCTCGACCTGCTGATTGCGGCAGATATCATCAAGACGGTCACGGTCGAGCCGACGTTGGAGAACGTCGTGGCGCTCGGCCTCCTTGTGCTGATCCGGACCTTCCTCAGCTGGAGCCTGATTCTGGAGGTCAGCGGTCGCTGGCCGTGGCAACGACGGCAGCCACGGGACATCGCTGAATAGAACACGCTATCCCGGCAAGCATGAGGCCGCGAGCGGTTCGACCCTGACCACGTCCGAACTTGCCTTGCAGCGCTCCTACCTCGCCGCCGACCGACCCGCCAACCTGACGGCAAACCCCCTCAACCCGTTTCCGAAGATTGCTAGTGAAGTACTAGTCACTGTTGGGTATGATGGAATTTGACCGCCCGGGGGATTGGGAAGGCCCATGCATAGACGGTTGCTGGTAAGCGCGTTGGTTCTCACACTGCTATTCGCGTTCGCCCCTGTCGCTTTGGCCCAGGATGCTCCGCCACCAGACGACCCACCGCCCGCGGAAACCCCTCCTGCCGAAGATCCCCCTGCCGAAGATCCCCCCGCTGAAGAT
>CAYXMJ010000044.1:0-17447 GCA_964465915.1 uncultured Acidimicrobiaceae bacterium
GCCCGCACCAGATCGACGGCGTCCTCCGGCCTGGTCTCCAGCCAGGAGACTTCAAAGGTCTCTTCGTCCCGAGTGGCGACCGCCCAACCGGAACGTGCCGCCCACAATGCCTCACGGCGGGCCGCGGCGGCGAGATCGTCGGTGGTGAGGCGCCGGAAGGACCATCCGACGGGGAACAAGCCTCTGGCGGAGCGGCCCAGGGGGCCTGTCGTCCATGACATGAACGCCGGCTCGGCCTCAGCCGAGTGAGCTCGGGTCAGTTGCTCGAGCGCCGGGACACGGCGCCCGCCATTGCCGGCCGGCAGCGGCGAGGCGTCGCCGACGGTGCGACTGCCGCGCAGCATCGACGCCACCGGGCGCAGACCCACCTGCATCACTTGGAGCCGGGCCGGCTCGTTCGAGTCCTCCACCAACAGTCGGGCGACGCGGGCGCCGCGTTGGCCGGCCCACTCGATCAGTGCGCTGCCCATCGATCCGGCGACACCGCGGCGCCGCCAGTCCTCGCGAACCCTGGCGCCCTGGAGCCACAACTCGGTGGGTGAGAGGAGTGTGGCGCGGCTCATCCCAATGGCGACGTCGTCGTCATCGACCGCGACAACGAGATGACCGTCGGGGTCACTCAGCCAAACGGGAAAGGCATCGGCCACATAGTCACCCCACTCGAAGGTCTCGGTGGTGAAGGCTGCAATGGCAGCGCGGTCATCGCTGCGGGCGGGACGGATCCGGTA
The DNA here is from genome assembly GCA_964465915.1 of uncultured Acidimicrobiaceae bacterium. Lineage (GTDB taxonomy): Bacteria > Actinomycetota > Acidimicrobiia > Spongiisociales > UBA5794 > CAVPHV01. The sequence continues at coordinate 729 of CAYXMJ010000044.1, forward strand.
CTCCATTGTGGCGTCAGCCTATGCCGAGATCAGTAGGCGGCCAATTGCGCCGCACGAGCGACGATGCCGTCGACAGACGGCATCACCATCGCTTCGAGGATGTCGGAGTAGGGGAAGGCCGGCACCTCCGGGGCGCAATAGCGATGCACCGGCGCATCGAGCCAGTCGAGAGACTTCTCGGCGATCTGGGCGGCAATCTCCGCTCCGAAGCCTGCAAACTGGTTGTCCTCGTGGACAATGAGCACCTTGCCGCTCGACCGCACCGCCGCGTCGATCGAAGGCCAGTCGAGGGGCCGGATCGAGCGCAAGTCGAGTACCGCGGCGTCGACTCCTTCGGCTTCGAGACGCTCGGCTGCCTCGAGGGCAAAATGGGCCATGGTCCCGTAGGCGATGATGGTCAGGTCGGCGCCGCGGCGGCGCAGCCTGGCCTTGCCAAGCGGCACCCGGTGCTCGCCGTCGGGGAAGGGACCGCGAGCGAGGCGGTAGAGCTTCTTGGGTTCGAGGATCATGACGGGGTCGGGGTCTTCGATCGCCGACCACAACAGCCCTTTGGCGTCCGCCGGTGTCGAGGGGACGGCGATCTTGAGACCGGGCACGTGGGCGTAGAACGCCTCGATCGATTGGCTGTGGTAGAGCGCACCGCGGATGCCCCCGCCGTAGGGCACGCGCAGCACCATCGGGCAGCTCCAGCGACCTGCGGAGCGGTAGTGAATCCTGGCGGCCTCAGAAACGATCTGGTCGAATCCGGGATGGATGAAATCGGCGAACTGAATCTCCGCCATCGGTTTGGCGCCGGCGGCAGCCATTCCGACGCCGAGGCCAACGATCAGAGCTTCGGCGAGGGGGGCGTTGAAGGAGCGTTCCTCGCCATAAGCCTCGGTGAGGCCGACCGTGGCCTTGAAGACTCCGCCCTTGGGGTCGGCAACGTCCTCACCGAAGATCGTGACCTCCGGGTAGGCGGCCATGATTTCGTGCAGCGTCCGGTTGATGCCGGCGATGAGCGTGGTCTCTTCGCCAACGGCTTCAGGCTCCACCTCGGTGACGGCTTCGGTTGGCACGATCGGCTTGGCATACACGTGGCTGGTGGCGTCGGTGGGGTCGGCCGCGGCATCGGCACTAGCCACCGCGGTCGCAATCGCTTCGCCGACCTCATCATCGATGGTTCGCTCCGTTGTCTCGTCGAGCAAGCGTGATTCGACCAGGTACTGCCGGTGGATGGTGATGGGGTCCTTGCGGCGCCACAGCTCCACCTCTTCGGCGGTGCGGTACAGCTTGTCGTCGTCATCCGAGGTGTGGGCGTAGTAGCGGTAGGTCATGGCCTCGATCAGGCTCGGGCCTCCGCCGGATCTGGCCCGTTCGACAGCGGCGGCAACGGTGCCGTAGACCCCGAGGACGTCGTTGCCGTCGATGGCGACCCCGGGGATGCCGTAGCCGGCAGCCCGGGCCGCCACGTTGCCGGCCACTTCTTGGTCGTGGGGCACCGATATGGCGTACAGGTTGTTCTCGATCAGGAAGATGACCGGGAGTTGGTGGATCCCGGCGAAGTTCATCGCCTCGTGCCAATCGCCTTCTGAGGTGGCGCCTTCGCCCGAGCTGGCAAGGACGACCCCGGGCCTTCCCTCCATCTTGAGTTGGTAGGCAATGCCGCAGGCATGTGGGTACTGGGTGGCGATCACCGATGATGCAGTGAATATGTTGAGATTGGGCTCGGACCAATGGTTCGGCATCTGCCGACCTCCGCTGGCCGGATCCGCTGCCTTGGAGAACACGCCGAGGAAGATCTCCTCCGGGGTCACGCCCATGGCGAGGCTGAAGGCGATGTCCCGGTAATACGGCAGCGACCAATCGCGGCTCGAGTCGAGGGCAAACGCAGCGCCCACCTGGGTGGCTTCGTGGCCGGAGACAGAGACGACAAAGGGGACTCGTCCCTGCCGGTTGAGTGCCCACATCCGATCGTCGAGACGGCGCGCCAGCAACATCGTGCGATACATGGCGATGGCCTGCCCGTCCGTCAACCCGAGCGCCTTGTGGTCTCTGACGTTGTCTAACTCCAGCATGCGAGGTGCTCTTCTCCTACTCGGTCAGGCTGCGACCGGCGCGTCGTCGGGTGCTGAGGCCACCGATGGCAGCGATTCGTTTCTGGGCCACGTCGATGGCTGCCACGTTCGGGTTCGTGCCCTGGGTGTCGGCGGCAGCAAAGACCTTGGTGAGGTTGTCGCCGACCAGGTCGACGGCAGCGGCAGCCCGCTCCCAGGAGTAGCCACGAAGCTCCTCCGTGATGTTGATGATCCCTCCCGCGTTGACCACGAAGTCGGGGGCGTAGAGGATGTCGGCCGCGGCGAGCCGATCGGCGTCGGCCTCCGTGGCGATTTGGTTGTTGGCGGCGCCAACCACGGCCCGGCATTTCAGGCGGGGGATGGTCGCCTCGCTCAGTGAACCGCCGAGGGCGCATGGAGCGAAGATGTCGCAGGGAACGTCGTAGATGTCGTCGAGAGGGACCGGTCGAGCCCCATACTCACGCTCCATCTCGGTCAGGGCGCCGTCGTTCACGTCGGCGACGATCACGGTGGCTCCGGCTTTGGTCAGTCGTTGCACCAGACTCGAGCCGACCTTGCCGACTCCCTGAATGGCGACGACGCAGTTGCTGAGGTCGTCGGTGTCCCACAGCCGCAAGGCGACCGACCGCATCGCAGCGAGTACTCCACGCGCCGTTGCCGGCGATGGGTCTCCCGAACCACCGTGGACTTCTGGGATTCCGGTCACCCATCTGGTCTCACGCGAGATGTTGAGCATGTCGCGAGCGGTCGTGCCGACATCCTCAGCGGTCACATAGCGGCCGCCTAGCGAGTCGACGACCCGTCCGTAGGCACGCATCAGGCGCTCCGTCTTGATCTGCTGGGGGTCACCCAGGATGACGCCCTTGCCGCCGCCCAGGTCAAGACCCGCCGCCGCGGCTTTGTAGGACATTGCCTTCGATAGTCGGAGCACGTCGGTCAGCGCGGCGGCCTCCGAAGCGTAGGAATAGAAGCGGGTCCCGCCGAGGGCGGGACCAAGAGCCGTCGAGTGGATGGCGATGATGGTTTGGAGGCCTGATACCGGGTCGGTGCCGTAGAGCACCTCTTCATGGGTGTCCGACCCGATGGCCTCGAATACTCCCAACGCAGATCTCCTTTCGGGCATCCACTCGTCGATCAACGGCATGCCCCGGAACGTGGCAAGTCTAGTGGACGGCCCTCCGACGCGACACGGTGGGGGTGTCGCTGGTTGGGGGTTTGCCGTGCAGCGTTGACTGAGCGATGGCTCTAGGCTGCCCGGGTGATTCGATCTGCGTACTTGCGTGTCTACGTGCCGGCGGACCGGGCCGGGTCGTGGATGTCCCACATTTCCGGCGCTCGGCATCGCGCCATCATGCGGGCGAGCGACCACTTCGTGTGGTCCGAGACCACCGCCGACGATGCCTTCACCGTCGAGTGGGAGGGACGTCGCTACGTCTGTCCGCGCTACCCGCGGCTGCGGATGCTCGAAGGTGCGGTCGCCTTCAATGCGACGTATCCGGGGTCGATGCTGCTGCCGGACGTCACGGCGCAGCGTCTTGCCGCCGAGTTGGAGACGATCCGCGCCGAGGCGCCGGATGCTCGCTCGTACATCCTGACCTCACCGTGGCATGTTCCGCTGCGATGGTTTGTGCCCTTCCTTCCTGAGCAGAAGGAGGTCTACGAACTGGCTGGCGTGACCTCGGCGCGTTATCGAGCGACGGTGGGCGCCGGACTGCCGCGCGTCGCAAGGGCGGCGGCAATCCTGGACGCGGCGGGTTTCGACGATGCCGTGATCGAGCAGGTGCGCGACCTCGAGCGGTGGCTGGCAGAGTTTTCGACGGGCGCCATGCTCGAACTCGACTACGCCGGTGTCGCCGGTCTCTTCCAGGCGGCCGACATCGCCCTGGACGACTCCGCCGAGGAAGTGGCCGCCAGCCTTGCCGCGCTCGAAGAGTACGACTACGAGCGGGCCGGCGAACAGTACGCCGCCGTCGCCACCCGCTGGGCGCCGGCTCAGGCGTTGGGCTACGTCAACTAGTGCTTCGACCAGACGCCGCTCGCCGAACGCGCGGCAGGGTCGCCTTTCCTGTGCCTACTCGCATTGGGTGATCTGGTTGGCGTCGCAGGTGTCGGTGCCCGGACCGCCGTTGGCGAAGTCGTTGCCGGCTTGCCCGGTGAGGTGGTCGTCGCCGGAGTTGCCGAACATCCGGTCGTCGCCTGCTCCGCCGAGGACTGTGTCGTTGCCACTGCCGGCAATGAGAAGATTGGCTGCCCCATTGCCGGTGATGGAGTCGTTGCCGCCACCTGAGGTTACGTTCTCGATGTTGACCAGCGTGTCGGCGCCCGCCCCCTTGGCCGTTCCGGTTGCCAGGTTGATGATGTAGTCGATTGAGTTGTGAAACGACGCCGTGTCGATGTCGGCGCCGCCATCGAGTGCATCGCTTCCGTTGCCGCCGACCAACGTGTCGCTACCTGCCTGGCCGCGCAGATCGTCACTCCCCCCGCCACCACGCAGTTCGTCGGCCCCGCCACCGCCGTCGAGCAAGTCGTTGCCGGCGTGTCCTTGGAGAACATCCCTCGCCCCGCCACCGCTCAGCGTGTCATTGCCGGCGTTTCCGATGAGGAGGTCCTTGCCGCCCCCGCCGAGAAGCACGTCGTTGTCGCTATGACCCTTGAGGGTGTCCTTGCCCTTGTTTCCGTAGAGATTGTCGATACCGACCCCGCCGATCAACTCGTCATCGCCGTCGCCGCCCCGGATGGTGTCGTTTCCCGAGGAGCCGTCGATGAAGTCGTTGTCGAGGCCCCCGACCAAATGGTCGGCTCCGCCGGCACCATTGATCGAGTCACCGCCGGCCAAGCCCAAGATGGTGTCTCCATTGAGGCCACCGTCCAGGATGTCGTCGCCGGCGTTGCCCCTGATATGGTCCTTGCCCTCGTCGCCCCTGATGGTGTCGTTGCCGCCCCCACCGAGGATGCGATCGTCGCCCGAGCCGCCGCGGATCTTGTCCCTTCCGCCGCCACCGGAGAGCGAGTCATCGCCTCCGCCGCCGGAGAGCTTGTCGTGGCTGCCTTCGCCCTTCAGAGTGTCGGCGCCCGTCCCACCGAACAGCGTGTCCTTGCCGTCGCCACCGGAGATGGTGTCGTTGCCGGCGCCACCGCAGATGATGTCGTTGCCGCCGTTGCCGTTGATGACGTCGTTGCCCCCCAACCCGGCGATGATGTCATCGCCACTGGTTCCGTTGATGGTGTCGGCTCCGGCCGTTCCGGTACGCGTAGCCGTCTTGCCGTTGCAGGTTCCCGCAGCCGAGGCCGTAGCCGGCAGCGACATCATGATGAGCGTGACAGCGAACACCAACACGCGGATTGAGCGACGTTTCATGAATACCCCTTGTTTCCCCGAGCACCGTGACTGATTGTATCGGCGTCGCGGCACGCCGTGCGTCGGTCCGTACCCCTGGCGTTTGTGTGGAGATGGCGGCCGAGGGGGCTGCGCAGGTTCGAGGCTATTCCCGGACCTCGTCCTTGAGTTCGCGGGTCATCAGTTCGCCGCCGACCGTCCTGGGATCCTTGCCTTCGTACAACACCTGGTACACCTGCTCGGTGATCGGCATTTCCACTCCAAGACGGTTGGCGAGGGTGCGGGCCGCCAGGGTGGTCTTGACGCCCTCGGCGACCATGTTCATGTCGTGCAGGATCTCATCGAGCGACTTGCCCCGGCCGAGGGCCTCGCCCACGGCGCGGTTGCGTGACAACGGGCCGGTGCAGGTGAGCACCAGGTCACCCAGTCCGGAGAGGCCGGCGAAGGTCCGTGGGTTGCCCCCCCTGGCCACGCCGAGCCGTGTGATCTCGGCAAGCCCTCGGGTGATGAGCGCCGCGATGGTGTTGTGCCCGTAGCGCAGGCCTTCGACGATCCCGGCCGAAATGGCGATGACGTTCTTCAGCGCGCCGCCGAGCTCGACGCTCACAACGTCATCCGAGGAGTACACCCGGAACGCCTCGGTGGCGAACAGGTCGCGCACCCGATGGGCGTGGGCCGCAACGGCGCTGGCGGCGACGACGGCGGTTGGATAGTCGGCGGCAACCTCGCGGGCAAAAGAGGGGCCGGAGAGGGTGGTGATGCCGGAGGCCACGGTTGCGCCAAGGGCGTCGGCAAGGATCTCGCTTGGGGTTGCCAGCGTGTTCACTTCGATGCCTTTCGAGACCGTCACCAGGAGATGCTGCTCGTGCACGAGTTGCTCGAGCGGCTCATAGGTCTCGCGGATGAACTGTGTGGGCACGGCGTTGACCACCACCTCGGCGGCGCTCAAGGCTCCAGAAAGGTCGTTTGTCGCGTGGAGTCGTTCGGCCAGGCGGATCCCGGGCAGGAACAGGTCGTTCTCCCGGGTCGTGGCGATGGTCGCGACCACCTCGGGTTCACGGGCCCACAGCGTGGTGGGCACTCCCTTGCCTGCCAAGAGGTTGGCTAGTGCGGTGCCCCAGGATCCCGCTCCGATCACGAGCGTCGCCGGCTGATCCGCCATCGTTCCCTCCTTCGCGGTCCGGCCTCAATGGTGCCACGACGTACCGTCGTGTGCCACGGAGCGTTGGCGGCAGGATCTCAGATACGGGTGAGGGGCGGACCGTCGGTCCGCCCCTCGGTTGTTGCTGCGAGCTACTCGCCCCTACGGACCGGTGACCTCACACAAGCTGAGGTTCTCGCCGTAGCACTCGTCGATGTTCGAGCCACCGTTGATGGTGTCGTTGCCGTCCTCTCCGTCGAGGTAGTCGTCACCGAACCCGCCGCGGAGATCGTCGTCGCCGGCACCGCCATAGACGGTGTCATCGCCTCCGCCTGCGTCGATCACATTGGCTTCGGCGTCACCCGTGATCGTGTCGTCGCCGCCACCCGTGTTCACGTTCTCCACACCGGTGATGGTGTCGTCGCCCTCACCGGATATCGTCGCCAGCGCCAGATCCACACTGAAGGGCGTGCTTCCGATCAGTTCGATGAGGTCGATGCCGGCGCCACCGATGATGGTGTCATCGCCGTCGCCGCCGCGCAGTCGATCGTCGTCGTCGCCACCGTCGACGGTGTCCGCCCCGTCGCCGCCGCGCACGATGTCATTGCCCTCGCCGCCCTCTAGGTCGTCGTTGCCGGCGTCACCCTTCAGAGTGTCGTTGCCGGCGCCACCGATGAGGGTGTCGTTGCCGGTCCAGCCCACGAGCTCGTCGTCGCCGTCTCCGCCGCTGAGGGTGTCATTGTCCTCATGGCCCTTGAGCACGTCGTTGCCGTCTTCGCCGCTGAGGGTGTCATCGCCGAAGCGGCCCTTGAGGAGGTCGTCGCCCTTTCCGCCGGTGATGTCGTCGGCATCGTCGCCGCCGTCGAGATCATCGTTGCCGTTGCCGCCGCCGATGGTGTCCTCGCCGTTGCCACCCCGGATGGTGTCGGCCCCGCCGCCCCCCTTCAGCAGGTCGTCGTCGCCTCCGCCGTCAATGGTGTCCTTGCCGCCTCCACCGCGCAGATCATCTGCCTGACCCTCTCCGATGAGAGTGTCGTTTCCGAGGCCTCCGGTGATGGTGTCGATGCCGTTGCCACCGGTGAGGACGTTGTTGGCGTCGTTACCAATGAGGGTGTCGTCGCCGCCGGCTGTGGTGGCGTTCTCGATGTTGGTCAAGACGTCGTCACCGGCGCCGCTGACCGTACCGCTGACGAGATCGACGACGTAGTTCTGCGATCCGTAGAACACGGCGGTATCGGCTCCCGAGCCTCCATTGAGGTCGTCGTTGTTGTCACCACCGACCAATTCGTCATCGCCGCCCTTGCCCTTGAGCGTGTCGGTTCCGTTGCCGCCGCGCAGCGTGTCGTTGTCCTCGTCTCCGATGACGGTGTCGTTGCCGTCTTGGCCGGTCAGGTAGTCGTTGCCGGCTTCGCCCCATATCTTGTCGTTACCTTGACCGCCGTAGATCTTGTCGTCACCGTCGCCGCCGCGCAAGGTGTCCTTGCCGGTACGACCTTCGAGGATGTCGGCTCCGTCGCCGCCGTACAACTTGTCATTGCCTGCGTTGCCGTTGGCGAAGTCGTTGCCGGGTCCCGCGTTGAGGATGTCGGCTCCGGTGCCCCCGACGAGGCTGTCGTCCCCGCGGCCCCCTTTGAGCAGGTTGTCGCCCGAACCGCCGTCGAGTGTGTTGTCGGAGCTGTTGCCGATGATCGTGTCGGCGAAGGCGCTGCCCTGAACGCCTTCGATTGCCTTCAGCGTATCGGTGCCCTCACCGGTCGCCTTCTTCTTGGCCAGGTTGACGGACACCGCTGCGAGGGCCTCCGAGTAGGACACGGTATCGATTCCGGGGCCTCCGTTGATGACGTCGTTGCCGAGCCCTCCCGAAAGAACGTCGAGCTCGTCGCCACCGAAAATGGTGTCATTCCCGGGGCCGCCGTCGATGCGATCCTCGTCCGATTTGCCGGTGTTGTTCTTGCCACCGCGGATCCAGTCGTCGCCACTGCCGCCTTCGATGATGTCGTCACCGTTATCGCCGCAAATGGTGTCATTGCCGCCTTTGCCGTCGATGGTGTCGTTGCCGCCGCGCCCAATGATCACGTCGTCCTTCGGAGTACCGTTCAGTGTTTCGTCGGTGTTATTTCCGACGATCGTGCCCTCTAGACCGTTGCATGTCGGCGCTGCCGCGTGGGCCACCGCAGGCAGCGTCCACACTGCCAGGGCAATGACAACCAGGATGAGCCTCGTGCGTGCTCTCACCATTCCTACTTCCCCTTTGCTGTTGTTGTGGGTTCAAACGCCGCTTGTCCGCGGTCGTGTCGTGGGCTCAAGACGTGTGAACCCGGATACCTCTTCCCTACCTATGGCCCAATATAGGTCAGCCGATCCTGGGGAGGAACGGTGGTTCTGCGCCAACGCGTGATAGCTAGTCACCGGCCTCACAGCGATCCGGCGCGACCGGCCGGACCGTGGTGTTCCGCCTACCAGACCGCCCTGCCCTCTGGGCCCGAGAAGCCTGTTGTTTCCGCCAAGTCTCGCGGGAGGGGTTTGACTACGGACTATCTAAGCTCACGTGGGAACATAGTTGGAGCGTGGGTGCAGACAAGATGGATGCCGGGACGGGACCACCTGGCTGGAAATCTTTCCTTTACCGCGCACTAGTTGTTGCCGACGGGTTTGGTGACGACGCCTTTTTGTTGAGTCGGCCTGATCGGTTGTGGACCCGCGGCGCGCTCGACAGCGGTGGTCGTGACTACCGGCAACAGACACTTCTCGTGACTGCCCAGGAGGGCGGAATGGACAGGGCCCGCGAACCGAATACGGCTCACCCGAGACGGGTTCTCTTTGCCGTTTCCTCCGGCGGTCACCTCGCCCAAGCGATCACGCTGGAGCCATGGTGGCGCAATCTCGAGCGGCTCTGGGTTACCTTCGACACCCCCGACGCCGTCTCCGTCCTGGCCGAGGAACAGACCGTCTGGGCCTACCACCCGACCACGCGCAACATCCCCAACTTGCTGCGCAACAGCTGGCTGGCGTGGAAGGTGATGCGGCGGTACCACGCCGACATCGTGATCAGCACCGGGGCCGGAGTGGCGCTGCCCTTCTTCGTTCTCGCCAGACTAAAACGGATCCCGACGTGCTACATCGAGGTGTACGACCGCGTGAATACGCCGACGCTGACCGGGCGGCTGTGCCGGCCCTTCAGCGACCTCTTCTTGGTGCAGTGGCCCGAGCAGCTCGACCTCTACAAGGGCTCCGTGCTCGTCGGCAGGCTGCTGTGAGCCATCCGGACACCAGGCTCGAAGACGGGCTGAGGCTCCCCGAGGTGCCTTTTGTGTTTGTCACCGTCGGCACCGACCATCATCCGTTCGATCGGTTGGTGTCTTGGGTCGACGATTGGAGCCAACGCACGGGTGTCGCCTGCTTCGTGCAGACCGGGACATCAGAGCTCATTGCCCGAGCCCCGGGAGCCGACTATCTGCCCTACCCGACCATGGTCGACGCGATGTGCGAAGCTGCTGCGGTGGTGTGTCACGGAGGGCCCGCCACCATCATGCTGGCGCGCCAATGCGGCCGGGTACCGCTGGTTGTGCCACGGGATCCTGAGCGGGGCGAGCATGTGGACGGCCACCAGATTCGGTTCACCCGATGGATGGCGGAGAAGGGCCAGATCGTTGCCACTCCCGACCTGGGCGAACTCGAGAACCATCTTGCTGTGGCTCTCTCCGATGGGCTTTCCCTTCGGATCGAAGACAATGGTGACGAGATCGCAGCCGCCGTTGCGCGCTTCTCGACGATGGTCAACGACTTGATGGAGAGCCGAGGCCGCTGATGGCGGACGGCCCCATCGTCTTGTTCATTGCCGGCCTCGGCCGAAGCGGCTCGACCCTGGTCGATCGAGTCCTCGGCGAGGTCCCTGGGTACCAGTCGCTCGGTGAAGTCGTCCACCTCTGGCAGCGCGGACTGATCGACAACGAACAGTGCGGATCGGGAGAGCCATTTCGCGAAAACGCGTTCTGGGCGGAAGTCGGCGAGGTGGCGTTCGGCGGTTGGGACCAGGTTGACCCGACCGAGATCCTCGGTCTTCAGCAGGCCGTTGACCGGACCCGGTATGTGCCGTTGCTGGCTTGGCCACAGCTACGGCCTGGCTTCCAGGCGCAAATCGATCGCTACGCCGCACTGCTCGGCAAGGTCTACCGTGCCGCCGCGGAGGTGTCCGGTGCACGGGTTCTGATCGATTCGAGCAAACACGTGTCCAGCGCGACCTTCCTTCGGCATGTTCCCGGTGTCGACCCGAGGATCGTCCACCTCGTGCGGGACTCGCGCGGGGTGGCCTACTCGTGGGGAAAGGTGAAGGCTCGGCCGGAGGCTGGCAAAGACGCGCTGATGGCCCGTTCATCGCCGTCGCAGGCTGCTGGATGGTATGTGGTGCAGAACCTCTTGGTTGAGGCCATCAGGAGCAAGCAGGTGCCGAGGATCCGGGTGCGATACGAGGACTTCACCGCGGATCCCGAAGCCGTCGTTCGCCGGGTACTCGCCCTCACCGGAGATGAAGAAGTCCCCCTGGCGCATCTCGATGGCCGCCACGTCACCCTGGGTCCCAATCCTAACGTCGGGGGCAACCCAATGAAGCTCGAGGCGGGGCCGATCACGATCGCTCAGGATGATGCGTGGCGCCGGGCAATGCCTGAGTGGGACCAGCGCCTCGTGACCGGGCTGACCGCGCCATTGTTGGTCGCCTACCGGTACCCCCTACGTACCGTGGCCACTCCAGCTGCCGTCGGCGCCAAGGAGGCAATGTGACCCTGCCAGATATGCCATCGGTCACTGCGGTGATCGCGACTCGGGATCGACCTGAACTGCTCCGCAAGGCACTGCGAGCCGTCTTCGCCCAGGACTACGCCGGCACGGTCGATGCGGTGGTCGTCTACGACCAGTCGCCGCCCGATCCCCAACTCAGCGCCGACTTTGCCGAATACCCGATCACGATCATCGAGAACACGCACACCGCTGGACTGGCCGGAGCCCGCAACAGTGGGGTAGAGGCCGCCACGGGAGATTGGATTGCGCTGTGCGACGACGACGACGAGTGGATGGCCGACAAGCTCAGGTGTCAGTTCGAGTTGCGCGGTGACGACGAGGGTATCGGCGTCATAGCGACGGGGATCCTGGTGGTCTACGGAGAGAAGGAGTTCTTGCGGGTCCCGACGGTGGAGCGCCTCAAGAAGAGCGATCTACTCGAGAGCCGGGTCTTTGCCGCCCACCCTTCGAGCATCGTTGTCCACCGCAGGACCATGCTCGACGACATCGGCTTGGTCGATGAGGAGATCCCAGGGAGCTACGGCGAAGACTACGAGTGGATCTTGCGTGCCGTGGACGTCACCGAGGTCGCAGTGGTGACCCGGCCGCTCGTTCTGGTGCGGTGGCACCGAGGCTCCTTTTTCGCAGACCGCTGGCGCACCATCGATGCAGCGATCGATTACATGCTCGACCGCGAACCGGAGTTCTACGACCACCCCGGCGGCCTGGCGTACATGTACGGACGCCAAGCGTTTGCCCTCGCCGCGGCCGGTGATGGCTCCGATGCGAGGCGCAAGGCAGTCAAGACGATCCGCACCAACTGGAAGGAGCGGCGCGCCTATCTCGCGATCGCGGTGAGCCTTCACCTCGTGTCTGCCGACCGGCTGATGGGATGGGCGCACAACCGCGGCAAGGGCATCTGAGCGTGCCCGAAACTGACATGGTCGGTCACAACGAGATCAGGGTGCTGTTGATTGCGGGACTCGGTCGCAGCGGAAGCACCTTGGTCGACCGTGCCCTCGGGGCGGCACCGGGATGTACCTCGGTCGGCGAGTTGGTGCGGCTCTGGGAGCGTGGCCTTGCCGAGGATGCCCTGTGCGGCTGTGGTGAGTCGTTCTCGGCGTGTCCGTTTTGGGGTTCCGTCGGCGAAGTTGCCTTCGGCGGATGGTCCACGCTCGGTGCGGCAAAGCTGGTGCGTCTTCGTGGCCGGGTCGACCGCATTCGATATCTCCCGTTCCTGGTGACCCGCGGCTCACGACGCTACCGCGCGGCCCTCGCTGAGTATGTGTCGTTCGTAGAGCGGCTCTACCGAGCCATCAGCACGGTGTCGGGCGATCGTCTCATTGTCGATTCGAGCAAGGACGTTTCGACCGCCTATCTGCTGACTCGGGCCAGCACGCTCGATGTACGCGTGCTGCATCTCGTCCGGGATCCCCGCGCGGTTGCCTACTCGTGGACGAAGCACGTCACCAAGCCGGGAACCTCGGTCGAAATGGATCGATACCCACCGGTCAGGACCGCCGGTTGGTATGTGGTGTTCAACACGCTGATCCATGCGCTGCGCTTGTGGGGGGCGCCGATGCGTTTCTTGCGATACGAGGACTTCACCCGGGATCCTGAGGGGCAGATCGATGGAGTGCTCGGGTTTGCCGGTGATCCGCACCCCGAGTTGCGATTTGTTGCGGGGCGCACCCTGGAACTCGGCGCACACCACAGCATGGGTGGCAACCCGATGCGGTTCCAGACCGGCGCCATCGAGGTGCGGCGTGACGATGCCTGGCGGGACCAGTTGCCGATCGGTGACCGGAGGGTCGTGACCGCGGTGACATTGCCGCTCCTCGCCATCTACCGTTACGTTCCCTCACGCGGGAGATCATGACCACAGCGCAGTCTCGATACTCCGCCTATCGGCGGCAGCGCCCTGCTTGGGTGCCTGGGTGGCCCATCTACATGATGCTCTACGGCTATCCGCTGTGGTGGGCGCTCGGCATCGATGTGTTCTTGTGGTTGGGGCTGACGTTGCCGATCGTGGCCTGGTTGTGGGGAAGGCGGAACATCCTCATGCCGCCCGGCGCAGGGTGGTGGACCCTCTTTGTCGGGTGGGTTGTGCTGTCTGGTTCGCAACTGGCCGGCGTCGACGACTTTCCGTCGTTTGTGTTTCGATTGTCGATCTACATCGCGGCCGGCATTTGGTTCGTGTATACCGCCAACCTCTCGGCGGCAGGCAACGCCAACCGCATCGCAGGTGCGTTCCTCTGGTTCTTCGCTTTCTTGGTTTTTGCCGGTCTGTTCGCACTTCTGGCCCCCGTTACCGACTTCGTGACCCCGTTCGAGCGGGTGCTGCCGCGCTCGATTTCCTCGATCCCGCTCGTCAACCAGATGATCCACGCCAACATCTCGCAGGTGCACGATTTCCTCGGGTTCGCGGTGGCGCGACCGGCGGCTCCGTTTGCCTTCACGAACGAATGGGGCTCGGCGGTAGGGCTACTCGCACCGGTTGTGGTGTTTGCCGTGACGCGGCTTCCCGCCGGGCCAAAGCGGGTCGCCGGCTATGCCCTCCTCGTCCTCGCCCTTGTCCCGGCGATCTACTCCCTGAACCGGGGTCTGTGGTTGAGCATCGCCTTCGCCCTCGGGTATGTTGCTCTCCGCGCTCTGCTGCGGGGGAGGCCCCGACCGTTCGTGAACCTGGTCGGCATTGCCCTCGTGGTCGGCGCCCTCTTTGTGCTGACCCCGCTGGGGGATCTGGCGTCGAGTCGCCTGGAGGCAGGTCACAGCGATGCCCGCCGCACCTCGCTGGTGCAGCAAAGCCTCGACGGGATGGCCGAGGCGCCGATTGTCGGTCACGGCGGGCCGCGGGTGAACCCTGAGGAACCGGACCGGGCTCCGATCGGGACTCACGGTCAGATCTGGCTGCTCGGCTACTCCCACGGGATGCCGGCGGTAGTGCTGTTTGTGCTGACCATGGTCACGATCCTGATAGGCACGTGGCGAGCCAATGAGGACGAACTCGGCTTCTGGGTCAACGCCGTCGTCTTCGTGGCCTTGGTCCAGATGTTCTTCTACAGCCTGATACCCGTACAGCTGCAGTTCATCATGATCCTGTCGGGCATCTCGCTGGCCCAAGCGCGCGAGAAGACTGGACTGGTGCCACCCTTCAGACAAATGGCGGCCTGACTAGTGCATTCGGGTCCGCGTCGGCGGGCCTTCCCAACTATGACTCATAACGGTACGGTGTGACCTGGGCTGTCTTTGGGAGGGATTGTGGGTTGGAAACGCTTGTGGCTGGTAATTCTGGGTGTTTGTGCGGTGGTGTTGCCGCTGTTGCCCACTCCCCAGAATGAGGCAGAAGCAGCCGGGCCGGATGGAACGGTCGCGTTTGGTGCGTACGCCCGCCCCCGTGGGGAAGGGCCGCAAGGCGCCGTCGAGGCCCTCGAAAGCCAGATCGGACGGCCGCTCGACATCGTTCGGGAGTACCTGACCTGGGAGGAGGAATTCCCGACGTCGTTCCACACGTGGCTGGCGGACACGGACCGAACGCCGATGATCTCGCTCAAGCCGCGGCGCAACAATGGCACCAGGATCCAGTGGTCGGCCTTGGCAGCTGCGTCGCCGGGTTCATCGTTGTACAACGAGATTGTCGCCTGGGCCCAGAAGTTCAAGGACTACGAGGTCCCGTTCTACTTCACCTTCCACCACGAGCCGGAGACCACCGGCGATATCCCATTTGGAACCGACAGCGACTTCAAGGCCGCCTGGCGCAACGTCATCGATATCTTCCGAGCGCAGGGGGTCGACAATGCCGACTTCCTTTTCATCACCACGGCATGGAACTACCAAGTGAATCAGAACGACCGTCGGTATGCCCCCAAGTGGTATCCCGGCGACGAGTGGGTCGACGCGATCGGTGCGGATGCCTACAACTGGTACAACTGCCTCAACGCCAACAACACCAACTGGCGGACGCTCCAGAGCGTGATCGAGTCATTCCGCCAGTGGGGCGCAACCCATCCGGACAAGCCACTCATGCTGCCCGAGTGGGGAAGTTTCGACGATCCCGCCAACGCCAACCGCAAGGGGCAATGGATGGCTCAAGCTCAGGAGCTCTTCAAACAGCCCGGCTACGAGCAGTTCACTGCCGTCGTTTATTTCAATTCTCAACACAACGCCGTCCCCCAATGTCCGTGGTGGGTGGACAGCAGCCCGGCGGCTCTCGCCGCGTTCACCACGATGGGCGCCGACCCCTTCTACAGCCCGTCAGGGGCGCCGGTTGTCGGCATCAACGTGGACAAGACGGCGTCCCTTTCCAGCGTGATCGCCCCGGGAGCCGACGTTGAGTTCACGGTACGGGTCACGAATGAATCGTCGACCGTGCCGGCCTCGATCGACGTGCTTGACGATTCCGCGTTTGGCGACCTCGACGGCCGCGGGTCGTGCGCGGTGCCTCTGACCATCGTGGCCGGAGATTCTTATGTGTGTTCGTTCACGGAGTTCGTGGGCGGAGACCAGGGTGACACCCACGTCAACACCGTCACGGCGTCCGGGACGTCGAACGGAACGACGGTATCGCATTCGGACAGCGCCACCGTTGCCGTGACCGCCGAGCCCTCGGGTGAGGTGTTGTTTGTGGTTGGTAATGCTGGGTCGTTGAGTTCGGGTGAGGCGGCGGTGTTGTCGCGGTTGGAGTCGTTGGGGTTCACGGTGGTGGTGGAGTCTGGGGCTTCGGTTGTGACGGGTGATGCTGCGGGTAAGGGGTTGGTGGTGGTGTCGTCGAATGTGTCTGAGGGGGCGGTGGGTTCGAAGTTCACCAATGTGTCTGAGCCGGTGATCATTTGGAAGCCGTGGCTGTATGACGCGATGGAGATGTCGGGTACGAATGGTTCGAATCGGACGGTGACGGCGGTTGATGTGGTGGCTGAGTCGCATCCGTTGGCGGCTGGGTTCTCCGGGTTGACGACGATTTTGTCGCCGGGGAGTCGGGTGTCGGTTGGTACGCCGTCTGCTGGGGGGACGGTGGTGGCGACGGCGGCTGGGATTCCGACGTTGTTTGTGTTTGCTGCGGGCGATGTGTTGGACAATGGGCAGCCGGCGGCGGGGTGTCGGATTGGGTATCCGGCGTTTCATGAGACGCCGCCGAATTACACGAGTAATGGGTGGGCGTTGTTTGATAATGCGGTGGCGTGGGCGGTGGCTGGTTGTTCGTCGTCGCCGGCGTCTCCGCCGGGGGCTCCGACTGGGGTGTCGGCGGTGGCGGGTGATGCGTCGGCGCGGGTGTCGTGGACGCCGCCGGTCGATACGGGTGGCTCACCGATCACCGGGTACACGGTGACGGGTTCGCCTGGCGGGGCATCAGTGTCGGTTGGTGGTGGGGTGACATCGGCGAACGTGTCGGGTTTGGTCAACGGGACGTC
>CAYXMJ010000045.1:0-17440 GCA_964465915.1 uncultured Acidimicrobiaceae bacterium
GATCACTCCCACCGTCACGCCGGCACCGGTTGCAATCTGATAGCTGGCGTCGTCGCCGGCGTTCATGACCGCCATATCCCATTGACAGGGACCGAGCGGTTCACCGTTGGGCACGCCGAACACGTCCCCGAACAGTTCGAGGCACAAAGCATCGGCTTCCTCTGGTGTACTCGCAGCTTGGCTGACACCAGCTGTCACGGCCATAGAGGCTATGACTACCACGGCGAGTACGATCGCAGTTCGTCGTCTCACATTCCCCTCCCAAGGATGAGCGCAACGCAGGCGCGTTGCTTGTGCTGCCAACCCTTACGGAAAGTCGGAAAACTGTCAATGGCAATCACCTCCAGCCCGCCGCCCCCCTTGGTCCGAAACGCCGAGTACATTTGGCGGAAGGCGAGGGAGGGCTCACCATCAACGACACCCCACAAGCGCGATCCTCAGAACGGCGTGTCGTAACCGCGTTGTTCTGTGACGTAGTGGGGTCGACGTCGCTCGCCGAAACCATGGACCCGGAGGACTGGGCCGACATCGTCAACCATGCCGTTGCCGAGATGGCGGGCTGTGTCGATCGGTACGGCGGCACCGTCGCCCAATTCGCCGGCGATTCGATTCTTGCCATCTTCGGTGCGCCAATCGCCCACGAGGACGATCCCTACCGCGCGGTGCGAGCCGGTCTTGACATCGTCGACCGAGTTGGACGCTCTGACGGCGCTTCGCTTGGGATCGAGGTACGGGCGGGAATCCACACCGGTCTGGTCGTAATCGGCGACCTCACCGCCGGTGACCTCAACGTCTACGCCGCACTCGGCGACACCACCAACGTCGCTGCCCGGATGCAGACGATGGCGGAGCCGGGCAGCCTATTGGTGACCGCCGACACCTATCGCCTGGTTGCCAACGACGTGACGGCGCGCGACCTCGGACCCGTCGCTGTGAAAGGCAAGACCAAACCGATCAACGTGTTCGAGATCACCAACGCCCGCGGCATCAGCACCCGGCGCCGTGGGATACCCGGCTTCCGTAGCCCCATGGTCGGACGCGACGAGGAGTTGGATCACCTCCTCACACTCGTTGACTACGCCGCAGCCGGTAGTGGCCGTGTCACCGCCGTCGTAGGCGAGCCGGGGGTGGGCAAGAGCCGGCTTGTCGCCGAACTCCACGATCGGGTGACAACCATCGATGGCGCGCGGTGGGTGGCAGGACGGAGTGCGTCCTACGACCAGGAACGCCCGTATCACCTCGCCGCTTCCCTGGTCCTGGCGCTGGCAGGCGCGGCCGAAACCGACGACCCAACGATCATGAGGAAGGCCGTGGTCGAAGTGGCCGATTCGGTCTTGGGCGTTGACAGCCCCGACACGGTCTACCTGCTGCGATTGCTCGGGATCGAAGACGGCCATCCCGACGACGACCCTGCCGTTCTCCATAGCCAGTACGAGGCGGCACTCGCCGCGCTGATCGAAGGAGTTGCCACCGAGCATGCACCGCTGATTCTGATCTGCGAAGACGCGCATTGGGCAGACGTCTCGTCCACTGAGCTGCTGGCAGGTTTGCTCGAGCGAATCCAGCAGACCGCCACACTCCTCATCATCGTGACCCGGCCGGAACGCGACTCGCACGGCTGGGACATCATTGCGCGGGCGGATCGCGAGCTGGCCGAGTCCTTCACCAGTTCGCGATTGCGTCCCCTCAATCCGGACACCAGCCGCGAGCTCGTCGCCAACCTCCTCGAGATCGAGTCCCTTCCCGACGACATTCGAGCCCTGGTCCTGAGCCGCGCTGAAGGGAACCCCTTCTTCATCGAGGAGTTGGTCCGGATGCTGGTCGAGCGCGACCTCATCGAGGAAGTTGACGGCCGCTGGATTGCCAGCAGCGCCATCACCACTCTCGACGTGCCCGACACGCTCCACGGCCTATTGGCGTCTCGACTCGACGCCCAACCGACCGATGCTCGCCGCACGGCGTTGGTGGCCGCAGTGATCGGCCGCCGATTTGAGGCGCGGCTCGTGGCTTCGGCGCTGAAGTCCGACGAAACGTCAGACCCACCGGATATCGCCGGTGACCTCAACACTCTTGAAGGAAATGGTGTGATCAAACTGGTCGAGACCCGGCCCGAACTCGCCTACAGCTTCCGCCATGCCCTGACCCATGACGTGGCCTACGAGTCGATCCTCCGCCGAGAACGACGCCGCCTCCATGCCGCCGTGGGTGATGCCATCGCCGACCTCCACCCAGAGCGTCTCGCCGAGCTTTCCCCCGTTCTCGCCCGCCACTATGAGGAAGGCGGAGATCCGCAACAGTCCCTCCGCTACCTGTTGCTCGCCGGAAAGACGGCGCTCTCCCGGCACGCCATGCCCGAGAGTCATGGCTTCTACGCCCGCGCCGCTGCACTGCTCGATGCCGATCCGGATACTTCGGTTGAAGCGAAGATCGAGGTTGCGTTGGCCCGCGCCGCGGCCGGAATCAGATTCACACCGGGCGACGAGACCATTGCCGTGCTCGAAGCCGTGCGGAGCGACGCCGAGACTCTCGGGGATGCCGACCTCCTGGCTCAGGTCTACTCGCTGTTGCTTCGAGTGCGAACGCTGCTGGATCAGAACTACGCGGATCCGGGCTACCGCGACACGATGGATCGGGCATATGCCCTGGCCCCAAAGGTTCGCACCCCGGATCTGCAAGCCTTCCTCCAAGGAATGATGGGCCAAGCTCTGCGCGGCGGCGACGAGTATGCCGCCGCCGTCAAGTTGATCTCACACTCCATCGACCCGCTGGAGGCGGCGGGAAGGGTCAGCGATGCCGGGTTCAACGCGGCGCTCACCGCGGACGTAGAGGCCACGCGGGGCCGATTTGATGAGGCGGAACGGTGGATTGCACGAGGTGCCGAACTGGCCGTCACCAGCGGTAATCCGAATGTCATCGCAGACGTGGAACTCATCAAGGGCGCGATCGCGGCGGCGCGCGGCGAACTGGAAACTGCGCTCGTCCACAGCCGGATCGGGATGGAAACTGCCGAGAGCGTAGGCAACATTCAATGCACGTTGGTCGGCAACTTCCTGTTGGCAGACCAACAGCTGAGGCGAGGCGAGACCGATTCTGCGATCGCCCACCTCGAACGCACCTTCGAGCTCGGGGCCTACTGCAACGCTGAAGCAATGGTGGCTCTGGGACATGCCTGGCTCGCCGCGGCGCACGCTCAAATGGGCGACCTCGATCCTGCCGGCTTCGCCGAACCTCTCCAACAGGCCCAGGCTGGAGGCAGTCGCAGCGGCGAGGCGGCCGTCCGATTGCATCGCGCCATCGCCGTCGCAGGGAGCGAGGACCCAGACTGGGAGTCTGCCTTCAGCGACTTCGAGCGGGCCATCGCACTCTTCGCTGAGATCGGCGCTCGCCCGAAGCAGGCCCGCGCCCTGCACGCCTACGCCAACGCGCTCGACGCTGCCGGCCGCGAAATCGACGGCCAAGCCAAGCTCGCCGAGGCCTCCGCAATGTTCGCGCAGATGGGCATCCAGCCAGATCGGGTCACCGCCTAGACGGCCTCTTTCGGCTCGATCGAGAAATGGGTCTTGACACCTCACCCGTCATGTGCGATGTTCGCTCTCGGCCGTAACACCCATTTGGGGCGTTGCGGCCGTTTTGTTTTCCACCCGGAATCCAGAACCGAAGAAAGGCAAGAACGAGATGTCGGTATTGAACTCGACACCTATATCCCAATCACGAGGCCATCGCAGGAGCGATGAGCGGCGCGCCGCGCGCCTCACACCGCATGGGAACGTTCGGGCCGATGGGCCGGGAATGGAGGAAGAGATCTGACCTGATCTCACCACCAGTACCGACGCAGCCGCCCGGGCGAGGGCGGCTTTTTTGTTGCCGCACAAGGGTTTGAAAGCGTGGACCGGACAACGGCCCACCCGAGGCACATTGACAACTGCAGAGTGATCGCATCGAATTGGGAGGCTTCCCGGCCTCCCTCAACGGTGAATACGTGGGGCGTCACGCCCGGCGCGGCCCACATAGTTACGGCCTGTAACCGGCTGTGTCGTGGCGTCGTCGCCCCACGGATTCACCCAAATGCCCTGGCAGCTCGACGGACGAGCGCTGGCCTGCGAAGCCAGAGGTTGCGCGTTCGAATCGCGCGCAGGGCACTGTGGTCGTAGCTCAAAGGGAAGAGCGCCGGGCTGTGACTCCGGAGGCGCCGGTTCGAGCCCGGTCGACCACCCCACGGGAAGTAGTTCAACAAGCAGAACACCGGTCTCATATGCCAAAGCTGGTGGTGCAACTCCACCCTTCCCGACCACAGACGCCCAATCCGGCTGCCGGAGGGAGCGACTCCCGGCGCCGGCTCCACCCCGCGGCGAGGTCATCGCCGCACGACGGAACGTAGCGCAGTCTGGCCAGCGCACCGGCGTCGGAAGCCGGGGGTCACAAGTTCAAATCTTGTCGTTCCGACCGAGCCACCGTGGTGTAACGGAACAGCATCTCTGGCTTCGAACCAGAGGGTGAGGGTTCGAATCCTTCCGGTGGTACGCATCGCGGGCCCGACGCTTTGAGCGACGAAAACGCCCTTCTGTGCTCTCCCCCAGTTCGCTGGGGAAGGTGCGAGGAGCACTCGCGACGAGGCGGAGGGGGCGCGCCAATGAGCCGCGTTGCCCGGCTCTAGAGAGGAAGGCACCTTCCGGTGTAGCTCAACTGGAAGAGCACCTCGTTGTTACCGAGGGAGATGGGCGTTCGAATCGTCCTGCCGGAGCACCTGGGGATTGCGCTTGGGATCGCAGGGATGGTTTGCACCCAACCCTCGCCGGGTTCGAATCCCGGAGTCTCCACGATGAACCGATGCGCAGCGGCGGGATACTTCGGAGGCCACCCCAGTGGTGGTAGAGCCGGTTCAAATCCGGCCGACCTGCTGCGACGTTGTCCTCGGTCCATCCTTGGGACTGAAGCATTGACGGTGATGCAGCGGGTTCTTACCCCGCAGAGCAGCGTTCGAGTCGTTGTAGTCCCACTAACGGAAGGTGGCGAGCAGAGGTGCTCAACCGGTCTCGAAAGCCGGGCCGGCTGCATGGCCGAAGGTTCGACTCCTTCGCTTTCCTCGACGGAGGGTTGGCAGAGTGGCAATGCGCCGGGTAGCTATCCCGAGGCTGGGTTGACACCCACGGAAGTTCGAACCTTCCACCCTCCGCCAGGCTGGGCCGGCCGGCGCTCGCCGACTTCCCGTCGACCGGCCCGGCGGCCTCAACGAGGCGCACATTCCCGAGTGGTGCAATTGGGAGCACACCTGGCTCTGAACCAGGAGATTGGGGTTCGAATCCTCACACGGGAGCCAGCGGCCCGCAACAAGCGGCCGCCAGGTGGCCCATGACAAGCACAACACCTGCCGTGGTCGTCGAGTCCTCACACGGGAGCGGTCGACCCGATGCGCAGTCCGAGGAGTTCTTCAGGACACGGAAGTGCCCTCGAGGCGCCGTGTATAGATCTTCGGACGCCGAGTTCTCGGGTCGATCATCAAGTGGGACGCTGCTGATGCGCAGCCGTGGCTTACTTCGCCTGTCGAGCGAGAGGTCGTGGGTTCAAATCCCACCGTCCCTTCGGGGGCGTAGCTCAGTCTGGAAGAGCACTGCACGAGCTGCGGCGCCCTGGTTCCCAGCAGCGCTTCCAATTGCTCCACGCGCCGGTGGCGGAACGGTATACGTGCTGGTTTCAGAAACCAGCGTCGCAAGACATGTGAGTTCGAATCTCACCCGGCGTACCACTGTCGACCTCGTGTCGGCAGCACACGGTCCATCCCGGACCAACCATGACACCATGAACAAGAAAAGGAGGTGATCGTCATGGTCAAGTTCTCTCGATACCGGGCGCGACCCAATGTCCGCTCGGCCCTCAAGACGATCGGAAAACCGGTCTCGCGCACCCACGAGGGTGCCCGCGCCTACCGGCGTGACCCGAAGTCGGAGCTGTTCCTACTGGCGGTCACCAACATGGTGGCCGAGCCGACGTTCTACGAGGGCGTCGGCCGGCGCGATCGGCGCTTCGCCGACCTGGTCCACCACGTGACGCGTGAAGACCCGGAGTGGATGCAGCGCTTCGTGCCGTGGCTGCGCACCGAGGCCAATATGCGGTCGGCCGCAGCCGTGGCAGCCGCCGAGTACGTGAAGGCCGGAGGTCCGCACGGGCGCAAGGTCGTCGCTTCGGCGGTGGCCCGTGCCGACGAACCGGCCGAGATCCTGGCCTACTGGTCGCAGGAACACGGCCGGCGCTTCCCGCAGCCGGTGAAGCGTGGTGTCGCCGACGCGGTTCGCCACCGCTACACCGAGTACTCGGCGCTCAAGTACGACGGTCTGTCGCGGGCTTGGCGTATGGGTGACGTCATCGAACTGACCCACCCGAAGCCGGCTCAGGCATGGCAGTCGGACCTGTTCCGCTACCTGCTGGACCGCCGCCACCACCCGGAGGCGGTCGTCGTGCCTGAGGCTCTGTCGAAAGTGGCCCGTCGGGCCGAACTGGAGGCAGTGCCGGTTGAGCACCGCCGCGGCATGCTCCGCGAACGCGGCGCCGACCTCCTAAAGGAGGCAGGCGCAACGTGGGAGTGGCTGTCGGGTTGGCTGCCGGGCGGCATGGACGCGGAAGCCTGGGAAGCAGTGATCCCGTCGATGGGGTACATGGCACTGCTGCGCAACCTGCGCAACTTCGATGAGGCCACCATCTCGCACCAGCGGGTTCGCTACGTGCAGGGTGTTCTGGCCGACCCGGAACGTGTTGCCGGTTCCCGCCAGTTTCCGTACCGGTTCTGGTCGGCGTATCGGAACGTTCCTTCGCTGCGGTGGGCTTCCACGCTGGAGACGGCGCTGGAGCTCTCGGTGCGCAACATCCCGGCTCTGCCGGGTCGCACGCTGGTGCTGACCGACACCTCCGGCTCGATGACGATGCCGGTGTCGGGACGCTCCAAGGTGCGCCACTTCGAGGTCGCAGCAATGTTCGCGGCGGCGCTGGCGGCACAGGCCGACGAAGTCGACCTGGTGTCGTTCGCGGAGGGTTCGGAGAAGATCCGATTCCGCAAGCACCAGTCGGTGCTCCGCACGATCGAGAAGGTGGAGTCGCGTATCGGCAAGGTGGGTCATGCCACGTTCCTCGGCGCAGCCGTGGACCGCCGGTTCCAGGGTCATGACCGCGTGGTCGTGTTCTCGGACATGCAGACCCACGACCAGCTGCCGCCGCTCGACGGCGTGTCGGTATTCGTGTTCAACACGGGGGGCTACCAGACCACGCCGTTCGCCGTGGGTGACAAGGGTCACTACGAGATCGGCGGTTTCACCGACGCCACGTTTCGGCTGATGAAGCACCTGGAGAACCTCCGGGAGGCGGATTGGCCGTTCTGAGGGAGCTGGGCCCCGGTTCACCGGGGCCCAGCCAACAACAGAAAGGAGGCCCCTATCTGAGAATTCGATGCGATCACTCTGGAGTTGCCAAAACGCTCTCAGAGAAACCCCTTGCATATGCGGATGGCGGCGACCATGCTTCGTGCCACGATGCGCGCCATCCTGATTGCGGTTGTTGGAGGAGCAGCGACACTCGGAGCCATGAGTGTCGCAGTGACCAACAACGGATCGATCGGTGACGCCGCGGTCATCCTCGCCGTCTTCCTGGCGACCGTGACGATCGGGATCACCCTGGCGGTTGCCGCCGAGCGACTCGGCGATCGCCCCCGCAAGTCGCGACCCGGCAGTTGTTCGGTGTGCCGCACCTCGATGCACCAGATCGACACCATCTGGGTGTGTCCGGCCTGCGATCTGGCCCCCGCCGTCCACTGAGTCCCTCACGCCGCGCTGTGGATCGCTAGCTTCGCAACAAAGCGAAGGAGCGGGTCAATGAGTATTGCCGGAAGCCGGGTTGGGATCGTCGGTGGCAGCATTGCCGGTTGCGCCGCCGCCATCACGTTGGAGCGAGCCGGTTGTGATGTCGTCGTCTTTGAGCGATCGAGCAGTGCACTGGAGGACCGCGGTGCCGGAATCGCCATTCCGTCCGCCCTGCGAGAGGAACTGATTGCAGCCGACTACCTCGACGCCGACTATCCGTTCTGGCGCGCCGAGTGGCGCTATTGGGTGATACGCGATGACGACGAACCAACCGGTCGGTTGCTCTGGCGCCAGGCGGGCCAGGCCACGCTCAACAACTGGTCGATTCTGTGGAGCAACCTACGGGCCCGGGTCGACGACCTTTCCTACCGCGACGGCACCTCCGTCGATGGATTCAAGAGCGATGCCGGCGGCGTGACCGTCACGCTCAACGACGGATCCGAGGAGCGGTTTGATGTCCTCGTCGCCGCCGACGGTTACCGGTCCAGGATCCGCACGACTCTGTTCCCCGGCACCGAACCCGACTACGCCGGCTACGTGCTGTGGCGCGGCAACTATCCCGAGTCTCGTCTCACCGACCGGGGCCCGCTCGAAGCCGCCGACGCCGAACACGGTTGGTACACAATCTGCAACCCGGGCGGGCACGGCGTGATCTACATGATTCCCGGCGCCGACAACCGAGCCGATATCGGCCATCGCCGGGTGAACTGGGCCATCTACGGGCCAACCCCAGCCCAATGCACATTCGAGCAGCCGGGTTCGGTGGCCCCCGGTGACGTCGACGAAGATCTCGACCAGGTGCTGGAACAGTTGCTCGATGAGCACTTCCCGCCGTGGCACGCGTCGGTGATCCGCCACAGCCGGCCCGAGGAGATCTCGATCCAACCGATCTACGACGAGACCGTACCGTCCTATGTCTCCGGGCGAGTCATGCTCCTCGGCGACGCCGCGACCGTGACCCGTCCCCACACCGGAAGCGGCGCCACCAAGGCGATCCAAGCGGCACTGGCGCTGGGCCGAATCTGTGGTGAGGCCGCCGACTGGCCCGAAGCGCTGGCCGCCTACGACGCCGAACGCACCGAGGCGGGGAATGCCATCGTCGAACTCGGGCGCCGGATCGGGCAAGCCCAGGTCGTCAACACGCCAGATTGGGCAGCGATGAAACCTGCCGACTTCGAGCAGTGGACCAAGGACACGCTCGCCGGCACCGCGCTCTACTTCTATGGCTCCAAGGACGAGAGCGCCTAGTCCGAGCGTCCCACTCTCGGCGGCTCATCCCGTTCGTGCGTGGCCGCGGTACCAGAAACCGCGCCACAGCCACGCCAGAACAGGGGGATTGCGGAAGCGTCGCCGCCGATGGTCCGTGACACGACCACTGCGCGTCCGTAGGCTCGCGCCACACAGTTGGCATTAGACAAGCAGGAGGACCGCAATGACAGAGGACCAGCAGAACGTCGGATTTGGCGACATCTTCGACCTGAGCTTCAAGAAGTACGTGACCCCGACCGTGATTCGGGTGCTCTTCATCCTGGTGATAGTGTTCGCCGCCCTTTGGTGGCTGTTCCTCGTCATCGCAGGATTCTCGAGCAGCGCCGGCGCCGGGTTTGGTGCATTGATCCTGGGTGCTGTCGGGTTCTTCATCTTCATCCTGATGTACCGGGTGTTCTTCGAGCTCGTCATGGTGATCTTCTCGATCAAGGAGAACACCAAGGCAACCGCCGACGCCCTCCAGAACCAGGGCTGATCCCTTCGACGCAGCCACCAAGTGCCTCCCCGCTCTGCGGGGGGGCACTCTTGCGTCCGCAGGCACCGTGGGCGCAACCCGTATAGCTTGGGGATCACATGACGGCCCCATCCACCCAGAACTCCGGCGCCATACTTCCGACCGGGACGGTGACGTTCCTGTTCACCGATATCGAGGGGTCGACGCGGCTCGCCCAGCAGACGACACCCGATGAGTTCCAAGCGCTGATAGAAGCCCACAACACGCTGGTCGACGCAGCCATCGTTGGCGACGGAGGAACCGTGATCCGAACCGAGGGCGACTCGTTCTTTGCCGTGTTCACCTCGGGGACAGACGCGGTCTCGGCAGCCGTTGCCGCCCAACGCGCCCTCGCCGATCACCACTGGCCGAACCATCAAGCCATCCGGGTCCGGATGGGCATCCACACCGGTGAAGGCCGACTCGGCGGTGCCGACTACATCGGATTTGATGTGCACCGCGCTGCCCGCATTTCAGCCACCGCTCACGGCGGCCAAGTGGTGGTCTCTGCCGACACCGCCTCCCTGGCGCGCCGCACCCTGCCGAACGGAGCGACGCTGACCGACCTCGGCCGGCATCGACTCAAAGACCTCATTGCGCCCGAGCACCTCCACCAGGTCACCATCGCCGGCTTGCCGGACGAGTTTCCGCCGCTGCGCACATCACCGGTTTCGCCTCACAAACTGCCGGTCCGACTCACGAGCTTCGTGGGCAGGACCAACGAGCTCGCCGATGCTGCTGCCACGATTCGCCGGCACCGCCTCCTCACGCTGACCGGACCGGGGGGAACGGGCAAGACTCGACTCGCCGAGGAGGTTGCCGCCAACGTCGCCGACGACTTCGAGGATGGAGCGTTCTTCGTCCCGTTGGCCGATCTGCGTGACCCGGATCTGCTGGCTCCGACGATTCTGGAAAGGCTCGATGTCTCGTGGAGCCGGGACTCGGACCCCGCCCCACAACTCGTGCGCCACCTCGAGGGCAAACATGCCCTGTTGGTACTCGACAACTTCGAGCAGCTCCTCGACGCTGCACCCATCGTTGCCAGTTTGCTGGCAGCCCTGCCCCGGCTCAGCATCATCGCCACATCGCGCTCCCCCTTGCGGATCTCAGGCGAACACGAGTACGCCGTCGCCCCACTCCCCACTCCCCCGCTCGAAGCCGTGGGCGAAGAACTCCTCGCCAACGAAAGCATCACCCTATTCATCGATCGGGCCCGATCCGTCGATCCCGACTTCGAGGTGACCGGCCGCAACGCCGCGGCCGTTGCCCGGATCGCCAACCGACTCGACGGCTTGCCGTTGGGCACCGAGCTCGTGGCGGCGCGGGTCAGAGCCATGCCCCCCGAAATCGCGGCAGATCGGCTCGATGGCAGACTGGTCGCCGGCGGCGGCCGAGACGTTCCCGAGCGACAGCGCACCCTGGCCAAGACGATCGCATGGAGCTACGACCTGCTCGAGCCTGCCCAACGACGCTTCTTCGAGAACCTTGGCGTCTTCGCGGGCGGGGCCACCCTTGATCAGATCGAGGCCGTCAACAGCGAACTGGATGCAATCGAGGTCTGGGAGATGCTTGCCGCGCTCGTCGACTCGAGCCTCGTCCTCCGGCGCGACGCCCACGGTGAGCCACACTTCCGGATGCTGGTCCTAGTCGCCGAAGACGCCGCACGCCGCCTCGCTCTGCGGGAAGATGCTGCCGAGATCCACGATCGGCATGCCGCCGCCTACACCGCTCTCGCTGAGCGCGCCGCCCCGCAACTGACGGGGCCGCGTCGAGCCATCTGGCTGCAGCTCATTGCGGAGCAGCACCCCAACCTGCTCGCTGCCTACCGCTGGACCGTGACCAAGCCCGACGCCGACCGCGCCTTGCGCCTGGTCGCCGCGATGTGGAGGTTCTGGCAAATGGATGGCCACCTCGACGCCGCGGCGGGACGGGTCGAGGCCACCCTCGCCCTCGGTGGCGGTACGCCCGAAGCCCGTGCGAAGGCACTCGAGGCCGCCGGCGGCATCGCCTACTGGCGGGGGGACTTTGACCGCCAGTTCGACCACTACACCGCTGCCCTGGCGATGTGGCGACAGCTCGGCGTGCCAACCGAAATCGCCAATGCGCTCTACAACCTCGCCTATGTCACCCAGATCCAGGTCGGCTTTGAAGCTGCCAACGCACTCCTGGTTGAGGCCGAACAGATCTACGAAGCCAGCGGTGACCGGGTCGGGCTCGGACATGTCCATTGGTCCTGGGGCAACATCTATCAGATCGAAGATGATCTGGACAAGGCCATTGCATCGTGTCAACGCAGCATCGAGTTGTTCGACCCCGAGCACGACATCTTCGACCTCGGCTGGGCTGAGTACGTGCTGGCCGACTGTCTACTCAATGCGGGGCGGATCGATGAGGCCCGACATCACCTCCGGGTCGGAATGGACCTGTTCCTCGGGGTCGGAGATCGGTCGGCCACCGTGCTGTTTCTGGCCGGTTTTGCCCAACTGACCCAGGCCATGGGAGACCTCGACACATCGGCCCACCTGGTCGGTGCGATGCACGCGCTCCGCCAGGAAACCGGTGCCGGGTTGCTCGATACGGACCCTGCCCACGAGCCAATCGAGCGCCTCAGGCGGACCGACGATCAAGAGCGGCAGGCCATGATCGCCGCCGGTGCCGCGATGACCGTCGATGAGGCGACCGCCCTCGCAATGGAACGCACCGCGAGCTAGTTGCCGGCTCCTAGAGGCGCGACAGCTCGCTGTCGAGGAAGTAGAGCCGCTGGGTGCCGAAGCCCTTGATCTCGAAGTCACCTCGTTCACTGCACACGAAGTCGTCCTTGAGGAGATTGCGGGTGTCCTCGTTGAGCGTGATCTGCATCGGTTCTGAGATCGTCTCCATCCGGGCGGCCAGATTCACCCCCGGCCCAAACAGGTCGTATACGTACTTCTGCACCCCAACCAGCGAACCGATCACCGGCCCCGAGTTGATGCCGATGCGCGCCACCCATTGCTGGGGGTGAGCCTGGTTGCGTCGCTCGAGGTAGCGCCGAAAGCGCAGCGCCAACCGGGCGATGTTCGTGGCGTGGTCGGGGGTGTCGTCGAGCAGGCCGGAGACCGCCATGTAGGCATCGCCGATCGTTCGCACCCGCTCGCAATCGAACATCTCCGTGATGCGATCGAACGAAGAGAAGATGTCGTTCAGCTCGGCGATGATGGCCGAAGGATCCTGCGAAATCGTCATGTTGGTGAACCCGACAAAGTCGAGCATGAGGATCGAGATGTTGTCGAACCGCTGCGGCGTTGCGGTCCCGTATTCCTTCATCTCCTCGAAGACGGCCCGCGGCATGATGTTGAGCAGCAGCCGCTCGACCCGTTCCTTCTCCTTCTCGAGTTCCCTGGCGTTCTTCTCGGAAATCCGCGAATAGGAATCGAGCATGTATTGCGTCTCCATCTCCTTTGAGATCGAAACGCACTGGATCAGGTAGGTCGGTTCGTCGCGGCCGGCGAAGGACTCGACCGAGACCCGGATCGGCTCTTCGCGGCCGTCGAGGTCCGATTTGGTCTCGAAGGAGTACCTGCGCCCGTTCTCCACTCGGCCGGCGGCTCGTTCGGTGTTGAGGCCCGCAATGCGATCTTGCAGCTTCTCGTCGTCATCAGCGGTCGAGGGGAACCACTTGAAGAACTTGGCGTTCTCGAAGATGACCTGCCAGTCGTCGGCCCGCACCACCGCGACGGCTATGTCGAGAGTCTGCAGCAGCTCCTTGTGGCTGAACGTGCTCGAGCCCAATGGATCAGTCCCCCTTGACGATATAGCGTTTGCGGGCCACCACCTCGCCGAGCACGGTGCCGATATCGGTCGCGTCGTAGTCGTGATCCTCGAGCGTTTCGCGCAGCACCGCCGCCAGTTCCTCGAATGCCTCGTCGTTGATCTCCAGGCGCCGGTGCACACTGGCAAGGTGCTCGTTCGAGTAGCTGGCCGGGCCACCCATCATTGCTGCAAAGAACTTGGTCTGGTGATCGATCTGGACCCTCATATCGATCCCATCGAAATAGGGGGCCAGGATCTTGGAGTCCAGCACCCGATCATAGAAGTCAGAGACGACGCGGCTGACGCTGGCAAACCCGCCATATCGCATGAAAATCGTGTCGGCCAAGGCGCCCCTCCCTCACTCTTTCTCGACTCCCGAACCCTGCCAGCGGCCCGCCGTCGGGGACGAGAGGACGTCATTGGGTGTGCCGTGGGCGTAGTCTCCGTCCGTGTCCTCAAAGCGCGTGATCCGCACCTACCTCCTCATCGCCGGTCTCTATACGATGTCGGCGTCACTGATCTGGGGCGTGAATACGCTGTTCCTGCTCGATGCCGGGCTCACCATCTTCGAGGTGTTCGTTGCCAACGCCTTCTTCACGGCCGGAATGGTGGTGTTTGAGATCCCAACCGGCGTGGTAGCCGACACGGCCGGGCGCAGAGCGTCGTTCCTGCTCAGCCTCATCGTCCTCATCCTGGGGACCATTTGTTATCTCCTCCTCGCCGAGGCCGGCGCCGGCGTGGTTGCGTTCAGCGCAGTTTCTGTCCTACTCGGACTTGGGTTCACGTTCTACTCGGGAGCTGTCGAGGCGTGGGTCGTCGATGCCCTCAACGCCACCGGGTACACCGGAACCCTGGACCAGGTCTTCGTCAGGGGCGGCATGGTGACCGGTGCTGCCATGCTGATCGGAACGTTGGGCGGTGGAGTGCTCGGCAGCATCGACCTGGCCATCCCGTTTGTCGCCAGAGTGGTCTTCCTGGCCGCCGCCCTCGTCACTGCCGCCGTTGCGATGTTCGACATCGGGTTTGAGCCGCGCCGCGTCACCATGAGTGAGTATCCGGCCGAGATGCGCAGGACGGCCCGCACCGGAATCAAGTACGGCTGGACCAACCGATCGATCCGGCTCTTGTTGGTCGTTTCGTTGATCCAAATGGGCGTGTTCACTTGGGCGTTCTACGCCTGGCCCCCGCTGTTCCTCGAGTTGCTCGGCTCCGACGCGGTATGGGTCGCCGGGGCGGTTGCCAGCGGCATCGCGTTGTCGATGATGATCGGCAACGCTCTCGTCGGGTGGCTCACCAAGTTCTGCGGTAGGCGCACCACGATCATGCTGTGGGCGGTTGGCATCTCTGGAGCCGCCGCCATCGTCGTCGGTGTGGCCGACTCGTTCTGGGTCGCAATGCCGGCGTTGTTGATCTCGACCGCCACCATCGGCGTGATGACCCCGGTCAAGCAGTCGTACCTGAACCAACTCATCCCGAGCGAGGAACGGGCCACGGTGCTATCGGTGGACTCGATGAGCGGCAGTCTCGGCGGTGTGGTCGGTCAGGTTGGCCTCGGCGGCATTGCCGGTGTGGCTTCAATCGGCGTCGGCTTCGTGACCGGAGCCTTCGTTTCGCTGCTCGCCTTGCTGCCCTTGGGCGCCCTGCGCCGCCACGACGACTCTGAGGACGTCATCGCCGGAACGGGCGGTGGACCAAACGCCGCCTGCGCCGCCCAAGGCATCCCCGAGATCGCTGCGGTCGACACGACCCCGCGGCGTGAGACGGCGGACGTGGCCTAGGAGACTGTTGAACAACGCCAGTTTGGGCTTGCCGCGAGATCCACCACCAGGCGTTTCCTCACTCGGGCAACCCCCGTACGGCGTCTATTCAACACCCTC
Organism: uncultured Acidimicrobiaceae bacterium; assembly: GCA_964465915.1. Classification (GTDB taxonomy): domain Bacteria; phylum Actinomycetota; class Acidimicrobiia; order Spongiisociales; family UBA5794; genus CAVPHV01. Next base: position 15,273 of record CAYXMJ010000045.1, read on the forward strand.
CTATCCGGCTGCGCCGGGGCCAGGCCCGAGACCAAGCTTGGCGTGCATCATCCCCATGCAGGTGTCCATTACGACAGTCATCCCGGCCGCGGTTGCGATCGCCGCCGCCTCCTCGGAAACGATGCCCTGCTGGAGCCACAGCACCTTGGCGCCGATCGCCACGGCCTTGTCGGCGACGATCATGGCCTCCGGCGCCGGACGGAATACATCGACCACGTCGACGGGCTCGGGGATCTCGAGCAACGTTGGGTACACCGTCTCGCCGAAGATCTCATCGTGGCGCGGGTTAACCGGGATGATCCGGTAGCCGTTCGCCTGGAGGTAGGCGGGTACGACGTGCGCCTTCTTGGCCGGATCCGGCGAAGCACCAACCACGGCGATGGTCGTGGTCTCCGCATAGATGCGGCGGAGTTCAGGCAGTGGGGGACGGTCGCGCATGTGTTCGAACCTAGCGGAGCCTATTCCGGCGTGGTGTAGGCCGCGGTGATCCCACCGTCGACCAGGAACTCGGCACCAGTGACGAACGACGACTCGTCACTGGCCAGGAAGAGCGCCGCGTTGGCGATCTCTTCGGGTTCGCCGAAGCGGCCCATTGGGATGTGGACCAGCCGGCGCTGCAGCTTGGCCTCGGTGTCGAGGTACTTCATCAACAGCTCGGTACGCAACGGCCCTGGACAGAGGGCATTGACCCGAATCCCCTCCCGGGCGTGCACGGCAGCCAACTCGCGGGTCAGAGCGAGGACCGCGCCCTTGCTCGCCGTGTATGCGAGTTGTGGCGTCGCGGCGCCCAGCAGTGCAACAAACGAGGCCGTGTTGATGATCGAACCGCCTCCGGCACGCCGCAACGCAGAGATGCCGTACTTGCAGCCCAGGAACACACCCTTGACGTTCACGTTCATCGTCAGATCCCACACGTCCTCGGTGGTGGACTGAGCGTTGCCGTCATCGGCGTGGCTGATGCCGGCGTTGTTGAACATGATGTCGAGCTTGCCGAATCGATCCTCAGCCGCCGCAACCATGGCCTCACAGTCCGCCGCGGTAGCTACATCGGCCTGCACGGCGATCGCGTCGGCCCCGCGCCCTACCAGCTCGTCGGTAGTGGCCCCAGCCGAGGCGGGGTCGATGTCGATGGCGACAACCGCCGCTCCTTCTTGGGCAAACCGCAGCGCGGTCGCCCGGCCAATCCCGCTCCCGGCGCCGGTGATGAGCGCCACCTTGCCATCCAGCCGCATCACAGTGCTCCTTGGTCGACGAGCCGAAGCCACACCCTACCGACGAGAATCACCCCGCGACCAGGCGGAACCGCCACCTACACTCAGAACGTGCCCGTGTCGTGCTCCAACTGTGGAACCTCAAACGCCGACGGCGCCCGCTTCTGTTCAGAGTGCGGATCGTCGCTCGCCGTGGCGTGCCCGAACTGTGGAGCCGAGGCCGCGCCCGGGGCGAAGTTCTGTTCGACCTGTGGCCATGACCTGGGCTCGGCGGTTGAGGACGCCGCCGCCCCCGCCGAGGAACGCAAAGTGGTCTCGGTTGTCTTCTGCGACCTCGCCGGTTTCACCGCCCATACCGAGCGGTCCGACCCCGAGGACGTGCGAGCCCGGCTGACGACCTATCACGCCCGGGTGCGCCAGGACGTCGAGCGATTCGGCGGCCGGATCGAGAAGCTGATGGGCGACGGCGTCTTTGCGGTTTTTGGCGCACCGATCGCCCACGAGGACGATCCGGAACGAGCCGTGCGCGCCGCTCTCCGGATTCAGGATTCCGTCACCGAACTCAACGAATCCAAGCCGGACCTCGCGTTGATCGTCCGCGCCGCGGTGACCACCGGGGAAGCCATCGTCCAACTCGACGATCGGCCCGACCGTGAAGGCATCATCGGCGATGTCGTCAACACCGCGTCCCGTCTTGAAGCCGTGGCCGAGCCGGGCACCGTCGTGGTCGACGAGCGCACCTACCTGGCCACCCGCGACACGATCGGCTTTACCGTTCTCGACCCCGTTGCTCTGAAGGGGAAGGCCGAATCGGTTCCGATTTGGCAGGCAGCCGGAGCGCGCAGCCGGTACGGCGTCGCCGTCGACGAGGAGGCCGCCACCCCATTCGTCGGCCGCACCGAGGAGATCTCGCTGCTGGTCGATTTGGGCACGAACGGGGAAGTCGTGCTGGGAAAC
>CAYXMJ010000046.1:0-15857 GCA_964465915.1 uncultured Acidimicrobiaceae bacterium
CTAGCCGCCGGTTCCGATCGCGAAGAACGCCGCGATTTCCTCAGCGGGGTACAGCGTCTCACAGGGGATGCCGTTGCGGTCGGCATCCATGCGGTCGGGGGCACCTTCTCGGACCCAATATGCGACGGCCGCGGAGAAGTCGAACCCGGCGGGTTCCAGATCCCGACAGAACATCCCGGTCTCGGGCGGCAGGTCGCTGAAGAACCCAGTGGTGTCGACGGCGCCGGCCTCGTCGCACGGGATGCCGTTTCCGTCGCCGTCGAGATTGCTGGGCCGGCCGTATGCGACCCAGTAGGCCACGATCTGCTCGAGGTCGTACTCGCCGACCAGTGCCGCACAGCCCAGGCCGCGGCCGACACCCACGTCGTAGCCGGAGTCACCGGTGAACAGTGGCTGCTGCCAGGCCGGGCGGTCGGGCGGGTTGGTCTGGAGCATCTCCCACCACTCCTCGTCGGTCAACCGGCCCTCGTCCGCGGTGCGCCAGAACTCGTAGTAGGAGTAGACCCCGCCCTGGGCGATCTGGAACCGGCCGCCGTCGTCGGGGACCAGGACGTACAGCGTGTCGATGAAGCCGGTCCCGATTTCGAGGATGTCGTACGTCGTTCGCATGATGTCGGCGACGAGCGCCGCTCGGGTGTCCTCGTCGGGGAACTCTCCGAGCCGCTGCCCGTTGTCGGAGGTCTGGATCCACAGCGCCTCCATCGCCGAGCCGATAGATTGCAGCCACTGGTTGTCCTCGGCGGAGATGGGTCGCCCGGCCAGTTCATCGGCTGCCAGGTCGGCCAAGCGGCTGAGGAACGCCTCGAGGGCGGCGATGAGTTCGGCGTTCTCGCCGTCGGGGGGCAACAGCCCGCGATTCGACAGGCCGTCCGAGAGGAGACCGAGCATTGCCGACATCCGGGCAAACGCCACGGGGTTGGGTTCTACCCAATGGCGCGGGTCCGGGTAGGTGACGGGTTCGTAGTCGCCTTCGACGGCAATGGACTGCTTGGCGTACAGGACGGTGTCGTGCTTCAACTCGGTGTATGACCCGAGTCCGGTCTGGAGGTCTTTGATCTCCCACGGCTCGGTCCGCATGAAGTCGGGGTAGGCGGCGCCGTGGGGCTGCCAGACCGGCTCGAGGGCATAGAGCCAAGCGTCGTAGACGGTGGCACCCCATTCGGCAGCGCCCCGCTCGGCCACCATGTCGCTCAAACTGGCCAACTGGGAGTCGTAGTGAGTCCAGCGCTGTCCGGTGTCGGGATCGGTCAGGGTGCCCTCTTCATCCATGATGCGAAATGCAAGCTCGGAGCCGAAGGTGGCGACGAGGTCGAGCGGCGTTGCATAGCGCCGGCCCCAAGGCGGATCGCCGACGTTGGGGAACCTGAGCTGGTCGTAGATGTAGGAGTCGACCACGAGACGGACACCCATGATCCGCACCGCGGCTCCCTCGGGGTCGATCCCGATCGGCCGCGTCGCAAGGAGGCCTCGCCCAACGTCTCCGGCGACCGCGGCGTCGATCTTGGTGGCATCCTCGCGCCAGCCTGGTGCCAATGCGTCGAGTTGGTCGGCTACCTCGAGTGGGGTGTAGTCGTCGGCGACGCCGACTAGGAAGACAGTGGGCTCATAGAGGAGCGTCCAGGCTTCGAGTAACTCGGGGTTCTCCACCAAGACACGAGCCGCCAAGGTGGCCAGCAGCATCGGGGCTTCGTAGCGGACCGCGAAGTTCTCGTTGCCGAGAAGCGACATGGCCCGGAAGTAGCGCTCCAGGTCGGCGCTGCGGGTGTAGTGGCCGCGCGGCCTGAAGAGGCTGAAATCGACTAGCGCCTCGGGGGAGACCTCGGCGTTGGCGGGGGCGAGTCCGGTGATGGGCGATGGGACGAACTGGATCGCCTCCATCGCCAGGGCGACCTCTTCCTGAGCGAGCTCGCCGATCGGCCCCACGTCCATCTCCAGCAACGTGGCGCCGGCTTCGTAGAGTTGCGCAACGCGGTCGGCGGCGTCGGCCAGGTCGGTGCCGGCGAGCTCGTCACGTTGGATGCGAGCCGCCGTGACGAGGCCAACCATGAGGTCCTCGAGGATGGGAAGCAATTCGGTTTGTTCCAGCTCGCGCAGGATCTTCGAGAACGCCAGGTGCAGGTAGTGGTACCCGACGTCGGTGGTCACGAAGAAGACCTCGCCCTCGTAGTGGATCTGTTGATAGAGCGGATGAAACAGCGGGGCCGTACCCGGGATGATCACGAACCCCTGCTGCTCCAGCGTGGCGATGGCAGCAGCGTCCAGGTTGTACTCCATCGACCTCGGCACGTAGAGCCCGTCGATGGAAGTCGGCGTCGCCGGGCCGGCGTAGGGCGGCGAATCGGCAATGAGCGGTATCTCAGCAAAGGGGGCGAAGACGCCCACCGGCCGCGGTTGAGGTCCACCGGCTCCGGCGGCGGTCGTTGTGGTGGTCCGCGGCGGACTGGTGGTGGTTGTCACCGGCGGCGTCGCGATCGACGAACTCGTGGTCGCCGAGACTTCGGATGTTGTCGTGGGCTCGGCGTCATCACCGCTGCACGAAGCGGCCGCCAATGTGCCGACAACGAGAAGGACCATGAGGCGTCGCATGACCAGTCACCACCTTCGGGCGGACGTGACCAAACTGACCACGATGCGGCCGCCGCGCGCCGTGGCGTGATATCTCCATGATGCGCCCACGCCGACGCTCGAGAAAGGGGCGAAGGTCGGTGTGTTCAGCGATCGAGAATGATCGGGTCGAAACTCCCGTCATCGTCGACGTCCCCGCACACCGGCCGTCCCGGACCCGCGAGTTCGGGTGCAACGGCAAACCCGAAGCTCCACCAGGTCCATCCTCCGGTTGCCACGACGGTCCGGTCGTCGAGCGAATCAAATGCCAGGGCGAGGCTCCCATCACAGACGGCGAAGTGGGCCACGGGACGCTGCAGTGTGCCGGCGGCCCACACCGGATCGAGGCTCCCGACAGTGAAGACTCCGAGATGAGCGCTCCGCCCGGCTGCATCGGCCCACAACCGATCGGGGGAGAGTTGGTTGACCGGGTTGACCCGGAATGGGTGTCGGTAGGAGATGACGACGTCATCGGTGCCGTCGCCGGTGGCATCGCCCACTCCGGCCGTGACGACGTCGCCCATGGCAAATCCGGTGACGTCGGCCGTAGCTGGTGGCTCCACCGGAGGGGCGTTGACGAGCGACCACCACTCCTGATCGAGCAATGCGGCGTCGCCGGTGGGCAAGTCCCAACGCACGAATCGCGGACGGAGGTCGTCGTGTTCGGCTCGACCGACCCGATAGGCCACAACGCCATCTGCTCCGGCCAGCACCTCGAGGACGAGACCTGTCTGGGAGGCCGGCCGTTGCTGGTCGAAGAGGAAGTTGCCGAGGCTGGTTGCCACGACGGCGCGTCGTCCACTCACCGCCGGGACGGCTGCGACCGGCTGGGGAACGTGCGCGCCGTGTCCCCACACGACGTCGGCGCCCCAAACCACGAGGTCGTCGGCAATGTCGTCGATGATCGGGTCGGTGTCGAGCAGGTACTCCACGCCGCCGTGGATCGAAACAACGACCAGATCGGAGGTCGCCGCAGCCGAGGTGACCGCGGCCTGTGCCGTGTCGGGCGAGTAGGCGGCCACCCCGGCAGTGGTCTCCGTCGCCGGGACTCCAACCCCGGTGGCGTCATAGGCGAGGAAGGAGATTTGGAGTTCGCCGACGTCGCGCACGACGGGTCGCCCGGCATCCACCGTCGTTGCCCCTGCGCCGAGTGGCTCCACTCCGGCGGCCGCTAATGCAACGAGGGTGTCGGCAAGTCCTTCCGATCCAGCGTCGGTTGCGTGGTTGTTGGCCACCGACACCAGGTCGAACCCGGCCCCGGCCAGGAGTGCGGCTGTCTCGGGGGCGGCTTCGAGCTCGTTGGGGTTGTCCGACAGATGCGGCCGGTTGGTGAGCGGCGATTCGAGATTGGCTGTGGCCACGTCGGCCGACGAGACGACGAACCGGATATCGCGGAGCAGGTCGGGTCCCTCAGCAATCGCGATCGGAGCCACCCTCCGTCCCAGCATGATGTCGCCGACAAAGAGCAACCGTGCCGTCCCCGCGGGAGGTGTTGGGGCCAGAGTGGTCACTGTTATGGTCGGCTCGTCTGCGACTACCGGAGCGGTAGCGTTGTCCGCGCAACCGGCCATTGTTGATGCCAACACGATGAGGCAGCACGCCGCTCTTGCGATCACATCCCTGTTTGTAGCGCCTTCCGGCCCGACCGACCAGAGCCTGTTGTCAGTCTCTCGGGCGATGGCTCCCCGGCTTACTCGGAGACGCTGACGGTGAGCACGACCGGGTAGTCCTCTCGCGGGTCATCTGAGGTAACGATGGTCACCGTGTAGCCACCGTTCCAAAACACGACCCGTTCGATCAGCGACGGTGGTGCCGAGGTGGTCGCCCGACAGGTCGTCTCGTCGGAGAGCGTCACGGTTGCGTCGTTCATATCGGCAGCGGTGCAGAGTCCGGCTTTGATGGCTTCCGCATCGTCGACCGCGGAGTAGGTTCGGTGGACCGACGGCGGATCCAGGAAGAGAAGGTCTGCGCCATACCGAATCTCCGACTCGAAGGAATAGCCGGCGGGAATGGGCAGCTCCGCGAGCGCGCGTTCCATGTCACCCCACGGCTCTCGGAACGTGACGAAGAGCGTCCACCCCAAGATGACGATCGGTGCTGCCACGGCCACTACGGCGATCACGAGGATCAAGGGCCAGGAACCTCTCCTCCGGGCGGGAGACTCATCCGGCTGTGGCATGGGTGACGGCGAACTCACCGAGACTCGCCCGCCACGTCCAGCCTGCGCTGCAACTCGTTGGTGCGCCACTTCCAGTCGTAGTGGACCTGGATGCCACCGGCCCGCAGATCGCCGGGAGCTTGATAGCCATCTTGGGTGAGGTCCTGCCACTGCACTCCCGCCTCTGCCGCCTCGGCGGCGAGCAGGTCGAAACGCTCGCGGTCCTTGTTGGGCTTCCCGGCGGCTCCCCAACCGTCGAAGGCTGCTTTGATCCGGTTTCGGGCGCTTTCCATGCCGCCCACGGTACCGCCTGGCTAGCGTTGGTGGCGTCCCAAGACCAGGAGGAACCGTGGCGCGAGTCACCGGGATCGGCGGGGTGTTCTTTCGATCCATGGACCCTCAGAAGCTCGAGGAATGGTACGTCGAACACCTCGGAATCGAACCGGACGCCGAAGGCTTTGTGGTGATGCGTTGGGGTGGCGACCACGCCGGCAGCACTGTGTGGGCACCGTTTCCGGAAGACACCGAGTACTTCGGGCCGGCAACCGCGGGGTTCATGATCAACTACCGGGTCGATGATCTCGACTCCCTGCTCGACCGTCTGATCCTCGCCGGAGTCAAGGTTGACGACCTCCGGCATGAGGACGAGAACGGCCGTTTTGGGTGGGCTTGGGACCCCGAAGGCAACCGAATCGAACTCTGGCAACCGGCCGAGGGTTTCTGAGCCCGCTACTGCTCGTCGCTCGTCACCAAGTCGGCGACGAGCACGAGGGCCTCTCCGCTCACGGCTACTCCCCGAGGCGTGGTGCACTCCGTGCGGAGATTGACCAAGGCCTTCTCCGGCCGGAGGCGAACGATCTCGACCCGCCCCGTCACCGGGTCGCCGGCTGCAACCGGATCGTGGAACAGGTAGCGCTGTTTGAGCCAGTTGGTCCCAGGCCCGGGCAGTTCGACTCCCAGCAGGCACGAGATCAGCCCGCCGAGGAGCGGCGGGGGCACGAAGGCCCTCTGCCCGCGGTAGCTTGGGTTGGGGTCGTCGATCAAGCCGAGGTAGGTGGCGATGTCGGCTGCCCTGTAGCGGCGGGTCATTTCGGCGGTCATGCCAACTTCGAGCCCACGGAAGCTCTTTCCCGAGTCACGAGCTGGGCTTGGCCCGTTGTCGACGGCTGCTCCGGGTAGGTGGCCCCGAGTGGCGGCACCGACGCAGGTCTGGACGCCGTCTGGTCTAGTCATGCGTTGGACAACTTCGATGCCGTCGTCGCTCGCTGCGCTCACCGCGAGGTCCATCGTGACGGGTTCGTCGGTGAAGGTCGGCGCGGTGAACATCAACTCCTGGCTCACGGCCGCCATCGGCGCACCCAGCCACTGCGAAGTCGCCGCGTCCAGAACGCCGAACAGGGCCATCCCGTGCGCCACGGTGCGGTCAAAGGCGGTGCGCGCCGCGAAGCCCGGATCGACGTGGATGGGGTTGTTGTCGCCGCTCAGCAGCGCAAACTCATCGAAGTTGCGCTGCGTGAACGTGATGGTGGTCGAGTGGGTTTCTCCGACGGCGGGCGGCTGCATCGCGACAGTCTCGCACGGTGCGGGCTGGGAGCTATCCGCCGCCGAGCACGCCGCTGAAGATCTGGGTGAGGATGTATTCGCATTCCTCGTTGGCCGCGACAAAGGCGGGATCCTCGGGGTCGATATCGCCAAACGGGCCCTGCTGTTCACCGTCGGGTCCGCCGCCGAAGAAGGCGTCAAGGCTGAAGTCCGGATCGGGGAGATCGAACCCGTTGTCCCGCATGCAAGTGGCGTACTCCAGCAGACCATCCTCGATCGCGGTGAAGTCGATCTGGTCGGCGAACCCGAGCGTCACACCATCGAGAAGATCGCGACAGGCGTCGAGCGCCTGTTCGGCGACTTCCTCGTCGACGTCGGCAAGATCGCCGAAGCTGCCGAAGTCGACGTTGCCGCTGGCATCCACCGTGGGGTCATCGATGTCGAGACCGTTGTCGCGCAGGCACGCGGTGAGTTCCATGATGGCCTGCTCGGTTTCCTCGGTGGAGGTCTGTCCGTTCCCGTCGGCGACGGTGGTGGATGTCTCGTTCTCGAGCGAGGCCACTTGCGAGCCGTTGTCATCGCCGCCGCAGGCCGCGGCGAGGATGGCGAAACCGAGGATGATGATGGCGAAGCGCTTGGGCACTGGGCGTCCTTGTTGGCGGGTTGAGCAGGGCCAGCATATGCCAGGATCGGGAGTATCTGACCAGCATCGACGTCGGTTCACTTTAGGCCCTCGTTCCGTGGCCGCCTTTGCCGATACCATCGGCGCCAACAGATGAGGCGCGGAGGAGGACCGACCACACCATGGCCATCAATACCCTGCTCGGTCGTCATGCGATCTATCGAGCAAACCACACCGCGGTCGTGTTTCAGGGTCGGCGCTTCACGAATGCCGAGTTCAATCTGCGGGTCAACCGGCTCGCCAACGCGCTGCTGAGCCTGGGCCTCGCAAGAGGCGACAAGCTCGCCATAGTGCTCGACAACTCCCTCGAAGTGCTCGAGGTTTACCAGGCCGCCGCAAAGACCGGCATCGCAGTGGTTCCGCTCAGCCCGCTGCTGCGCGGCGACGGGCTCGTCACCCTGATCAACGACGCCGACACTGCTGCGGTGATCACGATGTCCCGCCTCACCCCCGAGTTCGATGCGGTTCGTGACCGGATCAACGTATCTTCCGACCGGTTCATCCTCATCGACCGGTCCGGTGATGAGACCTACCGCGATTACCAGGCGCTGACCGCCGCGGCGTCCGACGAGGACCCACCGTGGGTCGACGTCGACAACGAGGACATCTACAACATCATCTACAGCTCCGGCACAACCGGACTACCCAAGGGGATCGTGCACACCCACGCGATCCGCGAGGCCTACGCCACCGGGTTCAGTGCGTCGTATCGGATCAAGCCGGAGAGCGTGATCCTCCATTCGGGGTCGTTGGTCTTCAACGGCGCCTTCCTGACGCTGATGCCGGCGTTCTACCTCGGCGCGACCTATGTGTTGATGCCGGCATTCGATGCCCGAGAGATGATCGACCTGATTGCCGCCGAGAATGTGACCCATGTGATGGCAGTTCCGTCGCAGATCATTGCGATGCTTGAGCATCCCGACTTCGATGAAGCGCATCTGCCCGACCTCGAGATGGTCTGTTCCGTCGGGGCTCCGCTCCACCTCGAACACAAACAGGAGTTTGCCCGCCGCCTGCCCGGCCGGTTCTACGAGCTCTACGGGTTGACCGAGGGGTTCGTCACGGTGCTCGACCGCGACGACTTCCCGGCCAAGCCCGGCTCTGTTGGTGTACCGCCGCCGCTCTACGAGATGCGGATCGTCGACGTTGACGGCAACGATCTGCCGGCCGGCGAGGTCGGCGAGATCATCGGTCGGGGACCGATCACGATGCCCGGCTACTACAAGCGGCCCGACCTCACCGCCGAGGCGATCAAGGACGGCTGGCTGTACAGCGGCGACCTGGGGTACGTCGACGAGGACGGTTTCCTGTTCCTCGTCGACCGTAAGAAGGACCTCATCATCTCTGGCGGGGTCAACGTCTACCCCCGCGACATCGAGGAGATTGTCATTCAGCACCCGGCCGTCGCCGACGTTGCGGTTTTTGGGGCAGATGACGACCGGTGGGGTGAGTCGCCGGTGGCGGCGGTCCGCCTCGTCGGGGAAACCGGCGTGTCGGAGGATGATCTGCGGGACTGGGTGAACGAACGAGTGTCGGCGCGGTATCAGAAGCTGCGCGAGGTGGTGGTACTCGACGACTTCCCGCTCAGTGTGTCCGGCAAGACGCTGCGTCGGGTGATCCGAGACGAATACCAGGAGGAGTGACCCACTATGGGCAACTACGTCGAAACCAACGGGATCAGGCTCCACTACCTGGAGCGGCCCGGTGACGGGCCGACCCTGCTGCTGGCGCCGGGTCTGGCGGCCGGGGCACACTTCTATCTGTCGCTGATGGATCGCCTGGCGCCACGCCTGCATGTGATTGCCTTTGATCTGCGGGGCCGGGGAGCCAGCGACAAGCCGGCCAACGGCTACACGATGGCAGACCACGCCGCCGACATGATCGGGGCGATGGATGCCCTCGACATCGATCGGGTGGCATTTGGGGGCCACTCGTTTGGCGGGCTGCTCACCTACGTGATGGCGGCGTACTACCCGGAGCGGATCGAGCGCGGAGTGGTGATCGACGCGCCGGCGGAGGTCGACCCGACGGTGTTGGAGCAGATCAAGCCAACGCTCGATCGGCTCGAGATGACCTTCCCCTCATGGGACGAATACATCAGCCTGGTCAAAGGCATGCCCTACTACGCGGGTTGGGTGTGGGACCCGGCCCTCGAGGTCTTCTACCAGTCCGACCTGGAGGAGCTCCCCGATGGTCGCGTCCAGTCGGTGTGCCGCCCGGACAACATCCGCCAGGCGGTTGAAGGGACGCTCGAGGTCGACTGGCATCACACCGTGGGACGGATCGAGCAACCCATGCTGTTCATTCGTGCCACGGAGCCATTTGGCCCGCCCGGGTATCCGCCGATCGTGCCCGAGGACAAGGCAAAGCTGACGATGGAGCGGCTCCAACACGGTGAGTACGCCGAGTTCCCCGGCAACCACATCACCTTCCTGTTCGGTGATACTGCCGGCTACGTCGCCGACCGGATCGTCGACTTCGTGACCGGCTGAACTGTGGTCACTGCGAGCTGAATACGTAGAGCTCTTCGATCGAGTTGGAACGGATGAGAGTCTCGAGGCTGGGCTGGAGCTCGATGTTGGCAACGAGCCAGCAGAGGTTCTCTTCGGCGGTGTGGCCTTGGGCGCTGGCCAGGAAGGCACGGTCGAAAGCTACCGACGCCACTTCGGTGCGGCGCCCCATCGATAGCTCAGTGCTCTGTTGGATCTCGGCGACGAGATCACCGCACGCCGCCGCCTCGGTGGTGATCGGTCCTGCGATGGCGACCGCTGCCACCGAAGCGACCAGGACTGCAGCGGCGATCACGCTACGCCACAGGCGCGGGTTGGAACTGCCGACGGCGAACTTGCCCCACGCCCAGGCCATGAGGAGACCGGCGAGGAGTCCACCAAGGTGAGCCTGCCAGGCTATGCCGTTGACGAACAGGGGAAGCGCCAGGTTGATTGCCAGCAAGATGAAGATCTGGTTGAACCGGGAGCGTCCGCCTGCGGTGTTGCGCAGCCGCCAGCTGATGTAGATCCATGCGCCGAACAGACCGAAGATGGCCCCCGAGGCTCCAACGGCCAGCATCGACGGTGGTCCGAGGAGGAAGGCCGCCGCGCTGCCGGCTGCGGCTGCGGCTAGGTAGAAGATGCCGAACGGGGCGCTGCCTACTTGGCGCTCGAGCGCAGGTCCAAAGAGGTAGAGCGCGTACATGTTGAACAGGATGTGCATCAGCGAGCCCTGGGAGTGGAGGAGGGCGTGGGTCACCATCCGCCACAGCTCGCCGGTGGCCAGCGCCGCGTTGTCGTGCTGGAGGTTGGTGTAGAGCCATTCGCGAGCATCGGGTGAGACGAACTGGATGGCGTACACGGCGACAGTGATGATGAGAATCGTCAGTGATACCGGGGCTCCGGTGAAGCCCGCCTGCGGCCCCGTGGTATTGCGGGCGTTGATCACCCGATATCGGCCGGGTGCCTTCGAGCACTCTGGGCATTTCTGACCGACCGCGGCGTCGTGCGAGCATTCGACGCAGATCGGCCTGCCGCACTCGCTGCAGGCGAGACGGGTCGGGCGGTCTGGATGGCGGTAGCAGACGGTGGTCGCCTGCGTTGAGTCGGTCATGGTGGAAGCCAAACTACCGCTCTACGACGGCTATTCCGCGGCAGGTGGGGATGGGCCGGGCGTCGGCGCTACATTGCGGATTGCGCTCCCGGGCAATGGCACCCGGCCCCGTACAAAGGAGACAGTCCAGTGGGTTTCGAGCTCTCCGCCGAGCATGAGGCGTTTCGCAAGGTGGTGCGAGAATTCGCCGAGCAGGAGATCGCGCCTCACGCCGAGAGGTGGGACCGCGAGCACGTGTTCCCCGGCGACGTCGTCCGCAAGATGGGCGACCTCGGCCTGATGGGATTGCCCTTCGACCCTGAATACGGGGGTCAAGGCGCCGACTTCACCAGCCTGTGTGTTGCCATCGAGGAGATCGGCCGGGTTGATCAGTCGATGGGGATCACCCTCGAGGCTGCGGTCGGGCTCGGGATCAACCCGATCGCAGAGTTCGGATCACCCGAGCAGAAGGAGCGCTGGCTGCCGGATCTGCTCGCCGGACGGGCCCTGGCTGGGTTTGGCCTCACCGAGGATGAGGCCGGCAGCGACGCCGGCGCAACTCGAACCAAGGCCGTGCTCGATGGCGACGAGTGGGTGATCAACGGCTCGAAGGCTTTCATCACCAACTCGGGGACCGACCTGACTTCGGTCATCACCGTCACTGCCCGTACCGGGCCGGACGAGATCAGCTCGATCATGATCCCCGCCGGGACGGAAGGTCTTGTCGTCGAACCGGCCTATCGCAAGATGGGTTGGCACGCCTCAGACACCCATCCGCTGGCGTTCAACGACTGTCGGGTTCCGGCCGAGAGCTTGCTGGGGGAGCGGGGCAGAGGTTTCCACCAGTTCTTGGCGACCCTCGACGACGGCCGGATCGCTATCGGGGCGCTGTCGGTGGGTCTCGCCCAAGCCTGCCTCGAGGAGTCGGTTGCGTACGCCAAGACCCGCCAAGCCTTTGGCGGACCGATCGGGCGCTATCAGGCAGTCGCCTTCAAGTGCGCCGATCTCGAGACCAAGGTTGAAGCGGCCCGCCTGCTGACCTACAAGGCCGCCTCACTCAAGGATCAGGGCCGGCCGATCAAACAAGCCGCCGCCATCGCCAAGCTGTTCGCCTCGGAGGCCGCCGTTGATGCGACCCGGATCGCCACGCAGATCTTCGGCGGCGCCGGCTTCATAGACGACACCCGGGTCGCCAGGTTCTACCGTGACGCCAAGATCCTCGAAATCGGCGAAGGCACCTCCGAGATCCAACGGCTGATCATCTCCCGTGGCCTCGGGCTGCCGGTGTAGCACTCAGTCCTTGCCGCCCGACAGCGCGGTGGCGACTCCGAGCCCGATGAAGATCGTGCCGGCGAAGTAGCGCTGCACCTGCATCACCCCGGGACGACGACGCAGCCAACTGCCGAGGCTGCCGGCGGCCAGCGCGTAGATGCTGTCACTGACGATGCCCATCGCAACAAACGTCGTGCCGAGCCCCCGGGCAAAGAGGGTTTTGGCGGACATGAGCGCATCATGATGCGCCATGGTCCGCCAAAACCCTATGTCATGCGGCGGGGGATGGCGTTGCGCCAGGTTGCACCATCAGGTTCCAGTGACGAAATCGCTGATCGTAAAGGCGACGCCGCCGTCGACGGCGACGGCCTCCGGGTCGAGGATCACAAGGACCGGATAGCCCAGGATGGGATCGTACGTCACGTCGACGTCGACGTTCTCAGCGATACTGAGCTCGATGACGTCAAACACGCCGTCGATCGTCACAGCGTGGTCCGGCGCGTTCCTGCCGTCTGTGGTGCGCGCCGCGGAGACGACTTCACCTTCGCGCACGGTGACGAGGAAGGGGCCACGCTCGTCCTCTGAGCACTCGCAGTGGACGGTGACGACGTACTGGTAGTCGGTGACGGCAGCCCGTTGCCATCGAGCGCGGGCATCGGTCACTTCACGCAGGTCCAACGATGGCGGAGCGGGCAGGGTTGTCACCAGATCGAGTGTGACGATGAGGGTGAATTTGCCAGCGAACCTCTCTGAGTCGATATCGGCGCCTTCGATGCGGAACCACCGCGGATATCCGTACTTGGGGTCCATCCGCACGTCGACCGCCAAGAGTCCATCCGCAATCAATGGACCCGAATCGACCAACCACGTCTCGAGATCGGCGAACGCCGCATCGAGCTCAGTCGGGTGCAAGTCGCTGGTCTCGGCGGCTGCATCGAGCGGGCGAACAGCCTTGACATCACCATCACGCACCTCGACCTCGAAGGTTCCGCCATCCGGACAGGTGCAATCGGCGCGGAAGATGTACCGATACGACGTGAGGTTGTGCGCTTCCCAGAGTTGCTTGGCGGCGAGCAACTCCTCCAGGGTCTCGACAATCGGCATCGCTTCGAGTTCGCCGAGCTCCAAGTCGACGTCGGGCGACCCGGCACCGTCGAGGTCGATGACCAAGCGTGTCGGGTATCCCAGCGCCTCGTCGTACACGACTTCGACGTCGGCTCCGCCGCGGATTGCGTCCTCGATGGTGGCGAACACGTCCTCGATGGTCTCGGTCTCCGTTGATGCCAGCGAGACAACTTCTCCTTCACGGACGGCCACCGTCTGTGGCTCGGTCGGGCACCCATCACAGCGGTCCCACTGCGTCACTACGTAGTTGGTCGGTGCGGACGCATCCCACTGCGCTCGAGCGGCGGCGAGAGCCCCGAGTCCCTGGCTTGCTTCTGCCGTTGTCGTCGTCTCGGGGCCGAGGGTGCCGTGTGTGTCACCGGCCCCGCAGGCGCCGGCGACCACCACAGTGGCCATCAGGAGCAGAATCCGTCGCATGTAATGCAGACGTCTGGCGACATGAGCAGGGTTCCCGGCTCGCATGCCGAGGTATCGGCAACCTCGGCAGAGCGCTGAACAGCCGAAGGGGTGACAGCTGTAGCCGCGCCGAGCGCTTACGGCGCGGGGTGGTGCGCAGCCTTCTGGGGCGCACTCAGTTCATGCGGCGGGGTATCGCGTCGTGCCAGACCTGGGCGGCAGCGGCGAGGGAGGTCGACCCGTGGCGGCCGAAGTCGATGCGGTCACCGCCCATCGTGCCGAGCCGGCGGAGGGGCAGGTTGCCGACGTCGGGGGTTTCGTCGGCCGGGAGCACGGCGAGGACGCGATGAGGCGATTCGCTGAACCAGGCTCGCCAGTCGCTGTTGTCGAGTTCGACCCCGACACCGGACTTGATGCAGATCTCGGCGATGGCAACGGCGACGCCGCCCGATCCAACATCGTGCAGCACCGGCGCGCCACCATGGGCGAGGTCGGCGGCTGCGCCAATCACCTGCGGTCCGGTTTCGTGGTCGACGTCGGCAGGCCGGCCGCCGAGGTGGTCGAGGATCACCCGGTCGTAGGCTGACGCGGCGAAGTCGACGGGTTTCTCCGGCCCGATGACCCAGACCACCATGCCGTCACGTGCCTGGTCGAGTCGCGGCGGATCGGCGGGCATGGGGTCGCAGAAGCCGAGCATGCCGACCACCGGGGTGGGGTAGATGTCGACCCCGTCGGTCTCGTTGTAGAACGAGACGTTGCCGCCGATGACCGGCACCCCGAGCGCCTCGCAGGTCTCCGACATGCCCTCGACCGTTTCGAGGAATTGCCACATCACCTCGGGCTTCTCGGGGTTGCCGAAGTTGAGATTGTCCACGACCGCGTACGGCCGAGCCCCGGTGACGGCCACGTTGAGCGCCGACTCGTACACGAGGCGGGCACCTCCCCGGTGCGGGTCGAGGTAGCAGAGCCGCCCGTTGCCGTCGGTGGATACGGCCAGACCCTTGCTCGTCCCCTTGATCCGCATCAGCGAGCCGTCGTTGCCGGGCTCGATCACGGTATTGAGGAAGAGTTGGTGGTCGTACTGCTCGTAGATCCACGAGCGGTCGCCGAGCGCGGGGTCATCGAGCATCCTGAGCATGGCGTCGGCGACGTCGAGCGCGGCGGGCAGCTGCGCGGTATCAGCCCAGGTGGCGTCGAGCCAAGCGGGACGTTCCGCCGGGCGGCGATACAGCGGGGCGTCGTCGCTCAGCGAAGCGGCCGGAACCTCGGCGACGACGTCGCCATCTTGGCTCACGATGAGCGTGCCCCCCTCGGTGACGGTGCCGATGGTCGAGGCGTTGATTTCCCACTTCTCGGCGAGGGCAAGCACCTCGTCGACGTCCTGCGGCGTCACGATGGCCAGCATCCGCTCCTGCGATTCAGACATGAGGATCTCGCCCGCGTTCATGTCGTGTTCCCGCAGCTGCACGTCGTCGAGGTCGACGTCCATCCCCATCCCGCCGTTGGCGGCGCACTCCGATGTGGCGCACGAGATACCAGCGGCGCCGAGATCCTGGATACCTACTACGAGACCCTTCTCGTAGAGCTCGAGGCAGGCTTCGATCAGCTTCTTCTCTTCGAAGGGGTCGCCGATCTGCACCGAGGGCCGCTTGGTGCCCGACTCAGCGTCGAAGCTGGCCGACGCCAGGATCGAGGCGCCGCCGATCCCGTCGCGCCCGGTGGTGGCGCCGAGCAGCACGGCGACGTTGCCCACTCCGGAGGCGGCGCTGAGCACCAGTTGGTCGCGTTTGAGCAGGCCGAGCGCCATCACGTTGACGAGGGGGTTCTTGGCGTACGAGTCGGCGAACTCGACCTCGCCGCCGAGGGTGGGGACTCCGACGGCGTTGCCGTAGCCGGCGATCCCCGAGACAACGCCGGCGAGCAGGTAGCGGTTGTGTGGATCGGCCAGCGAGCCGAACCGGATTGGGTCCCACACGGCCACGGGTCGAGCACCCATGGTGAAGACGTCGCGCAGGATGCCGCCGACGCCGGTTGCCGCGCCCTGATACGGCTCAACGAACGATGGGTGGTTGTGACTCTCGATCCGCAGGGCCGCCAGCCAGTCGTCACCGAGGTCGACCACGCCTGCATTCTCGCCGGGGCCGACGACAACCCAAGAGGCCTCGGTGGGGAAGCGGCCGAGCCAGGCACGCGATGATTTGTAGGAGCAGTGCTCGGACCACATCACCGAGTACATGGCGAGTTCGGCTGGACGCGGCTCGCGTCCGAGCAGATCGATGACGGCTTCGTACTCGTCGTCGGTCATTCCGAGTTGGATGTGGGCCGGAACGGTTGCTGTCACGCCGGAACTCCGGCCTCGAGAGTGGCGACATAGGACTCAAGCAGCACCCTGCCGTCGCTCGAGCCGAGGATGTCCTCGATCGCCCGCTCAGGGTGGGGCATCATCCCGGCGACGTTGCCGGCCGCATTGGAGAGACCGGCGATGCTGTTGGTCGA
>CAYXMJ010000046.1:15957-17320 GCA_964465915.1 uncultured Acidimicrobiaceae bacterium
CGGGGGAGAACCGGGCGATCGCGCCGGTGCGCAGGTAGTCACCGTGGGCGAAGCCACCCGGGAGGACGACACCATCGAACTCGCTCAGGTCGGTCTCGCGGTGCCACACCAACTCGGCGTCGGCGCCGAGCAACCCGAGGGCGTACACGACGTCGTGCTCGCAGTTGGAGCCGGGGAAGACGACGACGGCCGTCTTCACTCGATCTCCTCGATGGTGTAGTCCTCGATGACGGGGTTGGCGAGGAGGCGTTCGCACATCTCGGTGATCCGGGCGGTCGCCGTGGCGGCGTCATGGCCGGAGAGCTCGAGAGTGATGATCCGCCCGAAGTGGACTTCCCCCACCTCGTCGTACCCGAGGTCGGCCAGGGCACGGGCGGTCTCGACGCCCTCGGGATCCGACAGACCTTCCTTGCGGGTGATGTTGACTCTGAACCTCATTGTGGGGCTGCGCTCCAATCGGTGCGGGATGGGGTGGCTATTCCGTTGGGTCGAGAGCGCCGAGCTCGCGGAGGTACTCGGCGAAGCTGTGCCCGGTGAGCCGCTCGTAGACGTCGATGTAGCGACGCCGGGTGTCGGTGACGACCTCGTCGGGCAACTCGGGCGCTGGCGGAGTCTTGTCCCATTCGGCGGCTTCGAGCCAATCACGGACGGGCTGCTTGTCGAACGATGGCATCGTGGCGTTGGGTGCCCACGCATCGGCCGGCCAGTAGCGGGACGAGTCGGGGGTGAGGACTTCATCGATGAGGATGATCTCGCCATCGACGATGCCAAACTCGAACTTGGTGTCGGCCAAGATGATCCCGTGGGCCGCGGCGTATTCAGCACCCCGAGCGTAGATCTCGAGGCTGCGGCTCCGCAGTTCGTCGTAACGGTCGCTGCCGATGAACTCGCGCGCCTCGGCTTCGGTCAGGTTCTCGTCGTGTCCGGATTCGGCTTTGGTAGCGGGCGTGAAGATCGGCTGGTCAAGGCGGTCGGCCATGTTGAGCCCGGCCGGTAGATGCTCGGTGGTTGGTCCGCCGCCTGCCTGGTACTCCTTCCACGATGAGCCGTAGAGGTAACCGCGGACCACGCACTCCATCGGGATGACCTCGGCGGCTCTCACCAGCATCATGCGGCCGGCGAGTTCGTGGTGCTGGCCGGCGGTCAGGCCGGGGACATCGTGCGGGTCGGCAGAGAGGAGGTGGTGGGGCGTGTCGAGTGTGGCGAACCAGTGGAGCGACAGCCCGGTGAGGACGCGGCCTTTGTCGAGGATGGGGTTGGGAATCACCACGTCGAATGCAGAGATCCGATCCGTGGCAACGATCAGCAGTCGATCGTCGTCGACCCGGTAGATCTCACGTACCTTCCCCGACCCGAGATGCTC